>NZ_JBQLZM010000102.1:0-26218 GCF_052168275.1 Parasphingopyxis sp. | reverse complement strand
TCGGCATGAAATCGCTGTCCGACGACATGATCCCGAACCCGTCGACGCGGCCGCCGAACAGGAGGTCCATCGCGTCGATCGTCATCTTCATGTCGGTCGCGTTCTTGCCCTTGGTCAGGTCGAACTGCTGCTGCGGCTCGATGCCGTAACGGTGAAGCTTGTCGACCCAGTTTTTCAGCGCCTGTTTGCGCCAGTTCCCATAGGCGCGGCGGATATTCACATTGCCGAGCTCGGCGAGCACGGTCAGTACCGGATCGATGCCCTGATGCGAGGCGTTGTCGGCGTCGATCAGCAGGGCGATATTGGCGTTGTGGCGATCATGGTCGTTGGGCATGGGTTTGTCTCGCTATAGTCAGGCCGTGCGCGCGACGCGGGCCTGTTCGAAGGTTTCGGTTATGCTGTCCGCCGGCGCGCGGCCGAACAGGCTGACGAGGATCGCGACGAGGCCGCAGACAAGAAAGCCCGGTACGATCTCGTAGATCAGGGAGGAAAGCGTCGCCCCGTCGGCCAATACCGGCGCGTATATCCAGAAAAGGACCGTCGCCGCGCCGGCGATCATTCCGGCGAGCGCGCCGTTGCGCGTCATCCGGTTCCAGGTGAGGCTCAGCAGCACGATCGGGCCGAACGCCGCGCCGAAACCGGCCCAGGCATTGCTGACCAGGCCGAGCACATTGCTGTTCGGATTGTAGGCCAGCGCGATCGCCACCAGGCTGACCGCGACGACCGACAGCCGCCCGATCGTCACGAGCTCCTTCTGCCCGGCCTCCTTGCGCAGGAAGATCGCGTAGAAGTCCTCGGTCAGCGAGCTGGACGAGACCAGCAGCTGGGAGGAGATGGTGCTCATGATCGCGGCGAGGATCGCGGCGAGCAGGAAACCGGCGATCAATGGATGGAACATGATCTGCGAAAGCAGGATGAAAATGGTTTCCGGATCGTCCACCGCGAGTCCGTTCTGCGTCGCCCAGGCGAGGCCGATCAGGCCGGTGGACAGTGCGCCGATCAGGGTGACGCCCATCCAGGTCATGCCGATATTGCGCGCCCGGGGCACATCGGCGACGCTGCGGATCGCCATGAAACGGACGATGATGTGGGGCTGGCCGAAATAGCCGAGGCCCCAGGCCATGGCCGATATGATGCCGATCGCGGTCATCCCGCCGAACAGGTCGAGCAGCCCGGGATCGATGCCGGTGAGCGTCGTCTGGAGGCCTCCCATGCCGCCGATCTCGGTCAGCGCCACGACCGGCACGAGGACCAGCGCGACGAACATGATGCAGCCCTGGACGAAATCGGTCAGGCTGACCGCCAGGAACCCGCCGAACAATGTGTAGACGACGACCACGCCCGCTGTGATCCACAGGCCCAGCGCATAGTCGGCGCCGAACGCGCTTTCGAACAGCTTGCCGCCCGCGACGACGCCGCTCGACGTATAGAGGGTGAAGAAGACGACGATGACGATCGAGGAGATCACGCGCAGCATGCGCGAGCGGTCTTCGAAGCGCTTTTCGAAATAGTCCGGAATGGTAATCGCATCTTCGGCGATCTGCGTATGGACGCGCAGGCGCGGGGCGACGACGATCCAGTTGACGAGCGCTCCGATGAACAGGCCGATCGCGATCCAGCTCGCGCTGAGCCCGGAAACGTACATGGCGCCCGGCAATCCGAGCAGCATCCAGCCCGACATGTCGGACGCCCCGGCGGACAGAGACGCGACCGCCGGGCTCAGCTTGCGCCCGCCGAGCATGTAGCCGGCCACGTCGTCGGTGGAGGTTCGCCAGGCGTAGAGCCCGATGCCGAGCATGAGGATGAAATAGAGGGCGAGGGAGATCAGTTGGCCGGTTTGCATCGGAATCCCTTAGCAGCAGGGCGGCGGTTGGCTAGGGGCGGATCGAATGTCAGGCCGGCCGGAAGGCGCCGCTCTCGTCGTCCATGACATGGAGTTCGCCGTCGGCGATCGCAAACCAGCAGCCATGGAGCTTGAGGCTGCCCTCGGCCTCCCGCTCGGCGACATAAGGGAAAGTGCGCAGATTCTGGAGGCTGATCCGGATCGCCTCATGTTCGAGCTCGCGCTGCGCGTCCAGCGCCGGATCGGCGGCCGCCCGCTCGACGATGCGGTCGCGGCCCTGCTTGATGATCGTCATCCAGTCGTCGATGAAGCTGGGGCCCCGGATGCCGCGGTCTTCGTCCCGGAGCGAGGCGGTGATGCCGCCGCATTTGCCATGACCCATCACGACGACATGGCGGACCTTGAGATCGACGACGGCAAACTCGATCGCCGCCGACGCGCCGTGCAGGCGCTGGTCGGGCTGATAGGGCGGCACGAGATTGGCGACGTTGCGGAGCGCAAACATCTGGCCGGGCACGGTATCGAAAATCGTCGCGGGATCGACGCGGCTGTCGCAGCAGCTGATCACCATCACCGGGGGATGCTGGCCGTCATGGTCGAGATTGTCGTAGCGCCGTTTCTGCGCGGCATAGTCGCCGGCGCGGAACCGGTAATAACCGTCGACGAGTGCGCCGAACTCCGGCATCAGAACCGGTCCCCGCGCACGACCTGGACGTCGGAAACGGTCAGGAGCAGGCTGTGGCTGTCGAGCTTGGGCGCGAGCAGATCGACCAGCGCCGACGCCTTTTCCTCCGAAGCGATGGTCAGGAAGATCACCTTGTTCTCGGCCCCCGATATCCGGTCGTTGCGCCAGCTGCCGTGCCGGCCCGCGCCGGACTGGACCGGGATCAGCGAATAGCCGGCGATGCCGACATCGGCTGCCGCGCGGACCGGAACCTGGGCGAGCGGCTTGTCGACAAGGATTTCGATACGCTTGCGGGTGACGGTTTCGACCATGACTATCCTATCGCCTGCGCGAGTGCTGCGAACAAGGGAATGCCCAATATGATGTTGAAAGGGAAGGTCACGCCGAGCGACATCGAGAGATAGAGTCCCGGATCGGCTTCGGGCAGCGCCATGCGCATGGCCGCCGGCACCGCGATATAGGAGGCGCTTCCCGCCAAAACGCCGAGTGCCGCAGCCGAACCGACATCGAGGCCGATCACCGTGCCGAGGACGGTGCCGATTGTCCCGTTGACAATGGGAAAGAGGATGCCGAGCGTAGTCAGCCGTATCGTCATTGCCCTGGCTTCGACCAGACGCCGCGCGGCAACCAGTCCCATATCGAGCAGGAAGAAGCAAAGAACGCCCGTAAACGGTATCTGGAAGAGCGGCGCGATGGGTTCGAATCCTGTCGGCCCGGCGATCAATCCGATGAAGAAGCAGCCCATCAGCAAGACGACAGAAGCGTTCAGCAGCACTTCGTGCATCAATCCGCCGCCGTTCCCGTTGTTGTGGTCGCGTTCCTGACCGCGCCGGGCCAGCATCAGCCCGCTGATGATCGCCGGCGTTTCCATCAGTGCGAGCACGGCGACCATGTAACCGGCGGGCCCCATCGACTGGCCGGTGAATATTTCCGACGCGGTCACGAAGGTCACGACGCTGACCGAGCCGTAGTGCGCAGAGACTGCGCCGGCATTGATGCGGTCGAGCTTGCCGAAGCCGGTCAGCAGGGCATAGGCGAAATAGGGTATCAGGAAGGAAAGGGCGAGGCCGGCCGCGGCGGCCAGCGCCAGGTCCGGCGTGAAACCCGACTCCGAAACCGCGACGCCGCCTTTCAGGCCGATCGCCGCCATCAGGTATAGCGACAGGCCTTTCGCGATCGCCTCGGGAATGGCGAGGTCGGATCGGGCGAACGCCGCCAGCATGCCGAGGATGAAGAACAGGATGACCGGCGAAGTCAGCGTTGCGATCACGATGTCCATGGGGTCTTGGCCTATTTCAGGGTGGGCCCTGCATCAAGCCAATGTATCAACAGCGATCGATCGGCCGCCCCGATCGATATTCATTGGCGGTTCAGCGACTTGCGAGAAAATCGAGCAGGTCAGGGGAGAGTCGCGATGAAAAATATCCGAGCATCGACGGTCGCGGTAGCCTTGGGCGCGACCGCGTTGGCCGGTTGCGTGAGTGGCCGCCCCTTCGCGAACGCGCATCCGGTTCGGGTTGTGACCGCCCCGGAGGGCGCGACGGTCACCAGCGAATATGGCGATAGCTGCGTCACGCCGTGCAACATCTACCTGCCGACCGCTTCGGGCGGTCTCCTGGAGGTCGCGCTCAACGGATACCAGACCGAGTCCGTCTATGTCGGCAGCGTGCTGGACCCTGCGCGGGTTGCGCGGGCCCGCGCCTCCGAAGCGGCGTGGACGCTGATCGATCCCGATCCGGTCGATATCGGACTGGACGTCCTCCTGTCGATCATGGATTTCCGGGGCCGCTACGCCGAGCTCAGCGATTATGACGTCAGCCTGCAACTGGTGCGCGCCATCGTGGACTATGCCGATAGCGGCGACGCGGATGCCGGAGAATCCGGTGTTCGAGAAGGTGTCGTCTATCGCCTGTCGGACGAGGAGATTGCGGAGATCGTCGACGGCCGGCCGAGGCGACCCCCCGTCATGACCGCCAGCCTGCCGTTCGGTCCGGCCGGCGAGTAATTCTGGAAATCGCCGCGATCCGTCGCTATCTCCGGCGCATGGATAAAGCGACTCTGCAAACCGCCGCATCGGCACCGGTCAAACGGGCACGCAAACCGGACTGGATTCGCGTGAAAGCCCCGATGGGGGAAACGTTCAACGAAACGCGCAAATTGATGCGCGAACTGAACCTCAACACGGTGTGCGAGGAAGCGGCCTGCCCCAATATCGGCGAATGCTGGTCGAAGAAGCATGCGACGGTGATGATTCTCGGCGATGTCTGCACGCGGGCCTGCGCCTTCTGCAACGTAAAGACCGGGATGCCCGGAGCGGTCGATCCGCTCGAACCGCAGCATACCGCCGATGCCGCCGCCAAGCTCGGGCTCGAACATATCGTCGTGACCTCGGTGGATCGCGACGATCTGCCCGACGGCGGTGCGAGCCAGTTCGTCAAGGTCATCGAGGCGTTGCGGAAAACCACGCCGGAAACGACGATCGAGATACTGACGCCCGATTTTCGCAACAAGTCGGAAGCTGCGGTCGAGGCGATCGTCGCGGCGCGGCCGGACGTTTACAACCACAATCTGGAAACGGTGCCGCGGCTCTACCCCACCATCCGTCCGGGTGCGCGCTATTACGCCTCGCTCCGGCTGCTCGAACAGGTGAAACGCCACGATCCGTCGATCTTCACCAAGTCCGGCGTCATGCTCGGCCTCGGCGAGGAGCGCATGGAAGTGCATCAGGTGATGGACGACATGCGTTCGGCGGGCGTCGATTTCCTGACGATGGGCCAGTATCTCCAGCCGACGCCGAAACATGCGAAGGTCATCGATTTCGTCAGCCCGCAGGCCTTCGACGCCTATGCCGGGATTGCGCGGGCCAAGGGCTTCCTGCTCGTCGCTTCCAGCCCGTTGACCCGGTCAAGCTATCATGCCGGCGACGATTTCGAGAAGCTGCGCGCGGCGCGCGAGACCCAATTGGCCAAGGCCTGACGCCCTATCGATGCCGCGACACAGCGAAACCCGCCACGTACCCTATACGGCCGAACAGATGTTCGACCTCGTGGCGGATGTCGGGCGCTACCAGGAATTCCTGCCCTGGGTGGTCGCCACCCGGATCAGATCGAACAGCGAGACCGCGATGGTCGCCGACCTCGTCGTCGGGTTCAAGTCGCTGCGCGAGACCTTCACGTCGAAGGTCAACAAGGAACGGCACCGCCGGATCGCCGTCGACTATCTCGATGGCCCGCTCAAATATCTGCACAATGAATGGGGCTTCGAACCCAGCGACAGGGGCGGCTGCCTGATCGAATTCTGCGTCGACTTCGCCTTTCGCAGCCGGGTGTTCGAAAGCCTGGCCGGCCAGGTGTTCGATCGCGCGCTCCGCAAGATGACGGACAGCTTCGAGGCGCGGGCCGGCGCGCTCTACGGCGATGGCGCGCGCAGCGTTTCCGGGAGCAGCAGTCCCAGCGCCCATAGCGCGGCCTGAAGGCGGATCGCCGCCCGTCCACGGTCGGGAAACAGTTTCTCACCGGTATCCGCCTGGTCGGGGTCGCCGCCGCGCAACGCCCGCCCGAACATGACGGTGCCGACCGGCTTCTTTTCGGTTCCGCCGCCGGGCCCAGCAACGCCGGTGATCGAGACGGCGATGTCGGCGCCGCTGCGTTCGAGCGCGCCCAGTGCCATCGCCCAGGCGACGGCGGGCGATACCGCTCCGAACGTTTCGAGGATACCGTCATGGACGCCCAGCAATGCCGTCTTGGCACCGTTGGCATAGGTTACGAGACTGGCCTCGAAGACATCGGAGGAGCCCGGTATTTCCGTCAGCGCGGCGCCGACCAGCCCGCCGGTACAGCTTTCCGCGAGCGCGATCCGACGCCCAGCGGCGCGGTTGGCGTCGATGACCGAACGGGCCTTCTCCACCAGTTCGTCCGGCAGCAGATATCCCGAACCGCTCACGGTCAGCCTTGCGCTGCGCCGCAGATCGAAAACGGGCCGGGATCGTCATCCTCGTCGTCGCGGCCGCCGATCTCGATCAGCAGCGTCAGCAGGCTGGAAAAGTTTCGCGAGGGCAGGGGTTCGAGAGCCGTGAAGACCCGATCCGCGATCGGGCAGCTTTCGGCGTCCATCGCGTCTGCCATGGCCACGGCGATGCCCATCTCGAAAATGCCGAGCACCAGCTCGCCGCCGGATTCCGCGTCGAACGGCGGGGTATCGTCTTCGCCCTCATCGAGAATCCGCAATGCGAGGCCGGCCGCTTCCGGCCGGGCCGCTTCCGCGGCCGGTGTATAGCGTTCGCCAAGGGCCTCGCTGCGGGCGATCAGCCCGGCATTGGCCGGCAGGTGTGCTTCGCATTGTTCGCTGACATTGTCGATCAGGCTGGGCAGCATCGCCTGGATCATCGTTTCCGCCTCGGCATTCGTCAGACAGGCCGGCTGCGCGGTGGCCTGTGCCGACAAACCGAGCAATGCCGCCCCGGCGGCCAGTTTCCTCAATCGCATATCATCCTCCCCTGTCTCCGAGCGTGGCGACGGCCTGGGCGGCGATTCCCTCGCCGCGTCCGGTGAAGCCTAGTTTCTCGGTCGTTGTGGCCTTCACGCTGACAGATTTTTCCGGGATCGCAAGAATTTCCGCGATCCGCGCGCGCATCGCGGCGCGGTGCGGACCGATCCGCGGCGCTTCGCAAATCAGCGTCACGTCGACATGATGGATGGCGGCGTTTCGTTTCGCGGTGAGATCGCGGGCATGTGCGAGGAAGCGATGCGAGGGCGCGCCCTTCCATTGCGGATCGCCGGGCGGAAAATGGTCGCCGATATCGCCTTCGCCGAGCGCCCCGAGAATGGCGTCGGTCAGCGCGTGGAGCCCGACATCCGCGTCGGAATGGCCGGCGAGCGCCCGGTCATGGGGAATTTCGACGCCGCACAGCCAGACATGATCGCCCTCGGCAAAGGCATGGACGTCGTAACCGAGGCCGGTGCGGACGGTTGCGGTGGAGGGCGCTGACAGGTCGGACGGCATCGCGAAATCCTCGGCAAAGGTGATTTTCTTGAGGACGGGATCCCCCTCGACCAATGCCACCGAATGGCCGGCGGCACGGGCGATGGCGGCATCGTCGGTCGCGGGCCGGTCGCCGGCCCAGTTCCGGTGGGCCGCGAGGATCGTCTCGAAGCGAAAGGCTTGCGGGGTCTGGATCGTCACGAATTCGGAGCGGTCGACGCTGGCACCGTCGATGCGTGCAAGGCTGTCGATCACGGGCAGGGCGGGGATCGCGCCGATGTCCCCGCCGAGCGCGTCGACCAGCCGGTCGATCACGGGTTCGGGCGTGAAGGGCCGGGCGGCGTCGTGGATCAATACGATATCGGCGCCCCCGGATGCGGCGATCGCCTCGAGCCCGTTCCGCACCGAATCCTGCCGCGACGCGCCGCCGATGATCGGAGGGGGCAGGTCGCGCGGGCCGATCGCCTGTCGATAGGCCTGGTCCTGGCCGTCGCCGATCACCACCCGGATGTCGTCGATGGCGGGATGCGCGGCCAGCGCGTCGATGGCGTGGGCGAGCACGGTTCGGCCCCGAAAAACCCGATACTGTTTCGGAATGTCGCCGCCAGCCCGTTCGCCTTTTCCGGCGGCGACGATCAACGCGACGATATGGGCTCGATCCGACATCGCCATCGCCTTAGCCGAGCCCCGGCTTGCTCGCCAACGCCTTTGTCACTAGATGCGCGCCAGAAACGAAACGCATTATGACGAACCTTGCTCCCATCTCCGTCGGTCCGCTGACGATCGACATGCCCGTGATTCTCGCGCCGATGACCGGCGTGACGGACCGGCCGTTCCGACGTCTCGTCCGGCGTTACGGCTCGGGACTCAACGTCACCGAGATGATCGCGAGCCAGGCGGCGATCCGCGAAACCCGCCAGTCGATCCAGAAGGCGGCCTGGGACCCGATCGAGGATCCGGTGTCGATGCAGCTGGTCGGTTGCGACCCGGAATCCATGGGCGAAGCCGCGAAGCTCAACGCGCAACGCGGGGCGGCGATCATCGACATCAATTTCGGATGCCCGGTGCGCAAGGTGGTTAACGGCTATGCCGGATCGGCACTGATGCGGGAGATTCCGCTGGCGACGAAGCTGATGGAGGCGACGGTCAAGGCCGTCGACGTGCCGGTCACCGTGAAAATGCGCACGGGCTGGGATGACCGGAGCCGAAATGCGCCGGAACTGGCGAAGATCGCCGAGGATCTGGGCGTCAAGATGATCACCGTGCACGGCCGCACCCGCTGCCAGATGTACAAGGGCCATGCCGACTGGGAATTCGTGTCCGAGGTCCGGAAGGCGGTCTCGATCCCGGTTATCGTGAACGGCGATGTCTGTTCGATCGAAGACGCCGAAGAGGCGCTGCGCCAGTCGGGCGCCGACGGCGTGATGGTCGGTCGCGGCGCCTATGGGAAACCGTGGCTGCTGAGCCAGATGATGCACTGGTTCGCGACCGGCGAACGGCGGCCCGATCCTTCGCTCGACGAACAGTATCGCGTGATCGACGCCCATTACCGGGACATGCTCGATCATTATGGCGTCGATGTCGGGGTCAAGGTCGCCCGCAAGCATATCGGTTGGTACACGAAGGGCCTCCCGGGCTCGGCCGAATTCCGGAACCGCGCCAACCAGGAAGACGATCCCGAACAGGTGCTGCAGATGCTCGCCGATTTCTTCGGGCCCGCGTTCGAACGCGCCGCCGCCTGACGCTCCGGATGGTCGATTTGCGACGGGCCGTCCGATCAGAGCGCCGTGAAACGCCCGCATGTCTGGAAAACTGTGTTTTCTATGCAACGCGACTGTGTTAGCCGTGCAACGATGACGACAGACGCGGTTTCCGGCGAATTGGCAGGCAGCGAAAACGGCTTGGACGGGCTGCGCCGCAAGAGCTGGTTCATGCCGTCGATCGAGCTGATCACGCTGGGCGTCTTCCTCTCGATGGTCGCTCTCAGCTATTTCATCCTGACACGCCAGGGATCGGACGAACTGTTCCTGACCCCGTTCCTCACCGCGTTGTTGCTGGTGGCGCTGCTCGTCCCGGCGATGTTCCTGATGGTGCTGATCGCGCGGCGGATCGCGCAGCGCCGCGCCGCCCGGTCACCGATCGGCGGGAAGGGGCGGCTGCATGTCCGCCTCGTCGCGCTGTTCTCCGGCATCGCGGCGGTGCCGACGCTGCTGGTCGTGATCTTCGCCTCCCTGCTGTTCCAATATGGCGTCGAGTTCTGGTTTTCCGAGCGCGCGCGCGACACGCTCGAAAATGCCGGTAGCCTCGCCCAGGACTTCTATCTCGAGAGCCTTGAGGAGGTCGAAGCGGAAACGCGGACCATGGCAGCCGATCTTGCGCCGCTGGTCGCTGGATCCTCGTTCGAATCGCCCGAATTCGTCGAGAATTTCGCGTTTCAGGTATATGCGCGCGAGCTTTCCGACGCGGCGATCTTCACGGTGGGCGAGGGGGGCGAGGTGCGAACCGTGGCGCTCGTCAATCCCGACAACAGTTCGATGGAATCGCGGCTGACGGCCTCGTTGCTCGCAACGCTCGACGCCGAACGCCAGTCGGCGGTCAACGATGCTGGCGACCGTTTCGAGGCGCTTGCGCGGTTCGGCGACGAATCGCCTTATCTTATCTACGCCTCGCGCGCGTCCGATCCGCAGATGCAGCTGCAGACCGAACGGGCTCAGGCGATCCTCAACGATTATGACGAGCTGATCGATCGCGGCCAGGTGATGCAGCTGCGTTTCAATGCCGCGCTGCTGGTCATTTCGCTGCTGATCGTCGCGGCCGCGATCTGGATCGCGTTGACGGTGGCGGACAGGCTGGTCAGGCCGGTCGGCGCGCTGGTCCAGGCGGCCCGCAAGGTGGCCGATGGCGATCTCTCGACACGGGTACCCGAAGCGGGCGCCCGTGACGAAATCGGCACGCTGGCCAACGCCTTCAACGGCATGACCGGCCGGCTCGAGGAGCAGACCGGCGCGCTCGTATTGGCCAACGACCAGCTCGACAGCCGCCGCGCCTTCATCGAAGCGGTGCTGTCGAGCGTCACGGCCGGCGTGGTTTCCGTCGACAGCGAACGGCGGGTCCGGCTGATCAACCGTTCGGCGGCCGAAATGATGGAAGTCGAGCAGCATGCCGTGATGGAGAAATGCCTGAAGGATATCGCGCCCGAGCTCGACCGGTTGCTCGACGGCCGGGACCGCGAGAAGGTCATCCAGATGACGAGCGGCGGCGAGCCGCGCACGCTGGCGGTGACCCTGGTCGAGGATCAGGGCGGCCATGTGCTGACGTTCGACGACATCACGCAGCAGCTGCTCGACCAGCGCCGCGCCGCCTGGTCGGACGTCGCCCGGCGCATCGCGCACGAGATCAAGAACCCGCTGACCCCGATCCAGCTAGCGGCCGAGCGGTTGCAGCGGCGGTTCGGCGATGCGGCCGATCCCGATAGCGGTGTTTTCGCCAAGCTGACGGGGACGATCGTCCGTCAGGTCGGCGATCTCCGGCGGATGGTCGACGAATTTTCCTCCTTTGCGCGCATGCCGAAACCCGTTTTCCGGGAGGAATCGATTGTCGACATCGCGCGCCAGGCCGTCTTCCTGCACGAAGTCGCGCATCCCGAGATCGCGTTCGAACAGGATGTCGTCGAGGATATTCCGCCGCTCGTCTGCGACCGTCGCCAGCTCGGCCAGGCGCTGACGAATGTGGTCAAGAACGCCGTCGAGGCGGTCGAGCAGAAGCACGGCGAGGGCGAAGCCGGGGGATCGATAAAACTGACGGTTGCGCGGAACGCCGGCCGGATCGTCGTCGACGTCGAAGACAATGGGGTCGGTCTGCCTGCAGAACGCGAACGGCTCACCGAACCCTATATGACGACCCGGGAAAGCGGGACGGGTCTGGGCCTCGCGATCGTCAAGAAGATCGTCGAGGAGCATTTCGGCACCGTCGCCTTCGCGGATCGCAAGGAAGGCGGCACGCGGGTGCGGATCGCGTTCGACATCGAAGCGCTGGCGCCGCTCAAGGATTCGACGGCCGGCGATGCCGAGGGGGACGATCGCCTGTTTCAGTTAACGCGTAACAATGAGGAGGCATCCTGATGTCACTCGATATTCTCGTCGTCGACGACGAAGCCGATATCTGCGAACTCGTCGCCGGCGTTCTCGAAGACGAAGGCTATGAGGCGCGGACGGCGCGCAGCAGCGACGAGGCGATCGCCGCGCTCGAGGAACGCCGTCCCTCGCTCGTCCTGCTCGATGTCTGGCTGCAGGGCTCCAAGCTCGATGGGCTCGATCTGCTCGAAGAGATCAAGCGGCGCGATCCGAGCCTGCCCGTGCTGATGATTTCAGGTCATGGCAATCTCGATACCGCGGTCGCGGCCATCCGGCGGGGCGCGGTCGATTTCATCGAAAAGCCTTTCGAGGCCGCGCGCCTCCTCCATCTCATCGCGCGCGCCACCGAAACCGATCGGCTGCGCCGCGAGAATGAATCGCTCAAGGCCCGGGTCGGCGAAGAGGACGAACTCACCGGCAATTCGAGCGCGATCAACAGCGTTCGCGCGACCCTGAAGCGGGTGGCGGGCACGGGAAGCCGGGTCCTGATCACCGGTCCGGCAGGCGTCGGCAAGGAAGTCGCGGCGCGGCTGTTGCACGGCTGGAGCGGACGGGCGGAGGCGCCGTTCGTCGTCGTCAGCGCCGCGCGCATGACGACCGAACGGGTCGAGGAAGAGCTGTTCGGCACCGAGGACGATAGCGGTCCGCGCCCGGGCCTGCTCGAACAGGCGCATGGCGGCACGCTGTTCCTCGACGAGATCGGCGACATGCCGCTGGCGGCACAGGGCCGTATCCTGCGCGTGCTGACCGATCAGCGGTTCAATCGCATCGGCGGTCAGCGTCTCGTAAATGTCGATGTCCGCGTGATTTCGGCCACCGCGCGCGATCTGGAGACCGAAATCGCCGAAGGCCGGTTTCGCGAGGACCTGTTCTACCGGCTGAACGTCGTCCCGGTACACCTGCCGCCGCTGGCCGAGCGGCGCGAGGATATTCCGCCGCTGGTCGAACATTTCGCGGCACGCTACGCGGCCGAACGGCGGGTGCCCAACCCCGAAATTTCGGACGAGGCGATCGCCGCGATGCAGGCCTATGAATGGCCGGGCAATGTCCGCCAGCTGCGCAATATCGTCGAGCGCACGATCATCCTCGCGCCGGGCGACCGGATCGCACGGATCGACGTCGACATGCTGCCGGCCGAGATCCTGGAAGACCAGATGCAGATTGCGCCGGACAAGGGCGCGCGGGCGATCATGGGCACGCCGCTGCGGGAAGCGCGCGAGACGTTCGAGCGCGAATATCTGCGCGTCCAGATCCGCCGTTTTTCGGGAAATATCTCCCGTACCGCGACCTTTATCGGAATGGAGCGCTCGGCGCTGCATCGCAAGCTGAAGACCCTAGGCCTCAACGAGAACAAGAAAAACAACAACTGATTGAAGTCGGGCATCGCCCCACCTACATTTCGGGAAGAGGCGGGTCGCCGCCTTGTCGAACAGACGTCGAAAAACGATGCCCAGCGGGCCACGACCCGCCAAGAACCGGAGGCCGAAAATGGCTGAAAAGGTCAATATACTTCAGGACCTGTTTCTCAACACGCTGCGCAAGACAAAAACGCCCGTCACGATGTTTCTCGTCAAGGGCGTGAAGCTTCAGGGCGTCATCACCTGGTTTGACAATTTTTCGGTGCTGCTGCGCCGCGACGGCCAGTCGCAGCTCGTCTACAAGCATGCGATCTCGACGATCATGCCCGGCGGGCCGATGGACATGACCGAGATCGAAGACGCATTCGCCGAAGAAAAGCGCGGCAAGCTGCTGCAGGAGATATTCCTGAACGCGGTGAAGCGCGAGCGCGATCCGGTGACCATGTTTCTCGTCAACGGCGTGATGCTGCAAGGCGAGGTCGCCGCGTTCGACCTGTTCTGCCTGCTGCTCAACCGCGACGGCCAGTCTCAGCTCGTCTACAAGCACGCGATTTCGACGATCCAGCCGGCCAATCCCATCGATCTCGGCAGCGCCGACCCCGACGCCCAATCCTGAGTCTTCGGCCTTGAGCGTTTTTGATCGCGACGAACTGGACGGCTTGCGGCGCGGCGATCGCGCGCTGATCGTCTTCCCCGATTTCGGGCGCGATGAAAGCCGCGACAGTGATGCGCGGCTCGACGAGGCGGCGGGCCTCGCCGAGGCGATCGGTATCGAGGTCGCGAGGAAAATCGCGGTGAAGCTGCGTCAGGCGCGGCCGGCTACGTTGTTCGGCAAGGGTCAGGTCGAAAACCTCGCCGTGGAAACGCGGCTCGTCGAGGCGGATCTGGCGATCATCGACACCGCGCTGACTCCCGTTCAGCAAAAGAACCTCGAAGATGAACTCAAGGTCAAGGTCATCGACCGGACCGGGCTCATTCTCGAAATATTCGGCGAGCGTGCGGCGACCGCGGAAGGGCGTTTACAGGTCGAGCTCGCGCATCTCGACTATCAGGCCGGGCGGCTCGTCAGGAGCTGGACCCACCTCGAGCGCCAGCGCGGCGGCTTCGGCTTTCTCGGCGGTCCGGGCGAGACCCAGATCGAGGCCGACCGGCGGATGATCCGCGACCGGATGGCGAAGCTGCGCCGCGAACTCGAACAGGTTCGCCGGACGCGCGGCCTGCACCGGGCGCGCCGGCAGAAGGCGCCCTGGCCGGTTATCGCGCTGGTCGGCTATACGAATGCCGGAAAGTCGACGCTTTTCAATAGGATGACGGGTGGTGACGTCATGGCGGCGGATCTGCTGTTCGCCACGCTCGACCCGACGATGCGCGAGATAACGCTGCCCGGGCTCGACAAGGCGATCCTGTCCGACACGGTGGGTTTCGTCTCGGATCTGCCGACCCAGCTGGTTGCGGCATTCCGCGCGACTCTGGAGGAGGTCAATGCGGCGGATCTCATCGTCCATGTGCGCGACGTCTCGCATCCCGACAGCGAGGCGCAGAGCGCCGACGTCGAAACGGTTCTGAAGGAGATCGGCGCGATCGACGGGGAGGGGAGTGCCCCGCTGATCGAGGCGTGGAACAAGATCGACGCGCTCGACGATGCGGCGCGCGACCAGTTGCGCAACGCGGCGGACCGGCGCGCTGACGTGATCGCGCTATCGGCGTTGACCGGGGAGGGGATCGAGGACCTCCGGCTCCTGATCGCCGAACGGCTCGATCGCGGCAGCGCGGTCCATGATGTCCGTCTCCGGCTGTCCGACGGCGAAAATCTGGCGTGGCTGCACCGCAACGGCAGCGTTCTGGACCAGCATGTCGACGGGGAAATCATGCACGTTTCCGTCAAACTGTCGGCTATCGACTGGGACCGTTTTCAGGACCGGGTAGAGGCGGGCTAGGCTTCCCCGCGCTTCGCGGCCGTCCAGAGCCGCTCCATCTCGTCGAGCGAAAGACCGGAAAAGCCGGGGCCGGCCTGCTTCTCCATGGCGCGGAAACGCCGCTCGAACTTGGCGTTCGCGGCGCGCAGCGCGGTTTCGGGGTCGATACCGAGATGACGCGCCCAGTTGACCACCGCGAACAGCAAATCTCCAATTTCTTCAGCGCGTTGTGCGTCGTTCTTCGCACATTCGGCTTCGGAAAGTTCTTCGTCGATCTTGGCCCTTGGGCCGGACGCATCCGGCCAGTCGAATCCGGTGCGCGCCGCGCGCTTCTGCAGTTTTTCAGCACGCAACAGCGCGGGGAGGGCCGTCGCGACCCCGTCCAGGGCACTGTTTCCGCCTTTTTCGGCCCGCTCCGCTTCCTTGATCGCCTCCCAGCCGGGCCCCGCATCGCCATCGTCGGCTTCAGGACCGAACACATGCGGGTTCCGGCGCACCATCTTGTCGGAGATCCCGTCGAGCACGTCGGACAGCGCAAAATGGCCGGCTTCCTCGGCCATGCGGGCATGGAACACGACTTGGAGCTGCAAATCGCCGAGTTCGTCCTTGAGCGCCGCCATATCGTCGCGCCCGATCGCATCGGCGACCTCATAGGCTTCCTCGATCGTGTAGGGTGCGATCGAGCCGAAATCCTGCTCGACATCCCAAGGGCAGCCGGTTTCCGGATCGCGCAGCCGTTCCATGATCGCCGCGAGCCGCGAAATCCGGTCGCCGAGGCGGTCTTCCGGCCGAGAGGGGCACGTCACGTCCATCGATCTTTAATCCCGATAATATACATTATGTTAAATTATAGGCGGTTTCGGGGCTCTTGCCCTTCCGGTCCGTTCTAGATGCAAAACGCGCCCCGGCCAATGACCGGCCGATGCGGTACACCGCGACGTACCTCACGGATTTCACGGCTCGAGGATGAGCCAGTCGCCTTCGACGCTCCAGCCGGACAGCGACGAAAGAAAGTTCATGCCCAGCACATTGGTGCCGCCAAACTCTTCCGCGATCACGACCGGCATGTCGTCGCGGCGGATCGTCCCGACGATCAGCGTCTCGGCCGTCGCCCGATCGGCCGAAATCGCGCCATTGGCGGTATTCAGGATCATCGGAAAGCCGCCGCCCGGTTCGACGCCCGAACGGGTCGCCGCGCCGACCGACAGCGCGGTCACCGTCGCGCCGCTATCGACCAGAAACCGCTCCTCATTGCCGTTGATCCGCACATTCACCCAGAAATGCCCGTCGGCCGATTTACGGATCCGCAGCGTCTCCCCGTCGGCAACCGTTTCCGGCGGGTCGATTTCGTACCAGATTCTCTGCCCGAACGCTTTGATATCGTTGCGAAACGCGTAGATGGTGAGGCCGATCGCGAAGATCGCGATCCAGCCCACGGCCATCTTGGCGGCCTGGCCGAGCGGAATTCGCCGACTGGCCAGCGCGCTGACGACGATCACCAGCATGACGACCGCCCAGACGAGGCTGATGCCCTGCCCGTCGCTCATCCCAAATCCACCTCCATGCCGTCATAACCGGGCTCGACACCGGACGGTAGCTCGTTGCACAGCGTCCGATAGTCCATCGAATGGTCCATATGGGTCAGTATCGCGCGTTTGGGGCGGGCCTTGTCAATCCATTCGAGGGTCTGCGCGAGATGCGGATGCGTCGGATGCTCCCGCCGGCGCAGGGCGTCGACGACCCAGACATCGACCCCTTCCACGCATTCGAAGGCCTTGGCCGGCAGGCCGGTGAAATCGGTCGTATAGGCGATGCTCCTGCCCCCATGATCGAAGCGCAGGGCGGCCGACGTGATCGTGCCGTGCGGCATGTCCGCCGCCGTGACGGTCATGCTCCCGAGCATCACCCGGTCCGTCAGCGCGAGGCCATGCGCATAGGAGGGGTAAGGACCGTTTCCCTTGAACGCGAAGTCGAACCGTTGCTGCAGCTCCCGCAGGGTGCGGGGCCGCGCCAGGCACGGTATGGGGCCGCCCAGCGCAAAATAGAGCTGCCGCAGTTCGTCGATGCCATGGCAATGGTCGGCATGCTCATGGGTCCAGATCACATGATCCACGCGTTTGACCTTCGCATCGAGCATCTGCTGGCGCAGGTCCGGCCCGGTATCGACAAGGATGGTGTGATTGTCGGCCGAAACCAGAATCGACGATCGCATCCGCCGGTTCTTCGGTTCGTCCGGGTCGCAGGCGCCCCAGTCATTGCCGATCCTCGGAACGCCCGACGAGGTGCCGCAGCCGAGAATGCGGACCTTCACGCGGCGGTCTTGTCGAACAATGTATGGAAGTTGCGCGTCGTATAGGCGGCGAGTTCTTCGACCGTTTCGCCGCGCAAGTCGGCGAGAAAAGCCGCCGTGTCCGCAACGAAGGCCGGCTCGCAGGTCTTGCCGCGATTCGGGACGGGAGCGAGAAACGGCGAATCCGTCTCGATCAGCAGTCGGTCGGCCGGCAATTTGGCCGCCGTCGCCTGCAGATCTTTCGCATTCTTGAACGTCACGATGCCCGACATCGAGATGTAGAAGCCCAGATCGAGTGCGATGTCCGCGAAATCCTGGCTGGCCGTGAAACAGTGGATGACGCCGCGATATGGCCCTCTCGCCATTTCGTCGGTGAGGATTTCCGCCGTGTCGTCTTCCGCATCGCGCGTGTGGACGATGAGCGGCAGGTCCGTTTCGCGGGACGCGGCGATATGGGCGCGAAAGCTCGCCTTTTGGCGCTCGCGGTCCGAATGCTCGTAATAATAGTCGAGGCCCGTCTCGCCGATCGCCACGACGCGCGCATAATCGGCCCTGGCCACGAGCTTGGCGGTATCGATATCGGGATGGGCGTCGGCTTCGTGCGGGTGGATGCCGACAGAAGCCCAGATATCGTCAGCTTTTTCCGCGGTTCCGATGATCGCGTCCCATTCGCGTTCGCGCGTCGAGATGTTGAGCATGGCGGACACGCCGCGCGCGCGCGCCGCCGCGATCACGTCATCCTGACGCTCGACCAGACCTTCGTAGTTCAGATGGCAATGACTATCGACGAACATGGCGTCGAGATAGGGCTTCGCGGCCTAGCTGTCACCCTGCCCCTCGGGCAATTCCAGCCGCGGAAAGACCCCCTGGGGCGCGGGCAGGTCGAGACCCGGCTTGAGCGGGTGGCCGAGCGCCGCGAAGTCGCGCGCCTCCTCCGGCTGGGCCAGCTGGTCGAGCAACGCATCGGACGATGCGGGGATCGCCCAGCGCGCCAGGATGGCGAGCTGGCGCACCGCTTCGGCGCAGCGATAGAGAATCGTCCCCGCGCGCGCCGGATCGGTCTTGCGCACGGACCAGGGCTGTTCCTCCGAAATATAGAGATTGGCGTCCCCCGCTCCGCGCCAGATCGCCTCCAGCGCCTGATGGATTGCGAATTCTTCCATCGCCGCGGCGGCCTGTTTGGGGATCGCGTCGAACGTCGCCATCAACGCGCAATCCGTATCGGTCGGGTTGCAGGGTTCCGGAACTTTCCCGTCGTAATTCTTGGCGATCATGGACAGCGTGCGCTGCGCCAGATTGCCGAGATCGTTGGCGAGATCGGCGTTGCAGCGATTGACGATGGCTTCGGCCGAATAGCTGCCGTCCTGTCCGAAACTGACCTCGCGGAGCAGGAAATAGCGGACCGAATCCACGCCGAACGTTTCGGCGAGCTCGATCGGATCCGTCACATTGCCCAGCGATTTGGATTCCTTCTGCCCGCGATTGAGCAGGAACCCATGGCCGAAAACGCGCGACGGCAGCGGCAGGTCGGCGCTCATCAGGAACGCCGGCCAATAGACGGTGTGAAAGCGGACGATATCCTTGCCGATGATATGGACGCTTTCGGCCCCCTCGCCCCAATAGCGGGCGTACAGCCCGTCTTCGTCCGGGAAATCGAGGCCTGTCAGATAGTTGGTCAGCGCGTCGAGCCAGACATACATGACATGATCGTCATGCCCGGGCACTTTCACGCCCCAGTCGAAGCTGGTGCGCGAGATACTCAGATCCCGCAGCCCGCCTTCGACGAACCGGGCGATTTCGTTCCGGCGGCTGTCGGGCTTCAGGAACTCAGGACGGTTTTCGTACAATTCGAGGAGCTTGTCCTGGTAATTTGAGAGTCTGAAGAACCAGCTCTCCTCGACGGTCCACTCGACCGGCGTGCCCTGGGGCGAGAGCTTTTCGTCCACCTCCCCGTCGATCAGTTCCTTTTCGTCATAATAGGCTTCGTCGCGGACCGAATACCATCCCTCGTAACGATCGAGATACAGGTCGCCCCTGGCCTCCATCCGCCGCCAGATCTCCTGTGCCGCGCGGTGGTTCGCCTCTTCGGTTGTCCGGATAAAACGATCATATTGAATATTAAGAACTTTGCCCATATCGATGAAATATTGGGTCATTTCATCGGCGAAGTCGCGGATGTCCATGCCGCGTTCGCGCGCCGTCTTGACCATCTTCAGGCCGTGTTCGTCGACCCCGGTCTGGAAACGGACGTCGCGGCCGGCGAGCCGGTGGAAGCGGGCGATCGCGTCGGTCGCGACCGCTTCATAGGCATGGCCGATATGCGGCCGCCCATTGGGGTAGCTGATCGCGGTGGTGATGTAGAAAGGCTTGGATTCAGGCGTCATGCCGGGGTTCATGCAGCGAAGCGAGCAGTCCGGCAAGCGCGAAAACGGTGGTCTGGGGGTCGAGCGACAGGCGTTGCGCCCCGCCGGCCAGCGAGCGGGCCTCTTCCCAGGCCGATACCGCCTTTTGGAGCGCGCTGCCCTTCAAGGTCCGCGCATGGGCAGCAATCGCCGCCGGCGCGCGGTCCAGAAAGGCCTCGTAGCGGGGCTGGGCGTTTTTGAGGCCGAGGCTTTGCGCCAAGGTCGCGCGAGCGCCGTTACCCGGATCCCCTCTCGCGATCAGCGTGCGGATGGTTTCATCGAGAGCCGCGATATCGAGTCCGGCATAGTGCAGCGCCTGGCCCGGGGCGCCGTTGCCGATCCGGACGAGCGCCGCGCGTTCCTCCGCGTCGAGATCGGGCGCGGCCTGGAGGATGGCTGACGCCATGGCGTCATCCGAAAGCCTTGAAAATCTGAGCATCCTGCAACGCGAGCGGATCGTCGGCAGCACCCGGCCCGGGCTGTGGCAGACGAGCAGGAACACGCAATTGGACGGCGGTTCCTCGAGATTTTTGAGCAGTGCATTGGCCGCCGGCCGCTCGAGATCGTCGACCGCGTCGATGACGACCGCCCGCCAGTCCGACATCGAGGGCGTCGTCGCGAATAGCGACTGGATCCCGCGGACCTGGTCGACCGTGATGTTGCGCGCCAGCTCGTCGGGCTTGCGGTCGCGCGGCAGCCGCGCCAGGCGGCGCAGGTCGGGATGGCTGCCCGCTTCGATCAGCTGCGCCGTGGGATGGCTGTCTGAGACGGCAAGCCCCTCCCCAAGTCCTTCCGGCCGGGCGGCCTGCGCCAGCACGTGCCGCGCCGCCATGTCGGCGAACAGCGCCTTGCCGACGCCCTTGGGCCCTGCCAGCAGCCAGGCGTGGTGCAATTTGCCGCTGTCCAGCGCGTCGCGGAAAGCGTCAACAGCGGTGTCGTGGCCAAAAAGTCTCATAGCAACCGCGTCTCTACCGCCGATCGGATCGCGCCCGCCACCTGTTCGATGCTTTTGGTGCCGTCGACCACTGCGAAGCGCACCGGTTCTCTCGCCGCGAAACCGTCAAAAGCCGCAGCCACAGCGCGGTGAAAAGAGAAATCCCGATTCGTGAACCGGTCGGTCTCCAGCCCATCGCGGGCGATCGCCCGGCGCGTGCCCGTATCCGTGTCGGTTCGCAGCAATATGGTGAGATCGGGCCATGTGTCGCCGATCGCCGTTTCATTGATCGACCGCACCACATCCACGCCGAGCTTTCCGGCCGCCCCCTGATAGGCGAGCGTTGAATCCACGAACCGGTCGCACACCACCCATTGTCCGGCGGCGAGCGCCGGCCGGATGAGCGTTTCGACATGATCGGCGCGCGCTGCCGCGAACAGATGGGCCTCGGCCGTCGGGGTAAAAGGCGTATCGCCGTCCAGCAACAACGCGCGGATTGCATCGGCTCCCGGCGTTCCGCCCGGTTCCCGGGTTTCGATAGTCTCGAAACCCCGGTCCTGGAGCCAAGACGTCAACAACCGCGCTTGTGTCGATTTTCCGGCGCCCTCGCCGCCTTCGAGCGTTATGAACCTGCCGCGCACGCGCCCCTATCCAAGGCCGAGCAGCGATTTGAGGCCGGCCCAGACCCGTCCGAAAAAGCCCCGCTCTCCGACCGCCTGCTCGGCAACCAGCGGCAACCGCTGAGCGGGCATGTCGGGCGTTTCCACCACAAGGTCGGCGATATGCTGACCTTCGGCGATCGGCGCGCGGATCGGCCCTTCGTAGACGATCTTGACCTGCCGTTCGGAGGCAAGGCCCGCGGGAATGGTCACAGCGAGATCGCGCGGGGCCACCAGCCCGACTTCGCTTGCGCTGCCGCCCTGTACTCGCGCCGTCCCGACGCGTCCGCCGCTCGACACGAGCTGAAGCGACCGCCAGGCGTTGAAGCCCCATTCCATGAAGCGGGTCGCTTCGCTGATCCGCCCGCGATAGGAATCGAGGCCGGCCACCACCATGACGAGGCGCCGGCCATCCTGCATCGCGGAGCCGGTAAAGCCGTAACCGGCTTCCTCGGTGTGGCCGGTCTTGAGCCCGTCCGCGCCGTCCACATTGCCGATCAGCGGATTCCGGTTGGGTTGGGTGATGGGCTGGCCGCTCATCGTTTCGCCCCAGGTGAATTCGCGGCGGCCGTAGAACTGGCTGTAATATTCCGGATAGCGGCGGATCGTCGCGATCGCGAGCCGCGCGAGATCGCGCGCCGATACATAACTGCGGCCCTCGTCGGGCCAGCCCGTGCTGTTGCCGAAACGGCTGTTCTCGAGGCCCAGCTCTTCCGCCTTGCGGTTCATCAGCGCGGCGAAAGCGGTTTCCGTTCCCGACAGGCATTCGGCGAGCACGACGCTGGCGTCGTTGCCCGATACCGTGACGACCCCGTACAGGAGGTTCTCGATGCTGACCCGCTCGCCGGGCGAGAGGAACATCGTCGATCCCGCGCTTGGGCCGTGCCATTGCCGCCATGTATCCGGCCGCACCGTGCATTCCTGGTCCAGGCTGATCTCGCCCTCGTCCAGCAAATCGAACGCGACATGGGCCGTCATCATCTTGGCCATCGATGCGGGCGGCATCCGCCGGTCGGCATCGCGCGCGAACAATACGGCACCCGAACTCATGTCGATCAGATAGGCGATGGGCGCATCGCCGTCATACCGCGGACGTTCGGCATGGCCGGGCGCCACCATCGCGGTCAGCGCTATGGCGAGAAGAACGGAAGCCTTTCTCATGTCTCTCTTTCTTGTCTGCCCCGTTATCGTGCGGGATCGCGAAAAATGCGGGCGTCGCCGAAACCGGCCGATCGCGCCTGCGACAACGCCTGATTGGCCGCGGTCTGAGTCGGATAGGGACCGAGCCTGACCCGGCGGATGGAGCCGGCCGAGACGATGCGCACCGTGCCGAGACGCTCGGCGCGACTGGCCAGCCGCTGGGCGTTGGCGGCGTTGGAAAACGCGCCGAGCTGAACGTAATAATCGCCGGCCGCGGCGGCGGGCGGCGCGGACTGCACGGGCCGGGATTGCGGTTCCTCCTCGACCTGCCAGTTCACGCCTGCTGTCGAAGGACCGGCGTTTCCGCCCGAAGCCGTAGAAGTTGCCGTCCGGCCGGTCGCCGCCGGCGCATCGGGGGACGGCGTCGCCTGCGGGATGATGCCGCCGCCGCGCTCGAACTGCGCGCGCAGGGCCTCGAGCAGCTGCGGAGACGTCTGCAGACGCGGCTGGGCGGGCTGGCCCGCACGCAATCGCGCGCGGTCGCTTTCGACGGGCTGTACGCGGCGCACGCGCACCGGCGCCGTTCCCTGTTCCTCGATACCCAGCTGCCGCGCCGCGCCGACCGAGAGGTCGATGATCCGGTCGTCGGCGAACGGTCCGCGATCGTTGACGCGGACCAATATGGTGCGCCCGGTTTGCAGCGCCGTCACCTCGACATAGGACGGCAACGGCAGGGTCCGGTGCGCGGCGCTGATCCCTGAGGGGCGGAAGCGTTCGCCATTGGCGGTCGGCCGGCCTGAAAGCTCGGCGCCATAATAGGATGCAAGCCCCACCTCGTCATAATGCGACGGATCGGCGGGCGTATAGGTGCGGCCGTTGATGGTATAGGGCGGACCGATCTGGACCGGCGCGTCGGACACGGCCGCCCCGTAGACAGCGCCGTCTCCGCCGGCCGACGCCGGCGGCAGCTCGCGGCCCCCGCTGCTGCATGCGGCGAGCACGGCCAGCGCTGCCAGGAGCGTCCATCGCTTCCTATCGAACAATTGCATCGGCCAATAACCCTACCGACAACGCATAGAAATTCGAACAATTATAGTCGAGTATCACGCGATAATTGTTGGTGAGAAGATAGGCCGTGGCGCCGGGACCGTCCGGCTCGAGCAGCGTCGCCATCATGCCGTCGTCCGGCCAGACGCCGTTTTGCGGGCGAATGCCGAGTTCGCGCCATTCGGCCATCGACATCCAGCGGCTGTGACGTTCATGGACTCGCGGGCAGCGCGTCGGCGTCGTGCGGTTGGCGACGGCGTCGCGGTTGAGCGAGGACGGCACGTTCACCGCGATTCCCCACGGCTCGCCGGCGCGCCATCCGGCATTGCTCAGATAGTTTTCGATCGACGCGAGCGCATCGGCCTCGCTGCGCCAGATCTCTGCCCGGCCGTCCCCGTCTCCGTCGACCGCCAGGCGCAGATAGACGCTGGGCAGAAATTGCGGATAGCCGAACGCGCCGGCCCAGCTGCCCACGAGCCGGTCGCGCGGCACGCCGCGATCGATCATCTTCATCGCCGCGATGAACTCGCCGGCGAACAGCTCGCGGCGACGGCCCTCATAGGCCAGCGTCGCGAGCGAGCGCGGCAGGTCGAAATTGCCCGTGATGCGGCCGTAATTCGTCTCATGCCCGTAGATCGCGATGGCAATCTTGCCGGGAACCCCGGTGCGCTGCTCGATTTCCCTGAGCTGGTCGCGCACCCGGCGATATGTCGCCCGCCCGGCGTCGATCCGCGTCGGATTGACGTGGCGTGCCTGGTAGGGGGCGAAGGGCGGGATCGGCGAATCGAAACTGCCGCCGGGCTGGTTGCGGTCGAGCGCGATGACCCGCGGATTGTAGCTCAGTGTCGGAATGATCCGGTCGAGCGTTTCGGGCCGCACGCCCTCCGCGATCGCTTCGGCCCGCAACTGCTCCATATAGGCCCGGAAGCCGGCATCGGTCTGGGCCGGCGCGGTGCCGGCGGCGCCGAACGCGAGGACGGCGGCCATCAACGCTAGAATTCTGGTAAGGTGACGCATTTACTACCCTTTCTCCGCCTTCCTGCCATAGCGGCGGGGTCAAGGGAAAGCTTTTCGTCGTATCGCTTGCACGCAAGGGCGTTTGCAGGATAAGCGCGCTTGCGAAGCGGACAGGTGGCCGAGTGGTTTAAGGCACTGGTCTTGAAAACCAGCGTGGGTTTGCGCTCACCGTGGGTTCGAATCCCACCCTGTCCGCCACCAGCCCGACGCGTTTACTCGCCCTTTTCGGCCTGATCCGCGCCGGCGACGAGATCGGCGGCGAACTTGCGGGCCATGTCCGGAGTCAACAGCACCTGAAGGCCGTCGGGAACATTGGCCGGCTGGTCCGAATCTTCCCTGAAATAGAGCATGCGCAACAGGACATGTCCGGGCGCGGTCGCCGATTCATATCCGTGGAAACGGAGCATTTTGAAATTGCCGTCTTCGTCAGTGTCCCAATCGTCCACATCGCTCTCCTGTTCGGTGGCGTGCACCGTCACATTCCCCTTGGCCGTTGCACAAGGGGATCGCCGTCTGTCCTGCTCGAAAAAGCGTGAAAAACGCTTAGCTCTTCTTGAGCGTAAGCCCGCCGAAACGCTTGTTGAAGCGGTCGATCCGCCCACCGGTGTCGATCAGGTTGCGGCTGCCGCCGGTCCAGGCCGGGTGCGATTTCGGGTCCACGTCGAGGTTCAGCGTATCGCCTTCCGCGCCCCAGGTGGAGCGGGTCTGGAACTCGGTGCCATCGGTCATCTTGACCGTGATCATGTGGTAGTCGGGATGAATGTCGGTTTTCATGGCTTTGGCTTTCTTCGTGGCTGGTTACCGACCAGCCGGTACAAGCGAAGGCGCGCATCTAGCCATTGAGGCGGCGCTTGACAAGGGCTTGCGGCGGGGCGTAGCGGCGGAAGTTGGCAAAGGTGCCGCGCATCGGCGCGGTGAAAAGGGAAACCGGCGGAAATCCGGTGCTGTGCCCGCAACTGTAAGCGGAAAAGCCGTCCCATTGCGCCACTGAACCGTACCGGTTCGGGAAGGCGGGGACATCAAAGGCGATCGATCCGCGAGCCAGGAGACCTGCCTTTGCGTCGTCCGACCCCCGGCCGGGACCAGCCGGAGCGACGGGAAGCCGCGTCAGCGCTTCCTTCGTGGCGACATGGCCGGGGAGGATGCGCAGTTGGCGGACGTACGCCGCAGCAAGACGAAGGCCGCGCGGAGGCCCCTGCCCGCGCTCGCCGCGCTGTGGCTGGGCCTCTGGCTCTGCCTCGCCGGCACCGCCCAGGCCGCGCCGGGCCGCGTGGTGTCGGTCAATATGTGCACCGACGAACTGCTGCTGCTGCTCGCCCGGCCCGACCAGATCGCCTCGGTCACCCATCTCGCGCGCGACCCGCACGAATTTCCCTTCTGGCGCACCGCCCGGCGCTATCCGGCGAATGACGGCAGCGTCGTGTCGGTCGCCGGCCATCGGCCCGACCTGATCCTGACGATGGGCGGCGTCGCGCGGGACCGGGCGCGGCTCGCCGACCGGATCGGGGCCGAACTGATCGCGCTTCCCTATCCCCAGACGATCGCCGATATCGAGAATGCGGTCCGCACGGTTGCCGCGGCGCTGGGCCGCCAAGAACGCGGCCGGCGGATCGTCGCCGCCATCCGACGCTTCGCCGCCGAGCACCCCGCGGCGCTGCGCGAAGTCACCTTTCTCAGCGACAGCGGCTACAGCCTCGCCGAGCAAAGCCTCGGCGCCCAATGGCTCGCACTGGCTGGGGCGCGGCTGCCGGCGGGCCAGGGCGTGCGCGTCGCCGCCGAGACGCTGCTGCTCGACCCGCCCGAAACGGTGATCC
>NZ_JBQLZM010000101.1:0-16100 GCF_052168275.1 Parasphingopyxis sp. | reverse complement strand
AAGCAGGGGTTTGCGGTACCGCAGGCCATAGGCGGCGAGCATCGCGTTGGCGGCGAAGGCGTCATTGAGCCCGTGCATCGCCATGCGGCGGATCGTGAAGAGCAGGGTGCGGGCATCGCCGCACACCGGCGCGGCGTGCGGCAGCATAGTATCGAGCTTGCTGGATTCGGACAAAGGCTTCCTTTCGTCTGGAAGGCCTTATGCTTATATCTGCTATTGCAAGTCAATCGCAATAAGAAGTCATTCAGGATATTGGGTGTTCGCGCGCAACACGTGGCCGGCGAGATAGAGCGATCCGACGATCGCGATGCGGGACGGAGCGTCATCGCCTTGCGCCGCGAGCGCGCGGAACGCGGCATCGATATCGGAGGCGGTGTCGGCGGCCATGCCCAAGCCACACGCTATCTCGGCCAATGCTTCGGGCGCATGGCAGGCGTGGTTGTCGATAGGCAGGAAGGTCGCCGATCGGGCGATGCCGGACAGCGGCTCCAGAAACCCGGCCGGATCCTTGTTGGCGAGCATGCCCATGACGAGATGGAGGTGCTCGATATCCGCGAAATGGGCGGCAAGCGCTTCGGCCGCCAATACATTGTGGCCGCCGTCCAGCCAGACTTCCATGCCGTCGCGTAGCCGCGCGGTCAGCGGCCCCGGTTCGAGCTTCTGCAATCGCGCCGGCCAGTCGGCCCAACCCATCGCCGCCCTAAGCGCGGCTTCGGGCACCGCCACCGCCTGCTGGTGGCTGAGCATCGCGATGGCGAGCAGGGCGTTGTCGACCTGATGCGCGCCCGGCAATCGGGGGAGGGGGAGGCGATACCGGCGTTCGCCGTCGCGATAGTGAAGCTGCCCGCGATAGGCGGTGCCGCGCCAGTCGCGTCCACGGGCAATCCATTCCGCGCCCCTCTCCCCGGCGACCCGCGCAATGGATCGCGCGAGCGGCGCGTCATATTCCTGCGTGACCAGCGGCCGTCCGCGTTTGGCGATGCCGGCTTTCTCGGCGGCGATCACGGCGATGTCGGAACCGAGAAAGGCCTCGTGATCGATCCCGAGATGGGCGATACCGGTCACCAGCGGCCGCTCGATCACATTGGTCGCGTCGAGCCGCCCGCCGAGCCCGACCTCGATCACGCATGCATCGGCGGGCGTCCGGGAGAAGGCGAGAAAGGCGGCGGCCGTCGTCGCCTCGAAAAAGCTCGGATCGATGCCCTCGGCCTGGTCCAGCACCTCGGCCAGCAACGGCGCGAGCGCGTCGTCGGCGATCAGCGTTCCCGCAACCCGAATCCGTTCGTTGAAGCGGACGAGATGCGGGCTCGTATAGACATGGGCGGACAGCCCGGCCGCCTCGATCGCCGCCCGCAGAAAGGCGCAGGTCGAGCCCTTGCCGTTGGTTCCCGCGACATGGAATATCGGCGGGAGTTCGCGATGCGGGTTGCCGAGCCGGTCGAGCAGTACGGCTATCCGCTCGAGGCCGAGCGTATCGCGGCCGGGCGACAGTGTCGCCAGCCTGTCGAGTTGGCGCTGGACCGCCGGATCGTCCGAACGCGCGTGATCGGCCATGCCGGTTGTGACTTAGGCGGCCTGGCGCGAGGGCGCGAGAAAATCGATCAGCTGGGCGAGCGTGTCGCGCAGTTCCTTGCGGGCGACGATCATGTCGAGCGTGCCGTGATCGAGCAGATATTCGGCGCTCTGGAAATTGTCGGGCAGCTTCTCGCGGATCGTGTTCTCGATCACGCGGCGGCCGGTAAAGGCGAGCAGCGCCTTGGGTTCGGCGATCTGGACATCGCCGAGCATCGCATAGCTGGCCATGACGCCGCCCGATGTCGGGTCGGTCAGCACGACGATATAGGGCAGGCCGGCCTCGCGCAGTTCCTCGACCGCGACGGTCATCTTGGGCATCTGCATCAGCGAGAGCGCGCCTTCCTGCATCCGCGCGCCTCCCGATGCGGTGAAGACGATATAGGGGCAGCCCGCCTCAACCGCCGCGCGGGCACCGCGGACGAACGCTTCGCCGACGGCCAGCCCCATCGAACCGCCCATGAAAGCGAAATCCTGGAC
The DNA here is from genome assembly GCF_052168275.1 of Parasphingopyxis sp. Taxonomy (GTDB): domain Bacteria; phylum Pseudomonadota; class Alphaproteobacteria; order Sphingomonadales; family Sphingomonadaceae; genus Parasphingopyxis. The sequence goes on along the minus strand of NZ_JBQLZM010000101.1, from coordinate 14,048 downwards.
GCCGATCACCGCGTCCTGGCCCTTGATCGTGCCCTTGGCGTTGACGAAGGCGTCGCTTTCCCCGGTCGCCGCCCGGGCGGCCTTCAGCCGGTCGACATATTTCTTCTGGTCGCGGAACTTGAGCGGATCTTCCTTCACCCTGGGCACGGGCAATTCCTCCCAGCTATGATCGTCGAACAGCTGGAAAAAGCGGGTCGACGGGCCGATCCTGCCGTGAAAGCCGCATTCGGGACAGACCGAGAGGTTTTCCTCATATTCCTTGGTGAACACCATCTGGTTGCAGTCGCGGCACTTGTGCCAGAGCGTGTCCTCGGTCGTCCGCTTCGAAATGAAGGGGATGCGGTTCCGGACGTTGTTGAACCAGTTCATGGGCGGTTTCCTGTCATGTGCGCGCGGACTGTATAGCGGCGGATAGCGACGCAACATAGTCGCGAACCGGGCCGGGTGCATCCGCGCCATGTTCGCCGACCAGTTCGACGATCGCCGACCCGACGACGACGCCATCGGCGACGCGGGCGATATCGGCGGCCTGTCCGGGCGTCCGCACGCCGAAACCGACCGCGACGGGGAGGTCGGTATGCGCCTTCAGCCTGGCCAACGCGGCCTCGATACTGTCCTGCGCCGCCTGCTGCTTGCCCGTAATCCCGGCGACCGAGACATAGTAGAGAAAGCCCGACGCGCCATCGAGCACGGCCGGCAGGCGCGCTTCGTCCGTCGTGGGCGTGGCGAGGCGAATCGTATCGATCCCCGCATCGCGCAGCGCCGGGCCGAGCGCGTCGTCCTCTTCGGTCGGGATATCGACGCAGATAACGCCGTCGACACCGGCCTCGCGGCATTGGTCAGCGAACCATGCGGGCCCGCGCCGGATCATGGGATTGGCATAGCCCATCAGGACCAGCGGTGTGTCCGGATGACGGCCGCGAAAATCGCGGGCGATGGCGAAGAGATCGGCCGTCGTCGTACCCGCGCCGAGCGACCGGAGATTCGCTTCCTGGATCGACGGGCCGTCGGCCATCGGATCGGTGAAGGGCATGCCGAGCTCGATGACATCCGCGCCGCCGTCCACCAGCGCATCGAGGATTGCGCCGGTATCGTTCGGCGACGGATCGCCGCCCGTGACGAAAGCGACGAGGGCCGCCCGGCCACCCTCATGGCATCGCGCAAAGGCCTGACCGAGCCGATCGCTCACATCTTCACTCCCAGTGCGTCGGCGACGGTGAAGATGTCCTTGTCGCCCCGGCCGCACAGATTGGCGAGCACGATCCGGTCGCGATCCATGGTTCTCGCCCGCTCGACGACGGCGGCAATCGCGTGGCTCGGTTCGAGCGCCGGGATGATGCCCTCGGTCCGGCAGAGCAGCTGGAACGCCTCGAGCGCCTCGCCGTCCGTCACGCTCGAATAGTCGACCCGGCCGCTTTCCTTGAGCCATGCATGTTCGGGGCCGATGCCCGGATAGTCGAGCCCGGCCGAGATCGAATGCGCTTCGGCGATCTGGCCGTCGTCGTCCTGGAGAAGATAGGTTTTATTGCCGTGAAGGACGCCGGGATCGCCCCCGGCAAGGCTTGCGGCGTGGCGCTTGTCCAGCCCTTCGCCGGCCGCCTCGATGCCGAGCATCGCCACGTCGGGATCGTCGAGAAACGGGTGGAACAGGCCGATTGCGTTCGATCCCCCGCCGATCGCGGCGACGAGCAGGTCGGGCAGCTGGCCGGTCCGCTCGAGCATCTGGGTGCGCGCCTCGGTGCCGATCACGCTCTGGAAATCGCGGACGAGCTCGGGATAGGGATGGGGCCCCGCCGCGGTTCCGATGATGTAGAAGGTGTCGTGGACGTTCGCGACCCAGTCGCGCAGCCCCTCGTTCATCGCATCCTTCAGCGTTTCCGCGCCGCTGGTGACGGGCACGACATCGGCGCCGAGCAGCTTCATCCGGAACACGTTGGGCTGCTGCCGCTCGATATCGCGGGCGCCCATATAGATGACGCAGGGCAGGCCGAACCGCGCGGCGACCGTCGCCGTCGCCACGCCGTGCTGGCCGGCTCCCGTCTCGGCGATGATCCGCGTCTTCCCCATCCGTCTGGCGAGCAGGATCTGGCCGATGCAGTTGTTGATCTTGTGCGCCCCGGTATGGTTGAGCTCGTCGCGCTTGAACCAGATCTGCGCGCCTTTGCCGTCGGCGGCATCCCGGCGCACTTCCTCGGTCAGCCGCTCCGCAAAATAGAGCGGGGAGGGGCGGCCGACATAATGTTCGAGCAGGCCGTCGAATTCGGCCTGGAAGGCGGGGTCCTGCTTCGCCGCGCGATATTCCTTCTCGAGATCGAGGATCAGCGGCATCAGCGTTTCGGCGACGTAGCGGCCGCCATAATCGCCGAAATGGCCGCGCTCGTCGGGCTGGGCGCGATAGCTGTTGGGGGGCGGGGATTGATCGGTCATACGGCTTTCACGGCTTCCATGAATGCGGAAATCCTGGCGGGATCCTTGACGCCCGGCTCGCTTTCGACGCCGGACGACACGTCGAGCATGGTGGCCCCGGTCGTCGCGGTCGCCTCGGTCACATTCTCCGCAGTCAGGCCTCCGGACAGGCCCCAGGGCATCTTGTGGCTGAAGTGACTGAGGAACTTCCAGTCGAAGGCGATTCCCATGCCGCCGGGCAGGCGCGAGGCCTTGGGCGTGCGGGCGTCGAACAGGATCATGTCGGCATGATCGCGATACAGCCGCGCGCGGTCGAGATCGCTGGCGGCGCTGACCGGGATCGCCTTCCAGATATCGACATCGAGCCGCGCCTTGATCGATTTGAGCCGTTCGGGCCGTTCCTCCCCGTGCAGCTGCACGACATCGAGGCGCGCGGCGGCGATGGCCCTTTCGAGCAGCGAATCCTCCGGTTCGACGAAAACGCCGACCCGTTTCATGCCTTTCGGGACATGCTTGACCAGGCCGGGCGCCTCGCGCGGCCGGATATTGCGCGGACTGGGATCGTAGAACACGAATCCGGCATAGGCCGCGCCGGCGTCCGCCGCAGCCTCGATCGCCTCGACCGAAGTCAGGCCGCATATCTTCACATCGATGTCGGCCATTTCCTTACGTCAATTCTCGCGAGATGGTGAAAACATTACGATCGCGCTCCAATAGTCGTCGCCCTGACGATAGAGCGCACCGCAGCTCGTATGCAGTGATCCGTCAGCCTGTCGCGTGTCGACACATGAACCTCCAACTGCCGCAACTGACGATCCATCGGGCAGAGTTATCTGATCAATCAGCATTCGCTGCCGGTCGCCAGATGTAATCGTTCCGGAAAAAGCTAGTTCTTCGCCGGGATCGGATCTTCCAGCGAATCGTCGCGTGTTGTCAGAGGTAATGCGCATAGCCCCGCATTGCCAATTCAGATCGCCTGCGACTTCGAGCATTTCACCAGTCTCGTCGTATGCTGCAGCGACCAAGAAATCGGTTATCATGGCTCGCATCTCGTGCGTAAGGTCGCAGTGACCTTCAGCATAATGGTCAACACCTATTTCGCGTGCTGAATCCGCAATTTCAAATCGAGTAACGAACGCTAGCGTTGGCTCTGCGTCGGTAGTTGTTGCGAAACAGAAAATTCGCCGCCGATCGTCTCCACTTGAGACGCTAAGCTGGCATTGTCCTTCGGCATTTCGGCGGCCAATCGAATCTTCGATTTCTGCCACAATCAACGAATATTCACGACCGCTAGGCGATCCGATGAAGGAGAGTAGAGGTTCGCCTCGATTAGGGCCGCTCGCATACAGAAATGAGATGCGACCTTGCCAGTCGATGGTCGCGTTGCGGCAATTGATCTGGCCTACCGATCCATATCCCATAACGAAAAGCAATTGTGATACATCCGGTCCAAACTGTTGGCACGCGCCCTTCTGCAGTTCTGATCCATGGGCCGTTGAAGCTGATAGAGCGAGCATGGCTGCAGCGGCAGCGGTTGCCACATTTATTCGTGCTGTCATAGAGTCGCTTCTATCGCCCTTGCCGCGAGATCGGGTTCCTCGGCCTGGGTGATCGGGCGGCCGATCACGATGATCGAGGCGCCCGAATGGAGGGCATCGGCCGGCGTCACGATGCGCTTCTGATCGCCCGTCTTGCCGCTGGACGGCCGCACGCCGGGTACGACGAAAAAGCCGTCCGGCCAGATCTTCTTGGCCGCCTTGAGCTCGCGGCCCGAGCAGACGATGCCATCGAGACCCGACAGTTTCGCGAGTTCGGTCAATCGCGCCACCTGGTCGTGGGGATCGCCGTCGACACCCATGTCGTGCAGGTCTTCGCCGTCGAGGCTGGTGAGAACCGTCACGCCGACGACCTTGGTGTTCATCGGCGCCGCCGCTTTGGCATCCTCCATCATCGCCCGCCCGCCGCCGGCATGCACGGTGAGGATCGCGGGCTCGATGGGCCGCAACGCCTGAACCGCCTTGGCGACCGTGTTCGGAATGTCGTGCAGCTTGAGGTCGAGGAAAATCGGAAGATCGAGCGCCGCCATTTCCTTTACGCCTTCCGGGCCGTTGGCCGCGAAGAATTCCAGACCTAGCTTGATGCCGCCGATATGGTGGCGAACGGCCGAGGCGATGCCTTTCGCGCGCTCGATATCGGGCGTGTCGAGGGCGATGAAGATCGGGCTCCTCATGCGCTGCTTCCGCGCGGCGCCGGTGTGTCGAGGGTCAGCTCGTCCCCGGCCGGCTTGTCGGCGCTCTCGGCCCGTGCGGGCGCCCGGAACCGCTTCATGCCGCGCTCGTCGGCCAGTTCGCGCGACACCGTGTCGAGCCGTTTGCCCATGCGCCATGCCTTGGTCCGGTAATAGATGACCGTCGGGACGAAGCCGACGAGAAAGAAGAAGAACAGCAGGATCGGCATTTTGACGTCGGCCTGCAAACCGCCCCACAGGTTTACGGTCACGGGCAGCCAGTTGTTGATCGAGAACAGCACGACGACAGCCGAAAGGACGATCCAGAAAAGGGTTTTCAAAAAGCTCATTGCGATCCCGTTTAAAGATGGGAGACCTTATTAGTCTGCGAAATGGGCGATGGCCAGAAGGCGAGGCCGCAAATCGGCGAGGCAAATCGATTCGGCGTGAAGCGACGTTCGGTTCGGCCTTGCGAACGGTATCATCGCTTGCCCTTCCGCGCGTTATTGCTATAGACGCCGCCGACCGGCGGTCCTCTAGCGGGCGTGGCGGAACTGGTAGACGCGCTTGGTTTAGGTCCAAGTATCGAAAGATGTGGGGGTTCGAGTCCCTTCGCCCGCACCAGGCTTGCCACCAACCCGCGGTCAAACCGCCTCCCGATTTCCCTTTCTGACGAAGGCTTGATTGTAAGAACCATGCAGACCGTTGAAACGCTCAATGAAGGCCTGAAGCGCGCCTACACCCTCACCATCCCGTTTGCCGACATCGAGAAGCAGGTGGACCAGCAGCTCAAGGAAATTGCGCCGCAGGTGCGGATGCCCGGCTTCCGCCCGGGCAAGGTGCCCACCAATCTCGTGCGCAAGATGCACGGCGATGCCATCGAGCAGGACGTCGTCAACAAGGCGATCCAGAGCGGCATCCAGGAAGCGATGGCCGACCAGAAGATCCGTCCGGCCATGCAGCCCGAAGTCGCGCTCGACCCGGACTGGGAGCGTGGCAAGGATATCGAGATTTCGATGAAGGTCGAAGTTCTGCCCGAGATCCCGGAAACCAAGATCGACGATATCACGCTCGAGCGCCTGACGGTCGAGGCCGACGACAAGGCCGTGGACGCGGCGATCCAGAATCTCGCGGAAAACCAGAAAAGCTACGAAACCGCCACCAAGACCTACAAGGCCAAAGAAGGCGATCTCGTCGTCATGGACTTCGAGGGCAAGGTCGATGGCGAGCCGTTCGAAGGCGGCAAGGGCGAGGGCATGTCGGTCACGATCGGCTCGGGCCAGCTGATTCCCGGCTTCGAGGACCAGCTTGTCGGCGTGAAAGCCAATGACGCCAAGGAAGTGAAGGTCACGTTCCCGGACGATTACAATGTCGATTATCTGAAGGGCAAGGACGCGGTTTTCGACATCACCGTCGGCGAAGTCCGTACGCCCAAGGAAGCCAAGGCCGACGACGATTTCGCGAAATCGCTCGGCCTCGAGGGCATCGACAAGCTGCGCGAGCTGATGAAGGGCCAGGTCGAGCAGGAGCTCAACGGCCTGACGCGCACGCACATGAAGCGTAAACTGCTCGACTATCTGGCCGCGAACCACGATTTCCCCGTACCGCCGACGATGGTCGAGGCGGAATTCGAGCAGATCTGGAAGCAGCTCGAACATGAAGCGTCGCACGAGCCCGATCCCGAAGCCGCGCGCAAGGAAATGGAAGACGAGAAGGACGAGTATAAGGCGATCGCCGAACGGCGCGTCCGCCTCGGCCTGCTGCTCTCCGAGATCGGCCAGAAAAACGGCGTCGAGATCAACCAGAGCGAAATGAGCCAGTTGATCGCCCAGGCCGCCCAGCAATACGGCCCGGAAGATCGCGAGCGGTTCATCCAGTATATCCAGCAGGATCCGATGGCCGCCGCCCAGCTGCGCGCCCCGCTCTATGAGGACAAGGTCGTCGACTATCTGTTCGAGAATGCGACGATCACCGATCGCACGGTGACCCGCGAAGAACTGGAAGCCGCGATCGAGGCCGAAGAGGAAGAAAAACCGCAGGCCGCCGCGAAAAAGCCGGCTGCCAGGAAGACTCCCGCCAAAAAGGCCACGGCGAAGAAACCGGCCGCGAAAAAGGCGCCGGCCAGCAAGCCTGCCGCCAGAAAGACGGCCGCGTCCGGCTCGACTGCGAAAAAAGCACCGGCCAAGAAACCGGCGGCGAAAAAGACGACCGCCGCCAAAAAACCGGCCGCCAGGAAAACGCCCGCCTCGAAAGGCTGATTTTCCGCCGGAAAAACGGATTTCCGAACCTGTTGTTAACCATTGCCCGCCTAGAAGCTCTCCCATCACGGGGACAGCCAAGGACGGGCAATGGAGCATATCAGCGAATTTGTGGCGGAACGCGAAATCACGTTTCCGCTGCCGGGGTCACCCTCGATCGCGGTCATCCTGCCCTGCTATAACGAGGAAGCCGCGATCGCGCAGACGGTCGCCGATTTCCGTGCCGCGCTGCCCCAGGCCGATATCTACGTTTACGACAATAACAGTTCGGACCGCACGGCCGAGGTCGCGGGCAGGGCCGGCGCCATCGTCCGTACCGAACGCATGCAGGGCAAGGGCCATGTCGTCCGGCGGATGTTCGCCGATGTCGAGGCCGATATCTATATCATGGCCGATGGCGACGCGACCTACGAAGCCGCCGCCGCGCCGCGCCTCGTTCGCCGCCTTGTCGAGGAACAGCTCGACATGGTGGTCGGCGCCCGCAAGACCGAGGTCGAGGCCGCCTATCGCAGCGGTCACAGGCTCGGCAATGCGCTGCTCACCGGCATCCTGGCCCGGCTTTTCGGCCGCAGCTTCAACGACATCCTTTCGGGCTACCGCGTGTTTTCACGGCGTTTCGTCAAGAGCTTCCCGGTGCTGTCCCAGGGCTTCGAGATCGAGACCGAAATCAGCGTCCACGCGCTCGAGCTGAAGATGCCGGTCGCCGAGGAAGTGACCGAATACAGCGCCCGGCCCGAAGGCTCCGAATCCAAGCTGTCGACCTATCGCGACGGTTTCCGCATTCTCCGGACCATGGCGACGCTGTTCCGCATGGAGCGCCCGGTACTGTTCTTCGGCGCGATCGCCGGGCTGCTGGCGCTTACCGCGGTCATCCTGGCGATTCCGCTGGCGGTGACCTACGCGCAGACGGGCCTCGTGCCGCGCCTGCCGACGGCCATCCTCTCGACCGGACTGATGCTGCTGGCCTCGCTGAACCTGTTCGCCGGACTGATCCTCGATACCGTCGTCCGGGGCCGGCGGGAGTTGCGCAGACTCTCCTATCTGGGTTTTTCTGCACCCGGATTGTCGCACAAGGGCTAAGCCCTCTTGAAGCGGGGCGCATAAGTCGCGATGTTGGCCCGACCAGTTTTCCGGAAAGGCCCCTAATGATTGATCCCATCGAAAACGCGCTCGTACCCATCGTCATCGAGCAATCGAACCGTGGCGAGCGCAGTTTTGATATTTTCTCCCGGCTGTTGCGCGATCGGATCATTTTCCTGACCGGACCCGTCGAAGACAATATGGCGTCGCTGATCACCGCCCAGCTGCTGTTCCTTGAGTCGGAAAATCCGAAGAAGGACATCTACATGTACATCAATTCGCCGGGCGGTTCGGTGACGGCGGGCATGGCGATCCACGATACCATGCAATATATCCGGCCGCGCGTCGGCACCGTCTGCGTCGGCTTCGCGGCGTCGATGGGCGCGTTCCTCCTGACCGCCGGCGAACCGGGGATGCGCGTCGCGCTCGCCAATGCCAAGGTCATGATCCACCAGCCGTCCAGCGGCATGCAGGGCACCGCGGCCGATGTGGAAATCCACGCGAAAGAACTGATCAAGACGCGCGCAAAGATGAACGAACTGATGGCCAAATATACCGGTCAGCCGATCAAGGAGATCGAAAACAATGTCGATCGCGACAAGTTTTTCGATGCCGACGAGGCCAAGGCATTCGGCCTTGTCGACGAAGTCTATGAAAAGCGCCCTGAAACCGAAGCCAAGGCCGACGGATAGGGCGGATTAAGCCATTAGGCATTTTTCTTGTGTAATAAGTCATTGTCTAGCCGGATATCGACGGGCTAGACTGATGGCGGCTGCGGCGATGCAGCCGGAGGGAATATAGTATGACAAAGCTTAGCGGCGGCGATTCCAAGAGCACGCTCTATTGCTCTTTCTGCGGAAAATCGCAGCATGAAGTGCGCAAGCTCATAGCCGGGCCGACGGTGTTCATCTGTGACGAATGCGTCGAGCTCTGCAACGATATCATCCGCGAGGAAACCAAGGGCTCGATCGCGTCGAAGCGCGAAGGCGGCGTCCCGACGCCCGCCGAGATCTGCGAAGTCCTCGACGATTACGTGATCGGGCAGGACAGGGCCAAGCGCGTCCTCTCGGTCGCGGTCCACAATCATTACAAGCGGCTCAACCACGGCGCGGCCGGCAGCGATGTCGAACTCGCCAAGTCGAACATCATGCTCGTCGGGCCGACCGGCTGCGGCAAGACGCTGCTCGCCCAGACGCTGGCGCGCATCCTCGACGTGCCGTTCACCATGGCCGACGCCACGACGCTGACCGAAGCCGGTTATGTCGGCGAGGATGTCGAGAATATCATCCTCAAGCTACTCCAGGCGTCCGACTACAATGTCGAACGCGCGCAGCGCGGCATCGTCTATATCGACGAGATCGACAAGATCAGCCGCAAGTCGGACAATCCCTCGATCACGCGCGACGTGTCGGGTGAAGGCGTCCAGCAGGCGCTGCTCAAGCTGATGGAGGGCACGACCGCCAGCGTTCCGCCGCAGGGCGGCCGCAAGCACCCGCAGCAGGAATTCCTGCAGGTCGATACGACCAATATCCTGTTCGTCTGCGGCGGCGCGTTCGCCGGGCTCGAAAAGGTGATCTCGGATCGCATGCAGGGCAAGTCGATGGGCTTCGGCGCCCATGTCGAAGCGCCCGACGAGCGGCGCGTCGGCGAGGTTCTGCGCCATGTCGAGCCCGAGGATCTGCTCAAATACGGCCTGATTCCCGAATTTGTCGGCCGCCTCCCGGTCATCGCGACGCTCGACGATCTGGACGAGGGCGCCCTGGTCCAGATCCTGAGCGAGCCGAAGAACGCGCTCGTGAAACAATATAGCAAGCTGTTCGACATGGAGGATGTGAAGCTCGAATTCACCGACGACGCGCTGATCGCGATCGCCAAGAAGGCGATCGAACGCAAGACCGGCGCCCGCGGCCTCCGCTCGATCCTCGAGGGCATCTTGCTCGATTCCATGTTCGACCTGCCGACCCTGGAGAATGTTACCGAGGTCGTCATCGACAAGGACGTCGTCGAGGGCCGCAAGGAACCGGTCCGCGTCTTCGCGAAGGCCGAAGAAAAGACGGCCGACGACGCGGCTTAGGGTTGAGCGATATCGCCCGGCGTCAGATCGCCGAGCCACGGTCCGTATTCCGCGTCGATATCGAACGCGTTACGCCGGGCCTCCGCCAAATCGACTCGGGCTCCTTCGAAATCTCCGCTACGCTCCTTCGCTATCGCACGGCCGAACAGGGAACTTGCGAGACCGGGCGCGAGTGCGAGCGCGGCATCGAAATCGTCAATCGCCTCGCCCCAGCGACCCAGGCGCAATTTCGCCCAAGCGAGACTATCCAATATCGCGGCGTTTTCGGGCGCGAATTCGACAGCCTGTGCGCAATCGTTCAGCGCTTCCAAGATCTCGATATTTGCCGTGAGCCTCGTCCAGCACCGTTGGTTTAGTAGATTGGCATTCTGCCCGTCCTCCTCGATGGCCCGGGACAGAATGCTCACGGCCTGCGGCGCATCGCCGATGTCGTCCAGTATCTGGGCGTGCGCGATGAGCAGCATCTGATCGCTCGGATCTTCGGCGCGGTCTTCCACTACCGAAGCAAGCGCCCTGCCATATTCGGCCCTCGCTTCGGCGTCTCGTCCGGCTCGCCGTAATATGCCTGCCCTTGTGAGATATGCGCTGAGCGGGTCGCCTTCCGGCACCGTGATCTGCTCGATAACGCTGACCGCCCCGGCTTCGTCGCCGAGATGGAGCAGTATCCGGGCCCTCAGACCACTCATCTCCGGACTGTCGCCTTCCGCCTCGACGATGGTGTCGATCGTGTCCAGCGCATCGCCGAGCTGACCGGTGCGCTGATAGGCCGATAGCAACGCGAACAGGCTGTAGGCGTTGCCGGGATTCGTATCGAGCGATTCGGCAAAGGCGGCTATCGCCTCCTCATACTCGCCCCGTGAAAAATGGAGCATTCCCAAGCCCTGCTTCACGACAAAGTCTGTCGCATCCAGCGATTCGGCGCGATCGAGCGAAATTTCCGCCTCGTCCGTCCGGTTGAGCTGGATCAGCGCGATGCCACGATTGGCATGTGCGGCCGCATTGTCCGGTTCGAGCGCGATCGCGGCATCATAGGCCGCTACCGCCTCGTCCTGACGGCCGGCTCCCATGAGATGAAACCCGCGCCTGATATGATCATTCGCGGAATCTGCCTCGCCCTCGAGGATTTGGGCGATCTCGGCTTCGGATATCTGATAGTCGGACGGAGCGACGATATAGGCTTGGTCGGCCTTGATCGCTTCGATCGTATCGAAATCGGCCCGCGCCCGTTCCGCGGCGACTTCGAATTCGAGGCGTCGGAAACTGCTGCGAGCGACGGCGCGCCCATTTTCGATCGAAGCAGTTCTGGCGATTTGCGTGCCGGCGACGATCTCGTTGATATCGTCGCCCGCCAGCGTGAAACCTTCCCCGCCGTTGGGCAGGATAACGATTTCTTCCGTTGCCATATAAGCCGGAAACGCCATGCCGAACGGCAGATCCGCGTGCTCGGGATTGTCGCGCTCGAAACTGACGTCCCAGTCGATGATTTCATCGTCGAATTCGAACCGCAGATTGTTTCGGCCGGCCCCGGCGCGCCATTCCATCAGGGACGTGCCGGTGAACGAAATCGAAAACTCGCCGACATTCTGATCGTCGCCGACCGTTATCTCCGTGATAGTCTGATTCTCGCCGACCTCGGCGAAGCTCTCGCGTACCAGCTGCTGCAGCTGCTCGTCACCGACCTGGCCAACAGCCATCAGCATCATCTGCGCAAGACTGCCGCGAAACACTACCGCGCCGTTTACCGGGACTTCGGACGAAAACCCGTTGGACGCGTCATACACCACCCGAGTTTCGAGCAGGGGGCGGGGCGGGGAAACAGGCGGCAACGGCTCCAGCTCGCTATTCTCGCTGCGCACGGGAAGTGCCCAGCGATAGGGTGAATAGCGGAGGGCTTCTATGTCGCGATCGCCCATCTGGGTTCCGTCCAGCCAATAGGTTTGGCCATCGATCTCGATTCGCACGATGACATGGTCAAACAGCGCGACCTGGGGCAGGCGTTGATCGAGGCCGTCGCCCCAACCTGTACTCACGAGAGCCGGAACCCCTTCGATACCGAGTGCGTCGAGCATGGCGAGAAGCAGCGCCGTTTTTCCCTTGCAATCGCCATAACGCCTTCGCCAGGTCTGATCGGCCGAGGCTGGCACATAGCCGCTATCGCCCATCGCCAGCGCCACGTAGCGGACACGATCCTGAACCAGTTGGAGCGCGGCCATCACGCGCTCGCGCGGATCGCTCGTCGAAGCCGCTATCCGCTCTATCTCCGCGCGCAAGCTTGAATCTTCAGCCAGGGATCGAGCATCCTCGTAGTAAGGCGCGAAGAGCGTGCCGACGGCGTTCCAGCTCTCATAGTCCGTCAGCTGGAAAGTCGCCGCGAATGTGAATCGAGCGGGCGCGTTCTCCGGTACTTCCGGCGCCTCCCGGTCGAGAAGCTCGAGCGTCAGTTCCGTGCCGTCGGCGGTTTCACGCGAGCGCGGTTCTCCCATCGCTTCCGAAGCCTGCCACCTCATGTTCATCCCGGACGGCCAAATCTGGCGGTATCTCAGGTGGCGGGTGGGAAGTCCTTGGGCGAGGTAATAGAAATCCTCCGACCCGAAATCGATTTCTCCGGCGCGCATACGATAACTGTATGCGACATTGAGGATATCGCCGACTTCCATGCCTTCGGGCTGGATCACGGCTGTCAGGACGCCGTCCAGCGTCGCTTGCTCCAGGTTGTTTTCGCGGCGCAGGATGGCGAACTCCTGACCGTTGGCGAGAATGTCGATAATCTCCCCGTCCCGGATCAGATGCAGCTTGTGTATCACCAGATCCTGCCGGTCGGGCTGCCAGGCAATCGACACCGTGCCGAGCGCCGCCAAGCCCTGCGGGTTCTGAACGAGGCTGGCGGATTCGATGTAGAATTCGTCCGCTCCGTTTTCGAAGCGGGTCTGATTGTCATGCAACAGAAACTGCACGGACTGGTCGCCGCGCTCCGGGTCAGGGGACGGAATATCGATCGGCCTGATCCAGTCGGATACCGGCCCGAAAGCAGGCTCGTCCGCCGCATAGGCGATTGAATTCAAGCCAATGAACAGAAACAGAAACCGGACCGCAAACCGCATGGAGATTCCCTTAACGACGAGGCGTGTAAAGATTATTGCGCAATCCTCAATGGGCAAACGAACATCCGCTGGCGGCCGTCTCGACGAGGAAAGTGGGAAACCAGCCATTAACACCCGATTTCGCTAGCGCATTGATACGCCCCTCCCGCGCACCATATAACCGGTAAATACGGGCTGATACCCGAAACTGGAGCACCGAATGACCTTATCCCTTCCTGTACTGCCGTTGCGCGACATTGTTGTGTTTCCGCACATGATCGTCCCGCTGTTCGTCGGCCGGGACAAGTCCGTCGTGTCGCTCGAGCGCGCGATGGCTGCCGACAAGACCATTTTTCTCGTCGCCCAGCTCGATCCCGCGGAAGACGATCCCGATCGCGACGCGCTCTACGATATCGGCGTCACCGCTACCGTCCTGCAGCTGCTGAAGCTGCCCGACGGCACGGTGCGCGTGCTCGTCGAAGGGCAGCAGCGCGCATCGCTCGCCGATATCCATTATCGCGACGAGCATCTGATCGCCGATATCGAACCGATCGACGACGAGCCGGCGGAAGGGCCCGAGGTCACCGCTCTCATGCGCTCGACGGTCGAGCAGTTCGAAAATTACGCGAAGCTCAACAAGAAGATCCCCGAGGAAACGGCCGTCCAGCTCGGCCAGATCGAGGACGCCTCGCAGCTTTCCGACGCGGTGGCCGCCAATATCGGCGCCAAGGTCTCGGACAAGCAGACGATGCTCGTCGAGCGCGATCCGTCGAAGCGCCTCGAAATGGCCTTCGCCTTCATGGAGGGCGAGCTCGGCGTGCTGCAGGTCGAGAAAAAGATTCGCAGCCGCGTGAAGCGCCAGATGGAGAAAACCCAGCGCGAATATTATCTTAACGAGCAAATGAAGGCGATCCAGCGCGAGC
>NZ_JBQLZM010000100.1:0-22011 GCF_052168275.1 Parasphingopyxis sp. | reverse complement strand
GGTCAGCGTCTGGCCGCCCCATTCGGTTTCGACTTTCTTTACGTCAAACATCTTTTCTTCTTCACTTTCTTCGCGCCGGCCGCCCTATGCGGTCCGGCGCTTCTTTGCAGGGGCAGTACCGGCCCTGCGCGGTCTGGAAGCTTTCGCGCTTCCCTTTGATATGGCCGCGTGCCGGATTGCCCGCGGTCCAAATATGAAAACGGCCCCGATACCGAGGCCGTTTTGCAAAACTCTATTTACGAAGGCCGAGCTTCTTGATGAGGTCCTGGTAGCGGCCCTCGTCCACATTGCGCAGATAGCTGAGCAAGTTGCGGCGCTTGTTGACCAGCATCAGCAGCCCGCGGCGCGAATGATGGTCCTTGTGGTGACCCTTGAAATGGTCGGTAAGGTTGGTGATCCGTTCGGTCAGGATAGCCACCTGCACCTCGGGGGAACCGGTATCGCCCTCTTCGCGGGCATGTTCCTTGATTACTTCAGCCTTGCGTTCGGCAGTAATCGACATCGCATAATTCCTTTCAGAGTCTTTGTGCGAGCAACCCTGTAAACAGGGCGCTCGGGCATACTTCCAAGCACGCCGGCCCATCCGGAGCGCTTGTTAGAGGTTAAACCCGCGCACCACCTTCAGCTCGATCCCGTCGCATTCGACGAGCGCAACCGGAACAGACTGGTCGGTTGCGAGATAGAGCCCGGCAGTGGCGGAAACCCCGATCACCCGCTGCCCCATGCGGAGCTGCCTTGCCTGATCGGGAGCGACGGAAAGAGCCGGGATGTCGTCCAGCCCTGCCGCCAATGGCAAGAGTGCCTGTTCAAGGGTGCGGCTCTTAGCGAATTCGTCCAGTTTGTCCAGCGAAATCGCGCCGTCCAGAGTGAACGGGCCGGCCTTGATCCTCCTCAACATGGTAATGTGGCCGACCGTATTCAAGGCGCGCGCGATGTCGCGGCCCAGCGAACGGATATAGGTGCCCTTGGAAACATGGGCGGTGAGGGTGATTTCATCCACCGGACCGGGGCCTTCGCCGGAGCACTTCAAGCCGTGAACCGTCACCGCGCGGGTTTTCATCTCGATGTCCTCGCCGGCCCGAGCGCGGGCATAGGCAGGCTTGCCATCGATCTTCAGCGCCGAATATTTGGGCGGGATCTGCTCGATCGGGCCGGTGAATTGCGGCAGAACGGCCTCGATATCGGCGCGGGACGGGCGGTGGTCCGACCGCTCGGTGACGTCGCCCTCGGCATCGAGCGTGTCCGTTTCCGCCCCGAAGCCGATGGTGAAGTCATAGACCTTGGCGCTGTCGAGCATCCGGCCGGCCAGCTTCGTCGCCTCGCCCAGCGCGATCGGCAAGACGCCGCTCGCGAGCGGATCCAGCGTCCCGCCATGGCCGACCTTCGCCTTCGTATAGCCGCCTTCGCGCAAGGCCCGCTTCACCGCCGACACGCAGGGCGTCGACCCGATGCCGACCGGCTTGTCGAGGATCAGCCAGCCATGAAGGGCGGGTTTCAGGTCCGGTTCGTCCATTCGTCGGCCAATAGCCCGAAAACGGCAGTGTCGCGAACATAGCCTGTCCAGGTTATCCGGTTCTTTCGCAACGTGCCCTCGTGCGTCGCGCCGAGCTTGCGGACAGCCGCCATGGATCGCGCGTTGCGCGTGTCGATGCGGAATTCGATCCGGCGATAGCCGCAGGCAAGCGCGTGATCGATCATCAGCTGCTTCATCGTGCTGTTGAACGGTCCGCCGCGCACGTCGGGCGCGATATAGGTGCCGCCGATCTCCACCACGCCGTTTCCGGGATCCGCATTGATGTAATTGGTCATGCCGACGATCGTGTCGCGGTTCAGAACCGCGTAATTGACCCAGTTCTTCGTCGCGTGGAACCGTTCCATCGCCTCGAATCCGGCATCGAAATGGTCGCCGAGCATCGAGAAGGGGTAGATGTCCCAGATATCCGGATCGGCGGCGCATGCAGCGCGCAACCCTTCGCGATGGGCTTCGGTGCGCAGTTCGAGGCGGACATCGCCATCGGCGAGCGGTTGAGCAAGCTTTTCCAACAGTTCGGTCATGGGCTATCCTATAGCCGCAACCGGGAGGCGAAATCATGGCCGAAATCGAGTTTCATCGGATCACCGCGGACAATATCGCCCTGTTCGATACGATCGCGAAGGGGGTCTATGAAGCGCCGGTGCGAGAGGATTTTCTGCGCGCCTGCCTTGCCAGTCCCGACCAGATTCTGATGGTCGCCGTGGCAGACGGTGCGGTCGTCGGCAAGGCGCAGGCCTATATCTTCCATTTTCCGGAGAAACCCTCGGAAATCTATATCGAGGAGATCGACGTGGCGAAGAAATATCGGCGCCGCGGCATCGCCACGGGATTGATGGATGCCGTCGGCGCGGAGGGCCGCGAACGCGGGATTGCCGAATATTGGCTGGTCACCGAGAAGGACAATGACGGTGCCCGGGCGCTCTATGAACGCAAGGCGCATCGCAGACAGAAAAGCGTCTGGTACGAATTCTACTGCTAGCGCGCCATCCGTCCCGGGAAATACCGGCGGCCCGGCGCGACAAGCCGGCCGTTGCCGCCGATTTCCGTCTCGTCGCCCGAGCCCGCCGCCATGGCCGCGCCCGCCGGGTCTAGTCGCCCCAGGCCAGGCCGACCGCATGATCGCGGACGGCCCTCGGCCATCGGGCCGTCAGCGTCTCGAACCGCGTCCGGTCATCGGCATAGAGCGCGCGGATCGATTCCTCGAAATGCGGATAGTCGCCCGCCATCGCGCTGAGGAAATGATAGGCCGCGTCGCGCTTCGAGCGATCGGGGAGGCCCGCCTTGCGTGCGGCATCGACCAGTTTGCGAAGCGCTGCGGAAGCGCCGCCCGGCTGTTTCGCCAGCCATTCCCAGTGCCGGGGGAGCAGGGTCACCTCCCTCGACGTCACCCCGAGTTTCGGCCGTCCGCGTTTCGGCGCCGGCGGTTCCTCCTCCAGCGCGCGCAGATCGAAATCGACCTGCTGCCCGGTCTCGTCGTCGAACACGAGGATGTCGGACGCCCGCTCGACCTCGGGCATGTCTCGCAGCGTCTCGACGATATGGTTGCGCGATCCGGTTGCGAGCCAGCTGTCGGTCACGAATGCGGTATAGCTTGTCATCATGGTCTCCTGAACGGAGTCCCATTTATGCCCGGGTAAAAACAGAGTCAATATATCCGGGTAATATTATTCGTCCTCGCCCAGATCCCGCGCCACCTTGGGGTCGCGCAGCAGCGTGTCGATCTTGCCGCCTTCGTCGAAGCTTTCGTCGAGAATGAACTTGAGCGCCGCCGCATATTTTGTGTTCACCCGTCGGGCGACCTCGCCGCGCAGATAGCGGACATTCTTTTTCAGCGCCGCGAGAACCTCTTCCTCGTCGCCGCCGAGCAGCGGCTTCACGAACACCGTGGCGTGCTTGAGGTCCGGCGACATGCGCACTTCGGTCACGCTGACCATATGCGTGGCGAGGACCTCGTCGTGTACATCGCCTCTGCTCAGGATTTCGGACAGGACATGGCGCACGCGTTCGCCCACGCGCAGCAATCGTACGGATTGGGTGTCGTCGCTTTTCATCGGCAGCCTCTGTGCGTCCCGCTTGTCAGCGCCGCGGCGAGACCGCCGATGCCGGCGTCAGGCGCAGCCTATTTCTTGCCGCCCTTGTCGGCGGGCTTCTTGTCATATCCGCCCTTGTCGGTTGGCTTGCCCTTGTCGCCGCCTTTGCCCGAATCCTTCTTGTCGCCCATTTTCGCTCTCCCACGGTTGGAGAACGGAGCCTAGGCGCAATTCGCGACGGCTACAATGTCCGTTCGCGTTCCTCGATCTCGAAGACTTCGAGCGTATCGCCGGCCTTCACGTCGTTGGTGTTCTCCAGAACGACGCCGCATTCGAGGCCCGAGCGGACCTCGTCGACATCGTCCTTGAAACGCCGGAGCGAGGCGATCGTCGTCGCGCTGACGATGACGTCGTCGCGCATGAGCCGCGTATGCAGCCCCTTGCGGATGAGCCCTTCGGTGACCAGCAGGCCCGCCGCCTTGTCCCTCTTGCCGGCGGGGAAGACTTCCTTCACCTCGGCGCGGCCGACGACATTCTCGATCCGCTCGGGGCCGAGTTCGCCGGCCATTTCGGCTCTGATCTCGTCGAGCAGGTTGTAGATGATGTCGTAATAGCGCATCTCCACGCCATCGCGCTTGGCGATATCGCGCGCCTTGGCGTTGCCCCGGACGTTGAAGCCGATAATCGGCGCGTTGGAGGCGGCGGCCAGCGTGACATCGCTCTCGGTGATCCCGCCGACGCCCGAATGCAGGACGCGAACCTTGATGTCCTCGGTCGAAATCTGTTCGAGCGAGCTGATGATCGCTTCCACCGAACCCTGGACGTCGGCCTTGATCACGAGCGGGAACTCGATCGCCTGCTTCTCGCCCATCGCCGAGAACATGTTCTCGACGCTCGTCGGCGTCTGGGTCGTGCGGGCGCGGTCGATCACGCCCTGGCGATAGGCGGCGACCTCGCGGGCGCGTCCTTCGTCCTCGACCACGGTCAGCGGATCGCCGGCGCGCGGAACGCCGGACAGGCCGAGTACCTCGACCGGGACCGACGGGCCGGCTTGCTTGACCTGCTTGCCCTTGTCGTTGACCATCGCGCGGACCTTGCCGCTTTCGGCGCCGACGACGAAGATGTCGCCGGTCTTCAGCGTGCCGCGGTTGACGAGTACCGTCGCGACCGGGCCGCGGCCCTTGTCGAGCTTCGCCTCGACGACCGTGGCTTCGGCCTGGCGGTCGGGATTGGCTTTCAGTTCGAGCAGTTCGGCCTGCAGCAGGATCTTCTCGGTCAGCTCGTCGAGGCCCGTGCCCTTGAGCGCCGAAATCTCGACATCCTGCACGTCGCCGGACATCGCCTCGACGATCACTTCATGTTCGAGGAGCCGTTCGCGCACCTTCTGCGGATCGGCGCCCTCGACGTCCATCTTGTTGATCGCGACGATCATCGGCACGCCGGCGGCCTTGGTATGATTGATGGCCTCGATCGTCTGCGGCATGATCCCGTCGTCCGCCGCGACCACGAGGATCACGATATCGGTGACGTTCGCGCCGCGCGCGCGCATTTCGGTAAAGGCGGCGTGGCCCGGCGTGTCGAGGAAAGTGACGTCCTGTCCGCTCTTGGTCTTCACCTGATAGGCGCCGATATGCTGGGTGATGCCGCCGGCTTCGCCCGATACGACCTCGCTGCCGCGCAGGGCGTCGAGCACGCTGGTCTTGCCGTGATCGACATGGCCCATGACCGTCACCACCGGCGGCCGGGGCTTCAGGTCTTCCGGCTTGTCCTCTTCGCCTTCCATGCCGAGCTCGACATCGGCTTCCGACACGCGCTGGATATTGTGTCCGAATTCGGTCACCAGCAGTTCGGCCGTATCCTGGTCGATCGTCTGGTTGACGGTGACGGCCATGCCCATCTTGAACAGCGACTTGACGAGATCGGCCGCCCTTTCCTCCATCCGCTTGGCGAGTTCGCCGACGGTGATGGCTTCGGGCACGACCACGTCGCGCGCCTTTTTGACCTTGGGCTGGTCGTCGGCGTGAAGGCGTTTTTCCTTGTCCTTCTCGCGGGCGCGCTTGAGCGCCGCGAGCGAGCGTGAACGCGGGCTGCCGTCGCCGTCGCGCAGCGCGCGGTTGACGGTCAGCTTCGAACGTTCCTTGCGCTTGTCGCCGGCGCGTTTCGGCTTGCCCTTTTCTTCTTTCTTCTTTTCCGGCCGCTTGGGTTTGGCGACCGGGGTGAAGGTGCGCGGCGCTGGCTTGTTCGGATCGAGCGACGGTCCGCCGGCTTCCGGCTCGGCGCTCGGCGCAGCCTCTTCGGCTTCGGCATCGACGCTTTCCTGGTCCGTCTGTTCCACCGCCGCTCCCGCCTTGCGGTTTTCCTCGGCGCGCTTGGCTTCCTCTTCGCTCGCCTGCTTCTTCGCTTCCTCTTCGCGGCGGCGCGCATCTTCGAGCTGGGCGAGCCGGGCCTCTTCCGCTTCGCGCAGGAGTTTTTCCTGCTTTTCCTTGCGGCTCAGCGTTTCGTCGGCTTCGCTCTTCTTCTTCGCGACCGGCGCCGGCTTTTCGGCGGGCGCTGGGGCGGCGGGAGCCGGCGCTTCCTTGGCTTCCTCGACGGGCGCAGGGGCAGGGGTTTCGCCCGGCTTGGTGAGCACGCGACGTTTCTTGCGCTCGACCACGACCGTATTCTTGCGGCCATGGCTGAACTGCTGCTGCACCTTGCCCTCGACGGTGCGCTTCACGCCAAGGGTCCGTGTGCCAAGTGTCTTCTTGTTATCGTCGCTCATTCTAAGCCTTTGTCTTCCAACTCATTACCGTTCGGTTCGCGCGAGTCTCGCCCGCCGGAACCGGTCGTGCCGTTCGATCCAGAAAATTCCATCCAGCGCGAGATTGCGCCTGATACACGCATTGCGGCCCGTTCGTCCACAACCGCGATATGCACCACATTTTCCCGGCCCAGCGCCCGGCCCAATATGGTGCGGTTCGCCGGAATAACCAACCCCCTCTTGTCGGTGCCCTCGGCGTCCGTGCCGACGCGCCACGCCTGGTCCAGTTTCCGCCGGCCGTCTTCCGCGGCATCGGCGGCATGCAGTAACAGATGTACCTTGCCGGCGCGCGCCGCGTCGCGGAGCTTTTCCGAGCCGGTGATGAGGGCGCCGCCGCGGGCCTCGAGCCCGAGCCGGTCGAGAGCGTTGCGCGCAAGCGCGTCCGCGATCCGATCCGCGAGATCGCCCGGTATCGTGAAGTCGCCGGTCTTGAACGCCCGGGCCAGGCCGCCCCGGAGCTTTCCGTTCAGCAACGTGTCCCGAAACGCGCCCGCGTCGGGCGAAATCCACGCGCCCCGGCCGGGCGCCTTGGCCCTGACGTCCGGCAGGACCGCGCCATCCGGCGACAGCGCCAGGCGGATCAGCGTTTCGCGCGGCCGGACTGCGCCCGAAAGGATGCATTTCCTTTCAGGATCGTGCGCCCGGCGCTGCTTCGGCTTCAGGCCGTCTGCGGTCTCATTGTTCGCCATCCGCAGCTGCGTCCTCCTCGGAAGCGTCTGCGGCGGCCGGTTCGTCTTCATCGTCGAACCAGTGCGCACGGGCGGCCATGATGATCTCGTTGCCCTGTTCCTCGGTGAAGCCATAGGCGCCGAGCACGCCGCCCTTGGGTTGCGGGCGGGCGGGCGCGGCCTGATCGCGGCGGCGCGGCTCGGCGCGCTTCTTCTCGATCAGTTCGTCGGTCGCGAGATCGGCCAGATCGTCGAGCGTCTTGATCCCGGCCTCGCCCAGCGTGACGAGCATCTGCTCGGTCAGATAGGGCATTTCCGCGAGATCGTCCTCGACGCCGAGTTCCTTGCGGCGGGCTCGCGCGGCTTCCTCGCGCTTTTCCAGGCCTTCCACGGCGCGCGCCTGAAGCTCGGTGGCGATTTCCTCGTCCAGGCCCTCGATCGCGGCGATTTCCGTCGGATCGACATAGGCGACTTCCTCGAGCTCGCTGAACCCTTCGGCGACGAGCAGCTGCGACAGCGTTTCGTCGACATCGAGTTCGGCCTGGAACATGTCCGAACGCTGCATGAACTCGGCCTGGCGCTTCTCGTTGGATTCGTCCTCGGTCATGATGTCGATGGCCGAGCCGGTGAGCTGCGAGGCGAGCCGGACGTTCTGGCCGCGGCGGCCGATGGCGAGCGACAGCTGGTCGTCGGGCACGACGACCTCGATCCGCTCTTCCTCCTCGTCGAGCACGACGCGGCTGACCGAAGCCGGCTGCAGCGCGTTGACGACGAAGGTCGCGAGATCCTCGGACCAGGGAATGATGTCGATCTTTTCGCCGTGCATCTCCTGGACAACGGCCTGGACGCGGCTGCCCTTCATGCCGACACAGGCGCCGACCGGGTCGATCGAGCCGTCATGGCTGATCACGCCGATCTTGGCGCGGCTTCCCGGATCGCGGGCGGCCGCCTTGATTTCGATGATGCCGTCGTAGATTTCGGGCACTTCCTGCGCGAACAGCTTGCGCATGAAATCGGGATGCGCGCGCGAGAGGAAAATCTGGGGCCCGCGATTTTCGCGCACCACCTTGAGGATCAGCGAGCGGATGCGATCGCCGACCCGCACGATTTCGCGCGGGATCTGCTGGTCGCGGCGGATCACGCCTTCGGCGCGGCCAAGATCGACGACGATATGGCCGAATTCGACGCGCTTGACGACGCCGGTGATGATCTCGCCGGCCCGGTCCTTGAATTCCTCATACTGCCGCTCGCGCTCGGCTTCGCGGACCTTCTGGAAGATCACCTGCTTGGATGCCTGGGCGGCGATGCGGCCGAACTCGATCGGCGGCAGCGGGTCGACGATGAAATCGCCGACGCTCGCGCCATCCTGCAGCTTCTGAGCCTGTTTGAGATCGACCTGCTTGAAATGATCCTCGACCTCCTCGACGACCTCGACGACGCGCCAGAGCCTGAGATCGCCGGTTTCGGTGTCGATCTTCGCCCGGATGTCGTTCTCCTGGCCGTAGCGCTGGCGCGCGGCGCGCTGGATCGCGTCCTCCATCGCCTCGATAACGATGGCCTTGTCGATGATCTTCTCGCGCGCGACCGCGTCGGCGATGGCGAGCAGCTCGGCTTTGTTGGCGGAAATGGCTGAGGCCATGGACTTATCCTTCTTCTTCCGTGATCGTTTCCGCGCCCGCTGTCGAAAGCGGGGCGGTTTCTGCGATGAGTTTGTCGGTCAAGACCAGCTTGGCCGAATGAATATTCTTGAAATCGAACGTCAGATCGTCCTGGCCCGGGATTTCGGCGTGGATCGCTTCGCCTTCCCGGCCCTTGAGCACGGCCTTGAACTGCTTCTTGCCGAGCACCGGCTCGATCAGGTTGATCCGTGCTTCGTGCCCGGTCCAGTCGTCGAAATCGGCCAGCCGCGTCAGCGGGCGGTCGATACCGGGCGACGAGACTTCGAGACGGTAGGCATCCTCGATCGGATCGGCCTCGTCGAGCATCTCGGAAAGCGCACGGGAGATCGCCGCGCAATCCTCGATCACCAGCTGGCGCGTGTCGGGGCGTTCGGCCATCACCTGCAGGACAGGCCCGTCCTCGCCGCTCATCATCCTGACGCGCACGAGCGCGAAGCCGAGTTTCTCGACTTCGGGTTCGATCAGATGCGTCAATGCGGCGATGTCCGCCATGCCGTCTCCATAGCATAAATAAGTCTCGCCCGCGCCGGCCCGGCTATCCGGACCAGCCTCTGCAACGTTACCGA
Source organism: Parasphingopyxis sp. (assembly GCF_052168275.1). Taxonomy (GTDB): domain Bacteria; phylum Pseudomonadota; class Alphaproteobacteria; order Sphingomonadales; family Sphingomonadaceae; genus Parasphingopyxis. The sequence continues at coordinate 12,734 of NZ_JBQLZM010000100.1, read as the reverse complement.
TGTAGAGAAAGGCAAGCGCTATATAGGCGGGGCTTTGATATCCGGCAAGGGAAACCATAAAGAAGACCGAAGCGTAACAAATACACCGACCCGACCGCCTTAGGAGAACCGTCATGCGAACCCTGTTGACCAGCCTGTCCGTCGTCGCGCTCGCCGCCTGTACCGCGTCCGAGGATGTTTCGGCGCAAACCGGCGACGGCGAATCGCCGCCAACCGAGGTCGCGTTCGCCGTGGAAGAGATGGGAACGTTCGACGAACCCTGGGCGATGACCTTCCTGCCCAACGGCATCCTCCTGATCACCGAAAAGCCCGGGACGATGCGCTTCATCGATTTCGCGCCGGATACGCCGCGTCTCGGCACGGTTTCGGGGATTCCCGCGGTCGATTATGGCGGCCAGGGCGGGCTCGGCGATGTCGTGCCGCATCCCGATTTCGCCGAAAACAATCTGCTCTATTTCAGCTATGCCGAGGCCGGCGAGGGCGATACGCGCGGCGCGGTCGTCGCGCGCGCCCGGCTCGACTGCCAGGAAGCCGACGCCTGCACGCTGCAGGACGTCGAGACGATCTGGCGCCAGGTGCCGAAAACCTCGCGCCGCGGGCATTACAGCCACCGCATCGCGTTCGGGCCCGATGGCTATCTGTTCATCTCGTCCGGCGACCGGCAGGAGCTGGAGCCGGCTCAGGATCTGTCCAACAATCTCGGCACCGTCATCCGGCTCAACGACGATGGCAGCGTGCCCGAGGACAATCCCTTTGCGGATCGCGGCGGCGTGACGGCGCAGATCTGGTCCTATGGCCATCGCAACCTGCTGGGTCTCGCCTTCGCGCCCGACGGGCGGCTCTGGGATGTCGAACATGGCCCGGCGGGCGGCGACGAACTCAACCGGGTCGAAAGGGGCGTCAATTACGGCTGGCCGACGGTGTCGAACGGCGAGCATTATGACGGCCGTCCGATTCCCGATCACGACACCGATCCGAGCTTCCGGCCCCCGGCCATCTCCTGGACGCCCGTCATCGCCCCCGGCGGCATGATCTTCTACACCGGCGACATGTTCCCCGCCTGGCGGGGCGACGTGCTGATCGCGGGCCTTTCGACCAATGCGCTCGTCGAGGTCGAGATCGACGGCGACACGGCCACCGAGGTCGCGCGGTACGATTTCGACAACCGGCTGCGCGAGGTCGAACAGGGCCCGGACGGCGCGGTCTGGCTGCTCGAGGACGGCGAGAATGGCCGGCTGCTGCGCCTGACGCCCCGCGGCTGATGGCCGGTCTCGCCAGCGTTGCCGGCTATGAGCGCGACCTGGGCGCCAGCCTCGAGCGGATGTTCGAGAATGCGCTCGATTGGGAGCATCTGCCCCATGTCCATGCCCATGCATTCTCGTCGATCGATCTGGTGGAGGAGCGCGCCAGCGGCTGGCGCGCGAAGGTCGGGACGCCGCATGGCGGCGAATTGCTGATCGACCTCGAACTCGACCGCGAGGCCGGGTGCTGGACGACCAACAGCTATGCGGGCGACACGCTGGTCGGACGGATCGTGACCCATGCCGAGGCGACCGGCCCCGGCAGCTGCCGGGTGGCGATCGACTTCCTCGTTCCCGACCCCGATGCGGCGCAGCGCGAGGCCTTTGCCGGCTATTATCCGGCGCTCTACGCCATGCTCTATGACGAGGACGAGGCGATGATGATCGCGCGGGCGGGAGCGGTCGAACGGGGTCCGGCGGCGCTGGCCGAACGGCGCACGGTCGCGCTTGCGGACGGGGAAACCGCCGATGTGCCGCGCTATTGCCCGCATCTGGGCTTGCCGCTCGATGCCGAACCGGATGCGGACGGGACGATCACCTGTCCGTGGCACGGCTATCGCTTCGCCATCGCAACCGGCAAATGCATCAGCGGCGCCGCGTGCGGCTGGGCCGTCTAGCCTTCCCAGTTTCGCCCGTCGGGATACCGGATTTCGACGCCGTCCATCGCGCCGTCTTCGAACAGCCGCGCATTGACTCCCATCCGCGCATGCGGCCCGTCGCCCAGCGGCATCCAGTGCGTCGTCGCGCCGCAGGCCGGGCAATGATGGACGCTCAGCGTAGGTTCGCGCATGTCTTGTCGCACGAATCCGGTCGTCTCTCCGCTGATCTCGATTTCCGCCGAGGGATAATAGGCCCATAGCGCGCCTGATTTGCGGCACAGGCTGCAATTGCAGTCGTTCACATAGCCCGGCTTGCGGGCGACGCGATAGCGCACCGCCCCGCACAGGCATTCGCCATTCACCCGTCCCGCCATACCCTTTCCTCCACCACGAGGCCCGTTTAGCAGGCCCCGGGCGGGCGTCCGACATAAAAAAGGGCTCCCGGTCGGCAGACCGGAAGCCCTTTCGCTATGGATTCGGTGTTTATCCGCCGACGAACAGGATCTGGCGGTCGCCGGTCGGCTGCACCGGACGCGCGGTGTTGCCGTACAGATCGGTGTACATGGCGATCTGCTCGGCCGAGATCGTCACCGGTTCGCTCATGAACACCCAGTTCACGCCTTCGCTGCACGGCGGGGTGGTCAGCGATCCGGGGAAGCGGAAGAAGCTGCGCGTTGCCGGCAGCACGGCGCTGGGATCGAAGGTGATGCCTTCGAGCGTGCGCGTGCCTTCGTCGGTATTGAATTCCTCGAACGCCGCGGCCAGCGCCTCGTTGGCGTCGCCTTCGGCAAGGAACACGCCGATCACGGCCAGCTCGCCGGCTTCATTGGCATGGACGAAATGGATATCGCCGGCCGGCTGCTCGCCTTCGATCGTATATTCGCTCGGCATGTGCAGATGCGCCTGGACGAAATCGTAGCGTTCGCCCTCGAGCATGATGTATCCGCCTTCGGGCGCGACGAGGTTGCTGTTGTACCCGACGCCGTCGATCGTCATCGGGCCTTCCGCCCAGTTGATCTCGAGCGAAACGTCCTCGCTGTCGGTCGCGTCGGCGCGGACGAGATTGATCGGCGACTGCACGGTGCCGGTCGCGCAGGTGGCATATTCGTCATGGACCGTGCCCCAGTCGCCCGGATTCTCATAGGTCCAGGACGCGGCTTCGACTTCGCCGCCTGCGGGCTCGGTTGTCGTGGCCGTATCCTCGGCGGCGCCGCCGCATGCGGCCAGGGCAACGGCCGAGGCCGCCAGCAGAAAAGTCATTCGCATCTCAAACTCCATTGAAGATTGTTATGGAAACAGAACGTTCACATAGATGGTTTTATCCGCCGACCGAATAGATTGTTACGGCATTTTTCGATAGGCTCCGTCTATCGCGCGCTGTTCCGGCCTTCGCCGTCACCGGCATCTGCGATAGCGGAAATACCAGACCTCATGGCCCTTTCGGCGGGCCTTTGTTTCATAGCGTGTTTCCGGCCAGTCGGCCGGACGGTCGAGAAAGTCGCCGGTGCGGTTCGCCTGCCAGTCGAAATCCTCCCGCTGGCCCATGACCATCATCGACCAGCGGCAATAGGTGGGGTCGTCCGTGCCGAGCCGGAATTCCCCGCCCGGCTTGAGCTTGGCCGCGATCATGTCGAGCGGGCCATGATTGACCATCCGCCGTTTCGCGTGGCGCGCCTTGGGCCATGGGTCGGGGTGGAGCAGGTAGAGCCGGTCGAGCGAGCCGTCCGGCAGCCGTTCCAGCGCATCGAGCGCATCGCCCTTGTGGATCCGGATATTGGCGAGATTCCGGTCGCGGATATGCCCGAGCATCCCGACCACGCCCGTTTCGTAATGCTCGCAACCGATGAAGCCGGTGTCCGGCCGCGCCTCGGCCTGGGCGGCGAGATGCTCGCCCGAGCCGAAGCCGATCTCGAACTCGAGCGGGCGGTCGTCGCCGAACAGGCGCTGCGCATCGAGCGGACCATCGCCAGGCACCGACAGCCCGGGGAGCATCGTGTCGAGCATCTCCTGCTGCCCGGCGCGCAGCTTGTGCCCCTTGGAGCGGCCGTAAAGGCGGCGGATCGTGGCGGGATCTTCGGTCATCCGGCTTGAAACAGTCCGGCATGGTCGTCGCGCAGCCTGGCCTTCTGCACCTTGCCCATCGCGTTGCGCGGCAATGCGTCGGCGAACAGGATGCGGCGCGGCTGTTTGAACCGGGCCAGCCTGTCGGCGATCGCCGACAGCACGGCTTCTTCGGTCAACATGTCGTTGTCGCGGACGACCATGGCGACCACCGCCTCGCCGAGATCGGGATGCGGCACGCCGATCACGGCGCTCTCGCAGACGCCCGGCACCCCGTCCAGCGCCAGTTCGATCTCCTTGGGATAGATGTTGAGCCCGCCCGCGATGATCAGGTCCTTGGCCCGCCCGACGATCGCCACCCGGCCGTCCGCATCCATCGTCGCGATGTCGCCGGTGACGAAATAGCCGTCCGGCCGCATCTCTTCGGCCGTCTTCTCCGGCTTGTTCCAATAGCCCCGGAACAGGTTGGGGCCCTTGATTTCCAGCACGCCGGGCTCGCCCCTCGCCACTTCGGCGCCCCTATCGTCGGCGACGCGGGCGCTGACCCCGGGCAGCGGAAAGCCCACCGTGCCGGGGATGCGCTCCCCGTCATAGGGGTTGGACGTGATCATGCCGGCTTCCGTCATGCCGTAGCGTTCGAGGATGAGGTGGCCGGTCTTCGCCTCGAACGCGGCGAATGTGTTTTCGAGCAACGGCGCCGAACCGCTGATGAAGAGCCGCATGGTCGCGCTGGCCTCGCGGGTCAGGCCGTCATGCGCCGCCAACCGGACATAGAAGGTCGGCACGCCCATCAATACCGTCGCCCCGGACATGTCGGCCAGCACCGCATCGGCATCGAAGGACCGGTGAAAGCGGATCGTCGATCCGCCGAGCAGCGCGAGATGGAGCGCCACGAACAGGCCGTGGACGTGATAGATGGGCAGCGCGTGGATCAGCACATCGTCCGGCTGCCAGTGCCACCAATCTTGCAGCACCCGTGCGTTGGAGGCGAGATTGTCGTGGCTGAGCATCGCGCCCTTGGAAACGCCCGTGGTGCCCGAGGTGTAGAGTATCGCGGCGAGATCGTCGGGCGCGCGGGTGACGGTTTCGAAGCCGTCCGCTGCCGTCGCTGCGACCCGCGCCGCCAGGCTGCCCGCGCCGTCGGCATCGAGCGTCAGCACGGTTGCATCGCCGCCGGCCGCCGCGATCGCGCGCTCTTTCGCCGGATCGCAGACGATGATCGCGGGTTCGGCATCGCCGATGAAATAGTCGAGTTCGGCCGCCGTATAGGCGGTGTTGAGCGGCACATAGACGAGCCCGGCGCGCAGGCTCGCCAGATAGAGCAGGACATTCTCGACCGATTTGTCGACCTGCACGACGATCCGGTCGCCGGTTCGTGCGCCGGTGGAAAGCAATGCGGCGGCCCAGCGCGTCGTCGCCGCGTCGAGCTCGTCGTAGCGCAGACGCGTCGCGCCGCGCTCGACGATGAATGCCTTGTCGCCTGCCTGTCGCGCCGCCTCCGTGAAGAGGGCGTAGATATTGGCCGTCATGGAGGCGGGTTTAGACGGCCGCCTTCAGCGCGTCGACCAGATCGGTTTTTTCCCAGGTGAAGAAATCGCCCTCGGCATCGCGGCCGAAATGACCATAGGCCGCGGAACGTTCGTAGATCGGCTTGTTCAGCGAAAGATGCTCGCGGATGCCGCGCGGCGTCAGGTTCACGAGCTTGGGGAGTATGTCTTCGAGCACCGCCTCGTCGACCGTGCCCGTGCCGTGCAGGTCGACATAGAAGGAGAGCGGATGCGACACGCCGATCGCATAGCTGACCTGGATCGTGCACTTCTTGGCGAGCCCCGCTGCGACGACATTCTTGGCGAGATAGCGGGTGACATAGGCGGCCGAGCGGTCGACCTTGGTCGGGTCCTTGCCGCTGAACGCGCCGCCACCGTGCGGGCTGGCGCCGCCATAGGTGTCGACGATGATCTTGCGCCCGGTCAGGCCCGCATCGCCGTCCGGTCCGCCGATTTCGAAATTGCCGGTCGGGTTGACGTGGATCTCCGTGTCGTCGGTGATCCAGCCTTCGGGCAGGATGTCGTGGAACACGCCGACGACATAATCGCGGATCGCGGCCTGGCCTTCCTCGTTCGAGTGGCTGGCGGCATGCTGGGTCGAGACGACGAGCGCGGTTGCGGCAACCGGCCGGCCGTTCTCGTAGCGCAGAGAGACCTGGCTCTTGCTGTCCGGTTCCAGGAACGGCGCGGCGCCGCTGTGGCGATCGGCGGCCAGCCGCTCGAGAATCTTGTGCGAATAATAGAGCGTCGCCGGCATCAGCGCCGGCGTCTCGTCGCAGGCATAGCCGAACATGATGCCCTGGTCGCCGGCGCCTTCGTCCTTGTTGCCGTCCGCATCGACGCCCTGTGCGATATCGCTCGATTGCGGGTGGAGGTGGCAGGTATAGTCGAGCGTCTGCCAGTGGAAACCATCCTGCTCATAGCCGATCCGCTTCACCGTCTCGCGGGCCGCCTTTTCGATCGCGTCGAGCGCGCCCGGTTCCCAGTTGCCGTCGGTATCGATCATGCCCTTGCCGCGCACTTCTCCGGCCAGCACGATCCGGTCGGTCGTCGTCAGCGTTTCGCAGGCGACCCGTGCTTCGGGATCGCGCGCGAGGAAAAGATCGACAACCGCATCGGAAATCTGGTCCGACACCTTGTCCGGATGGCCTTCGGAAACGCTTTCCGACGTGAAGAGATAGTTGCTGCGCATGTTTTCCTCGATCCAATGAAGAAGGACCGGCGAGGCCGTCTCGGCACGTCCGGTCCACATATAAAGAATTCCTTATGTGTCTTAGCGGGCGCGGCGCATGAGTGCAAATGCCAATCCGGCGAGAAGGAGGGCGAGGAGCAGCGCAAGCGCATTGCCGTACCGCGCGAACAGGGTCGGGCCGGCGGCGCGCGGCAGGCGCGCGTCGATCGTCCCGGCTTCGCGATAGGCAATGTGATCGACCACATGTCCGCCGGCATCGATCACCGCCGATATGCCGGTGGGCGTCGAGCGAATCACTGGCAGGCCCTCCTCGATCGCCCGCAGCCGGGCCTGGGCGACATGCTGGGGCGGTCCCCATGCCCCGAACCAGGCGTCGTTGGACGGGTTGAAGATGAAGTCGGGCCGGTCCGCTTCGTTGACGACTTGGCCCGAAAAGATGATCTCGTAGCAAATCTGGCCGCCGACCGTGCCGAAGCCGGGAAGATAGAGCGTTTCCGGTCCCGTTCCCGGCCAGAAATCGAGATCGCCGGGCGCGAGGCGCGACAGGCCGATCGCCTCCATCAGGGGCCGCATCGGCAGATATTCGCCATAGGGCACGAGATGCGCCTTGTCGTACCGGCCGATCAGCTCCCCGTCGGCGTTCATCGCATAGAGGCTGTTGCGCGCGCCGACCGCGCGGCGACGGCCGTCAGGATCGGTCTCGATGATCAGCTTCGTCGCGCCGAGCATCAACAGGTCGTCGGGGCCGAGCAGGTCGGCGATCCGGAAGCGGGCGAGCGGTTCGTCCTCGATGAATTCAGGCACGGCCGCTTCCGGCCAGAAGATCAGGCGCGGCGCGTCGCCCGTTTCGCCGGTCGCGTCCGCCAGCCGCCGATAGTTGCGGGCGGCAAAGGCCGGATCCCACTTCTCGGACTGATCGATATTGGGCTGGATGACGCGAACCAGCGGCCGGTCGTCATCGACCGGCGGCGTCGGGTGCGGCGACACGGTCAGCCAGCCGGCGATGCTGAGAACGAGCGGAATGCCCGTCAGCATGGCCAGTGCCGGCCAGCGCCGTTCGCGAAACAGGAGGAAGATGGCGCCGGCGAGCAGGACGAGGAGGCCGGAGAGCCCGTAGGTGCCGACGATGCGGGTGCTCGGCATCAGCAGTCCGTCGCTGCCGATCGCGCCGGCCGTGATTGCCGCGAGCGGATTCCAGGCGAAGCCAGTCAGCAGCGTTGCGCGCAACCATTCTGTCACGATCCAGGCGGCCCCGAAGAGCAGGACGAAGGTGACCGGCATCGCCTTGCCGATCCGCCAGGCGAGTGCCGTGGCGATGCCGGGAAAGACGGCGAGATACAGGGACATCAGCACGACCGCGATCCAGCCGAGCCAGGCGGGCATCGCCGCCTGATAGGTGAAGGCGGTCGCGATCCAGTTCAGCCCGAGGGTGAAGTGGCCGAGCCCGAACGCCCAGCCGATGGCGAACGCGGCGCGCAGCCGCGTCACCTCGAAGCTCATCGCGATCAGGAGCGCGAAACCGGCCAGGGTCAGCGGCCAGAGGCCGAGCGGCGCGAAGCCCAGGGCGGATGCCGCTCCGGCGGCGAAAGCGATGAGCAACACGCGCATGGCAGCGCTATCGCGCGGGCGCATGCCGATTTCAATCGCAATCGCGGTGGCGCTTTGCGATCGGGCGCGATTTGGCTAGGCTCCCGGCATGACCGATCTGCCGCCTTTCCATCTCGCGTTCCCGGTCCACGATCTGGGTGCGGCGCGCCGATTCTACGGCGAGCTTCTCGGCTGTGCGGAAGGCCGGTCGGACGAACGCTGGATCGATTTCGATTTTTTCGGTCACCAGATCGTCGCGCATCTCGACGGGCAAAGCCGCGCGGCCGGCGCGAGCAATCCCGTGGACGGGCATGACGTGCCGGTGCCGCATTTCGGCGCGGTGCTGGATTGGGAGGCGTTCGCCGCACTGCGCGATCGGCTCGCGGCTGCGGATGTCCGCTGGGTGATCGAACCCTATATCCGGTTCGAGGGAGAGCCCGGCGAACAGGCGACGATGTTCATATTGGATCCCAGCGGCAATGCTCTGGAATTCAAGGCCTTTCGCGACCGCAGCCAGCTTTTCGCGACGGCCTAGCCTTCTTCGCCTTCGGGTTCCGCCGGCGCGGCACCGGGATTGCTGACGCGCCAGATCCGGTTGCCGACATCGTCCGCCACGAGCAGCGCGCCCGTCGCGTCAGTCATCACGCCGACCGGGCGGCCATAGGCTTCGCCGTCCTCGCTGAGAAAGCCGGTGAGCACGTCGATCATCTCGCCGACCGGCCGGCCGTTCTCGAAATTCACGAACACGACCTTGTAACCCGAACGCGGCCGCCGGTTCCACGAACCGTGCTGGCCGATAAAGGCGCCGTTGCGGAACCGGTTTCCGAGCCGCGCGCGGTCGGCGAATTCGAGGCCGAGCGATGCGGTGTGCGGGCCCAGGGCAAAGTCGGGGACGCGCGCATATTGGGCGAGGCGCGGGGTCATCGGTTCGACGCGTTCGTCGAGATAGCGGCCCCAGTACACCCCCGGCCAGCCATAGTGCGAACCGAAGACGACTTCGGTCAGATAGTCCGGAACCAGATCGCCGCCGAGCATGTCCCGCTCGTTGACGACGGTATAGAGCCGGTTGCGGGTGGGCTCCCAGTCGAGCCCGACCGGATTGCGCAGTCCGGCGGCGAAGATCCGGAAATCGCGTTCCTCGACATTGACCTCGAGCACCGCGGCGCGATTCTCCTCGGCGGCCATGCCGCGTTCGCCGATATTGCTGTTCGAGCCGACCGCGACATAGAGCAGGTTCGGATCGTCGGGATGGACGACGACATTCTTCGTCCAGTGGCTGTTGGGCGCGTTCGCCGGCAGTTCGACGATCGTCTCGCCTTCGCCCTCGATCCGCGTCTGTCCCGGTTCGAAAGCAAAGCGGACCAGCGCGTCGGTATTCGCCACGTACAGATAGCCGTCGGCGACCGCCATCCCGAACGGCGAATTCAGGCCGTTGCTCGCGTCGAGCAGGGCGGTGCGCTGATCGGCGGTTCCGTCTCCGTCGACATCGCGCAGCAGGGTGATCCGGTTCGCCGACGCGCCGAGCGCGCCGGCGCGCGTCATCAGGCGCCGTTCGAACCAGCCGGTTATGCCGCTATATTCGCGCGGCGGCGCCCGGGTCTCCGCGACCAGCACGTCGCCATTTTCCAGGGTCAGCATCCAGCGCGGATGATCGAGATCGCCGGCGAAAAGGTTGACCTCGAGCCCCTCGGCCGGCGTCGGCATCCCGCCTTCGGGCCAGCCGGTCGCTTCGGCGACGTTGATGGTCGGGAAGGTTTCCTCGCGCGGCGCGGTGATTTGCGGGGTCGTGCCGCTGACCGCCTCGACGCTGAGGCGGGCGTCATGGGGGCGGATCATCAGCCAGATCACGACGCCGAGCACGATCACGGCGAACAGGACCATCAATAGGCGCTTGCGGGTCATGTCTGGTCTCTTTCCTGTTCGTCCTCGTCATCCACGGGCGGATGCAGTTTCAGTTTCGTGACCCGCTTGCTGTCGCCCTCGGTCACCTCCAGCTGCCAGCCGCTCGGATGGTCCAGCCGATCGCCCTCGACGGGCACCCGGCCGGCGAGCACGAAGGCGAGCCCGCCCAGCGTATCGACATCCTCGTCGATCTCGCCCAGCCGCTCGTCGATGATCTCGGCGACATCGTCCAGCTCCGCGCGCGCTTCGGCCTCCCAATGGCCCTGCGGCATTTCGGTCAGCAGCTCGCTCGCTTCCTCGTCATGCTCGTCCTCGATCTCGCCGACGATTTCCTCGACGATATCCTCGATCGTGACGATGCCTTCGGTTCCCGAATATTCGTCGAGCACGATCGCCATGTGCGTGCGGGTCGTCTGCATTTCGGCGAGCAGGTCGAGCACGCCCATCGATTCCGGAACGTAGCGCGGTTCGCGGATGAAGCTCTCGATGGAGTCCGGCCGCGGTTCGTCCGATACCAGCGCCGCGAAGATATCGCGGATGTGGATCATCCCGATCACCTCGTCGAGCGATTCGCGATAGACGGGAAGGCGGCTGTGGCCGGCTTCCGAAAAGACCTTCACGACTGCGTCGAAGCTCTCCTTTTCCTCGACGGCGATGATATCGGCCCGCGGCACGCAGACGTCGTCGGCGGTCGTCTCGCCGAAATGCAGGAGCCGCTTGAGCATCTGCCGCTCGACCACCGAAAGGTCGCTGTCGTCGGCGGGCTCGAAATCGTGTTCGTCGATCGCCGCTTCCAGCTCGTCGCGAAGGCTGTTTTCGCCATTCTCACCGAAAATGAGCCCGCGAAGGCCCTTCCAGATGCGCCCACCGCCATTCTCGGCGGGCGCGGTGCTACGCGAATCGTCTGACATACGGTTGGATTGCTATACCTCGTCCATGTTCACAACGGGTCGATAAGGATCGGCGATGCCGAGCGCCGCGAGCGCGGATCGCTCCATGGCTTCCATCGCTTCGGCCTCGGCTTCGCCCGTTTCATGGTCATAGCCTAGCAAATGCAGCGTGCCATGAACAATAAGATGGGCGGCATGGTGTTCGACGGGGATTTGCTTGGTATCGGCTTCGGCCCGGCAGACGCCATGGGCGAGGACGATATCGCCGAACAGCACTTCGCCATCGTCGCTGTTTGCGAGCGCATCGATCATGTCCGGCTGGACCATCGGAAAGGAGAGGACGTTGGTGGGCTTGTCCTTGTCGCGATAGGCGGCGTTGAGCGCGCGCACTTCGTCATTGTCGGTGAGCTTGACCGAGACCTCGACCGTCATCGCATCCGTTGCGAGATCGCCGTGCGGCGTCTGTCGGATGGCCTGGGTGACGGCCTTGAGAGCCAGGTTTTTCCAGTCGATCGTGCCGGCCCATTGGGCGCTCCGCTGGATCGCGATCGCGATCATCCGCTGCCCTCATAGGCTTCGACGATCCTGCCGACGACCGGATGCCGGACGACATCGCCGACGCCGAACCGTACCGTCGCGATGCCTTCGACATCTTCGAGCCGCGAAACCGCGTCGGCCAGGCCGGATACACCTTCGCCCGGCAGGTCGACCTGTTTGGGGTCTCCGCAGACGACCATCCGGCTGTTCTCGCCGAAGCGGGTCAGGAACATCTTCATCTGCGCGGGCGTCGTGTTCTGCGCCTCGTCCAGAATCACGAACGCGTCGGCCAGCGTTCGGCCCCGCATGAAGGCGATCGGCGCGATTTCGATCTCGCCGCTCGCGATCCGCCGTTCGACCTGATCGCTGGGCAGCATGTCGTAGAGCGCATCGTAGAGCGGGCGCAGATAGGGATCGACCTTTTCGCGCATGTCCCCGGGCAGGAAGCCCAGCCGCTCGCCGGCTTCCACCGCCGGGCGCGAGAGAATCAGCCGGTCGACCGAGCCGGTGATCAGCTGGTGCACGGCCTGCGCGACCGCGAGATAGGTCTTGCCGGTGCCCGCCGGACCGAGCGCGAAGATCACATCCTCGCGGGCCAGCGCTTCCATGTAGCGCGTCTGGGCGAGCGAGCGCGGCACGATCGTCTTCTTGCGCGTCCGGATCATGACCTTGGGCGGTTCGGAGACGTCCTTGCGGACGACGCCGTCCAGGGTCGGTTCGGCCGACATGGCGATCACCGCTTCGACGGCGCCGCTGTCGATTTCCTGGCCCTTGGCGAGGCGGTTGTAGAGGCCGGTCAGCACGTCGCGCGCGCGCTCGGCATTTTTTGCCTCGCCCTCGATCGTCAGCTGGCTGCCCCGCGCGGCGATATAGACGCCGAGCCGGTTTTCGATCGCCACGAGATTCTGGTCATATTCGCCGAACAGCGGCCCGAGCAGGTGCTGCTGCTCGAATTCGAGATCGAGCCGCGTGCGCCCTTCGACGGGTTTGGCGGCGCTTTTCTTGGCCATCAGGCGGCTTCCTTTCTCGCCAGCGCGCCGCCGAGGCTTTTCCGGCCGGCGCTGACGATATCGACTTCGATCGTCGCGCCGATCGGCGCGTCGGTTTCCAGATGGACC
>NZ_JBQLZM010000099.1:0-2532 GCF_052168275.1 Parasphingopyxis sp. | reverse complement strand
CCTCCCGGCCTCCCAACAGGGTACACTCAATGGGAGGCCGGGAGGGGGTGCGGGCTGGTGCGGCGCTCAACCGCTAGGTTGAGTCTGACCAGCATATCCTCACCCGGTTCCCAACAAGAACCCGCATAACCCTTTCGACATGACGCGCCGCAGGGTCTAGTCTCCGCTCATGTCCGATTCCCAGGAGACGATGGAGCCCGCCGCCGATACCGGCCCCGGGCTCGGGCTGGACGAACCGGCCCGGCCCGCACCGCCGGCAGGCGCGCAGCCCTATCGCGTGCTCGCCCGTAAATACCGCCCGCAGAGCTTCGATGCGCTGATCGGCCAGGACGCGATGGTCCAGACGCTCGGCAACGCGATCAAGCGCGACCGGCTGGCCCATGCCTTCCTGCTCACCGGCGTGCGCGGGGTCGGCAAGACATCGACCGCGCGGCTGATCGCCAAGGCGCTCAACTGCATCGGACCGGACGGCGAGGGCGGGCCGACGATCGATCCGTGCGGCCAGTGCGAGCCCTGTGTCGCGATCGCCGAAGGCCGGCATATCGACGTCGTCGAGATGGACGCCGCCTCGCACACCGGCGTCGACGATGTGCGCGAGATCATTGAGGCGGTTCGCTATTCGGCGGTCTCGGCGCGCTACAAGGTCTATATCATCGACGAAGTGCACATGCTGTCGAAGAATGCGTTCAACGCGCTGCTGAAGACGCTTGAGGAGCCGCCGCCGCATGTGAAGTTTCTCTTCGCGACGACCGAGGTCAACAAGGTGCCGGTGACGGTGCTGTCCCGCTGCCAGCGGTTCGATCTCAGGCGCATCCCGGCGGATCGGCTCGCCGAGCATTTCCGCTGGATCGTCGGGGAGGAGGGTGCCGAAGCCGAGGACGAGGCGCTGGCGCTGATCGCGCGCGCGGCCGAGGGGTCGGTGCGCGACGGGCTCTCGATCCTCGACCAGGCGATCGCCCATGGCCCCGAGGGCGTGACCGCGGCGCAGGTCCGCGAGATGATCGGCCTGTCCGACCGCGGCGCGGTGCGCACGCTGTTCGGCCAGCTGCTCGCGGGCGACGCCCGGGCCGTGCTCGCGACGGTACAGGACCAGCACGATCTCGGCACCGATCCGGCGTCGCTATTTCGCGGGCTGCTCGAGACCGCGCACGGCATCGTTCGCGCCAAGGTGGGCGGGGCCGACGATCCGGCGCTCTCGGCCGAGGAACGCGAGGCGTTTTCCGACTGGGCGAGCCGGCTCGGTTTCGCCGCGCTGCATCGCATCTGGCAGCTGCTGCTGAAAGGCCTGCACGAGGTCGAGACCGCGCCGATGCCGATCGAAGCCGCGGAAATGGCGCTGCTCCGGATCGTCCATGCGGCGGGGCTGCCCGATCCCGGAGAACTCGCGCGCAAGCTCGAAAGCGGTGAATTCGGTACGGCTGCCGCGCCGGCGACAAGCCCCGCGGGCCCTGGCAGAGGGGCGCAGGGCGCTTTTCCGGCCGATTATGCGGCGCTGGTCAGGCTGGTCGCCGAGAGTCCGCACGACGATGCGAGCTGGAAGACGGCGCAGTTCCTCGAGCGCGACGTCCGGCTGGTCCGATACGAACCGCCCACGCTCGTCGTCCGCCCGCTCAAGCCGCGCGACGAGGAGTTTTTCCGCGATCTCGGCCGGTTGCTCCGCGAGGAAACCGGCCAGACCTGGACCATCGAGACGAGCGACGCGGAGGGCGAACCCAGCCTGCTCGAACAGGAACAGGCGGCGGCGAGCGCGGAACGCGAGGCGGTGCTGCAGTCGCCGATGGTGAAGGCGGCGTTCGAAGCGTTTCCCGACGCCGAACTGATCGATTACAAGCTGGCCCCCGGTGGCAGAAGCTGACGCAAGAGGAGCTGACCCGTGCAGAATTTCGAAGAGATCATGAAGGCCGCACAGAATGTGCAGGAGGAACTGCAAAAGGCGCAGGCGAGCCTCGAGAATATCGAGGTGGAGGGCGTATCGGGCGGCGGCCTCGTCAAGGTCCGCGCCAGCGCCAAGGGCACGATCAAGGGCGTCGAGATCGACGAATCCCTGATGAAAGCCGAAGAAAAACAGGTGCTGGAGGACCTGATCGCCGCCGCGCTGAACGATGCGCGCGGCAAGGCCGATGCGGCGAGCCAGGAGGAAATGAGCAAGATGACGAGCGGCCTGCCACTCCCGCCCGGCTTCAAGCTGCCCTTCTAGGATCGATTCAGCATATCGTTCGGGAACTTCCCGTCGCGAGAGCCGTTTTTCGCTCCATCATCAGGGAGACGAAGTCATGGCCGAAGAGAAGATTACCGAACGCGACGACGGCGTAACCACCGAGCGCACGATCGAACGCAGCGACGATGCGGACAAGACCGTGATTATCGAACGCCGGGGCGGCGGCGCGGGATGGGTGATCGCGATCATCCTGCTCGTCGCGGTGATTGGCGGCGCCTATTTCCTGAGCCAGAGCGGCGCGCGCGAGGCGGTCGAGACCGAGGCGATCACCGAGGCGGCCGAGAATGTCGGCGATGCGGCGCAGCAGGTCGGCG
>NZ_JBQLZM010000098.1:0-9682 GCF_052168275.1 Parasphingopyxis sp. | reverse complement strand
GCTGCGCGACGGCCGGGTGGAGGAAAGCGGATCGGCCGCCCGGCATCTCGCCGCACCGACCAGCGCCTATGGCCGCGCGCTGCTGGCCGCGACGCCGCGGCTCTCCGATCCGCCTCCATCATTGCCGGAAACCGGCGCGCCCCTGCTCGTGGCCGGGAATGTCGCCGTCTCCTTTCCCCGCCCGGGCTGGCGAAAGGGCCGCGTACAGGCCGTGGCGGACGCTTCGCTCACCGTCCATGAAGGGGAGGCCTTGGCGCTGGTCGGCGGGTCGGGATCGGGCAAGTCGACGCTCGCCCGCGCCATCGCCCGGCTCGGACCGATGGAGAGCGGCACGGTTTCGTGGCGCGGCGAGGCCCTGCCGACCCGCAAGCGCATGACCCGGGCCCATCGCCGGCTGATCCAGCCCGTCTTCCAGGACCCGGGCGCGAGCCTCGATCCGCAATGGCGGGTGTCGGACATTGTCGCCGAGCCGCTGCGCCACCTGCGGCCCGAGCTGGCCGCGCCGGGCCGGACCGACCTCGTCGAACGAGCGCTGCAGGAGGTCGATCTGCCCGCCGCTTTCGCCGACCGTTTCCCGCGCGAACTCTCCGGCGGGCAGGCCCAGCGCGTCGCCATCGCGCGCGCTCTGGTCGCCGAGCCCGAAATATTGCTGCTCGACGAAGCGACATCCGCGCTCGATGTGCTGGTCGCCGGCCGGGTGCTCGACCTGCTCGAAAAGCTCCAGCGCGAGCGCGAACTCGCCCTGCTGTTCATCACCCACGACCTCGCCGTCGCCAAACGGCTCTGCCACCGGATCGCCGTGATGGATTCGGGCAGAATCGTCGAAGAAGGGCCGGCGCGGCAGATCATCGCCGCGCCGGCCCATCCGGCAACCCGGAAGCTGGTGGCGGCGTCTAGAAGCTGACGCCGAGGGTACCGACGACCGTGCCGTCGGTCAGCGGGCCGTTCACCGCCGTGCTCACATAGGCGACGCCCACGGACAGCATGCCGAACGCCGCTTCGGCGCCGAGCGACCAGTCGACATAGTCGTCGTCATTGTCGATCGACAAACTGCCATTGGTGTAGCCGAGATGGCCGCTGACGGTGATCGGCGTTTGCGGAATGCCCACAGAGATGTCGCCATAGACATAGGTATTGTCGTCATTGCCGATCGCATTCTGGCTCGGCGCATAGGCGATACCCGTCGTGATTTCCGCAGGCCCGATCGAATAGGACAGTGAGGCATAGGGCTCGACATAGTCCGCGTCGCCGACATTGCCGTTCGGATAGATATAGGCGAGAACGCCGACGTCGAGCGTCAGCCCCGAGGTGATCTCGCCCGACCAGCCGGCATAGATATCGAGTTCGGTATGGCCGAAGACCGGGCTGTCCTCGATCGAGGATGCCCAGGTGCCGACATAGAAGCCGCTGTCATGCTCGAGATCGATGCCGCCCTGGATGGCGATGTCCTCGTCCGAGAAGGACACGCCGCGGAACCGATAGTCGGTGACGAGCGCGGCATTGCCCGAGACGCTGAAGCCGCCGCCGAGTTCTTCGGCCTGGGCGGGCACGGCCAACGCGGTGGTTGCGAGGAGGGCAAGGCCGAAAATCGAGGTGCGCATAATAGTTCCTTTTCGTTCGAATACGGTTCTATTCGTCCCTGCGCACCCCTCAATCTCTAACCCTCGTAGAGGGCGGACCGATGAAGCGATTGATTGGGATGATGCATATTTTCGCACCTGCACACAACGATATTTCAAAGATTGTCGTAAAAAGGATAGAGAATGTTGCTGCGCTGCAACATGATTGGTGCAGCGCAATGCGCTTAGCCAAATATTAGCGGCTTGGTGCGATACTGCCGATGGCGATGGAGAGATATCAGCGATGACCGCGCACAGAGAGATTGCAACGCAAGCCGGCGGATCGGCGGGTCTCGACCGGATTCCGCAGCTCTACGCCGTATTGGGCGTCGTCGAACAAATGGCCGCGGACCGATCCGGCTCGCTCGAAGTTCCGGACGAAATCGCGCTTTGCCAGGCCTTCGACACCATCCCGGGCATCGCCAGAAAAGGATTCGACAGGGTGGCCGACGAGGCGACGGTCGCCGCGACGGCGGGCGCGCAAGCCCTGATCGGCAAGGGCGGGGATAGCTCCGCCGCAGCCGAGGAACTGGCGCGCTATCTGCGCCGGCGCATCGTCCAGCTGGGCCGTTTCGCCGGACTCTAGCCTTTTTCGGTTTTCGCAGGCTCCGGCTTTGCGACGCCGTCTCCGCCCAGCGCCTTCGGCTTGCCATCGGGCCAGTCGCGGATATGGAGGTCGCGCTGCGGGAACGGGATCTCGATATCGTGTTCCTTGAACTTCCACCAGATGCGGTTGAGGATGTCCGAACGGACATTCCCCACGCCGCTTTCGGGGTCCTTGATCCAGACCAGGACATCGAAATTGACCGAGGAGTCCCCGAACTCCGTGAGCCAGATATTGGGTTTGGGACTTTTGAGCACGCGCTTACAGTCGAGCGCCGCCTCGACCATGATTTCCTGGGCGAGCCGGATGTCGCAATTGTAGGACACGCCGACCTCGATATGGACGCGCACTTCGAGGCTGGAATAGGACCAGTTCTCCACCTCTTCGGTCATCAAATTCTCGTTCGGGATCAGATGTTCCTTGCCGTCGCGCGTGATGATCGAAACCGCGCGCACGCCGATCTTGTTGACCCAGCCGAAGCTCTCCCCGACCGCGATTACGTCGCCCGGCTTGATCGAGCGGTCCATGAGCAGGATGATGCCGGCGATCAGGTTGCCGAAGGTCTTCTGCATGCCGAAGCCGACCGCGAGACCCAGCGCGCCGGAGAAGAAGGCGAGTGCGGTCAGGTCGATGCCGAGAATGTCGATGCCGATGAAGAAGGCGGCGACGACGATCGCGATCAGCGCGAGCTTGTCGGCGAGCAGCTTTTGCGCTGGATCGAGACCGCTCGACCGCTGGATCGAATGGCTCACGATCCGGCGGATGATGCGCACGACCGCAAACAGGGCCAGCGCGGTGATCGCAATGACCAGCACCGTGAGAAGCGAAATCCGGTTGTCGCCGACCGTCACGCCGATCCGGTCGAGAACGAAGGAGACGCGCTCCAGCCCCCCGACCGCGTTGCTGAGGATCACGGCGAAGGTGAAAACTCCGGCCGCCAAAGCGATCCAGCGCGCAAAATTGGTCGCACGGACGATGTGCCAGACCAGATAGCCGGCGCACAGGCCCCAGCCTGCCCCGATGATGAGATCCGTGAAGGTCCACCAGTCCATCGCGAAGAAGGCGATCGCGAGAACGATCGACACCGATCCGTGATAGATGATCCGGATCATGCGGTCGGCCAGGCCTTCGGCCCGCTCGCCGGCGACCCGTTCCCAGAATCCGCGCAGATGCCGGCCGGCCAGCCGGCTGATCACCCAGCCCAGCGCCATGCCGACGCCGACAATGGAGAAGCCGATGATGGCGGCGAGCCAGTTGAGGTCGGCAGGCAGCGGAATGCCCGCTCTCGTCAGCAGTGCGATTATTTCCTGCATGCGGCCTTCTCGTATCTTTCCAGCCCCTTCGCAAGATCGGCGATCAGGTCGTCGGGAGCCTCGAGACCGATATTGAGGCGCACCAGCGGTCCCTCGGCTTCCCAGCGGGTGGCCGTCCGGTCGGGCGTCGGGTCGACGGGCAAAGCGAGGCTCTCATAGCCGCCCCAGCTGTAGCCGATGCCGAACAGGGCGAGATCGTCGATCAGCGCGCCGACCGCCGCGTCATCGCCTCCGTTCAGCACGAAGGAGAACAATCCCGCGGCGCCGGAAAAATCGCGCCGCCAGCATTCGTGGCCCGGGCAATCCGGCAATGCCGGGTGCAGCACGCGCGCGACCTGCGGCTGATCGGCCAGCCATCGCGCGACCGCGAGCCCGCCATCCTGGTGCTGGCGCATCCGGACGTCGAGCGTGCGCAGACCGCGCAATGCCAGATAGGCGTCGTCGGGCGACACGATCTGGCCGAGCTGCTGCGCGGTCCGCCGAACGCGCGTCCAGTATTTCTCATGGGTGGTCACCGAACCGAGCATCACGTCGCTATGCCCGACGATATATTTGGTGCCCGCCAGGATCGCGATATCGACGCCATGCTCGATGGCGCGGAAGAAGTAGGAGGCCGCCCAGGTATTGTCGAGCAGCGTCGCGATCCCGCGTTCCTTCGCCACGGCGCAGATTGCCGGCACGTCCTGAACCTCGAAGGTCAGGCTGCCCGGGCTTTCCATCAGGATCGCGCGGGTCCGGTCGCAGATCAGCTCGGCGATGCCGGCGCCGACCAGCGGATCGTAATAGCGCGTCTCGACGCCCCATTTTCCGAGAAAGGCCTCGGCATAGCTGCGCGTGGGATCATAGCTGCTGTCGGCCATCAGCAGCTCGTCTCCGGGCCGGAGCACGGCGAGCAGCGCGCAGGCGATCGCCGCCACGCCCGAGGGAAACAGCATCGTCCCGTGCGCGCCGGGCTCCATCCCGGTCAGCGCTTCGGCCAGCGCCCATTGGGTGGGCGATCCGCGCCGGCCGTAGAAGAAGCGGCCGTCTTCGTTGTTCGCCTTGCCGGCGCGCAGATCGGCGACGCTGTCATAAAGATGGGTGCTCGCCCGCCAGACCGGCGGATTGACGACGGCGCCCGTCCATTCCCTGCGCCGGCCGCCGGTAACCAGGCGCGTCGGCAGCTCGGTATCCGATTTGCCGCCGCTCACGCGGCTCCCGTCGCTTTTTCGGTATCGGGTTGGCTGCCCCATTCGGCCCAGCTGCCGTCATACAGCGCGACATCGGTCTTGCCGAGCAGCTTGGCGCCGAACAGCAGCACCGCGGCCGTCGTGCCGCCGCCGCAGGTCGTCACCATCGGCTTTTCGAGATCGACGCCCGCCGCCTCGAACGCCGCCTTCAGTTCGTCGCCGCGCTTCCATGTCCCGTCCTCGTTGAACAGGGTGGCGTGCGGGACATTCTTGGAGCCGGGAATATGGCCCGGTTCGACGCCGGGCCGAGGCTCGGGCTCTTCGCCCCGGAAGCGATCTTCCGGCCGCGCATCGACGATCTCGGTGTCGTCCGATCCGACCAGCGCCTTCATCGCCGCCAGATCGCGCACCGAACTGTCGTCATGGAAGGGCGTGAAATGCCGGTGGCGGACCTGCTGCTTGCCCTGCTCGACCGGATTGCCCTCGGCCTTCCATTTGGCGAGCCCGCCATCGAGCACCGCGACATTGTGCGCGCCGAAGACGTCTTTCGTCATCCACCAGGCGCGCGCCGCGCTGTGGAGCGGCGAATTGTCGTAGATCACGATGCGGCTGCCGTCGCCGATCCCGAGCGACTGCATCCGGCTCGCGAATTTCTCGGCGGACGGCAGCATGCCGGGAATGGGATTGGACGTGTCGCGCACCTCTTCCAGGTCCAGGAACACGGCGCCTGGGATATGCTCGAAGCCATATTCGGCCTTCGCATCGCGGCCGGCATCGGGGAGGAACTGCGTCGCGTCGATGATGTGCAGATCGCTTGCCCCCGATTCTCCGGCGAGCCATTCGGTCGAGACGAGCATGTCCATATGTGCGTATTTCCTGCCTGGGTTTTCGAGTCCCCCAATCCTTAGCTTTGGGGGCCGGGCTAGTCGAGGGATTCCAGAAAAGCCCGCGCGCTGTTTCTCAACGCGATTTTCTCGCCCTTCGCCTTTTTCTCCCATGTCCGGTACGGCATGGCGAGGCGGCGATTGCCGCGGAGCTTGTCCTCGTTCCGGGCGAGAAAGTCCCAGTACAGCGCGTTGAACGGACAGGCGTCCTCGCCCGTCCTCGCCTTCACGTCGTAGCGGCAATGGCCGCAATAGTCGGACATCTTGTTGATGTAATTGCCCGACGCCGCATAGGGCTTCGAGGCCAGCAGCCCGCCATCGGCGAACTGGCTCATGCCGAGCGTGTTGGGCAGTTCGATCCATTCATAGGCGTCGGCATAGACTTCGAGATACCAGATATGGAGCTGGTGCGGATCGATGCCGGCGAGGAGCCCGAACGTGCCGGTGATCATCAGCCGCTGGATATGATGGGCATAGGCATGGTCGAGCGTCTGGCCGATCGCCTCGGAAAGGCAGTGCATGTCGGTCTCGCCCGAATAGTAGAAATCGGGCAGGTCGCGCGCGGCGCCGAGGAAGTTGCGCTCGGCATAGTCCGGCCCCTCGCGCCAATAGATGCCGCGCACATATTCGCGCCAGCCGATGATCTGGCGGATGAAGCCCTCGACCGCGTTGAGCGGCGCCTCGCCGTCCCGGTATTTCTTTTCCGCCTCGCGGCACAGGTCGAGCGGATCGAGCAGGCCGACGTTCAGATACGGCGACAGGAGCGAGTGGTAGAGAAAGGGCTCACCGGTCAGCATCGCGTCCTGATAGTCGCCGAAACGGGCCAGGCATTCGTCGAGGAAATGGCGGCGCGCGCGCAGCGCCTCCTCATGCGTCACCGCGAACCGGAAATGGTCGAGGCTGCCCGGATGATCGGCGAAGCGCTCGGCGACCAGGTCGAGCACGGCCCGGGTCGTCTCGTCGGGGCGGAAGGCGATCGGCTTGGGCAGGAAGAGATCGGGATCGGCCGGCTTGCGATTGTCCCGGTCGTAATTCCACTTGCCGCCTTCGGGATCGTCGCCATCCATGAGCAGCCCGGTTTTCCGGCGCATCTCGCGGTAGAAATATTCCATGCGCAGCTGCTTGCGGCCTTCGGCCCAGTTCCCGAATTCCCGGTGATCGCAGAGAAAGCGGGCGTCGGGACAGATTTCGACCGGGATCCCGAACTTCTCCTCCCAGTCTTCGAGCATCGCCCGGACCCGCCATTCGCCCGCTTCGGTGACGCGGATCCGCGACGGCGCATGGCGCTCGACGGCGCGCGCCACCTCCCCGGAAAAGCTGCCGCTATTGTCTGGATCGTCGAGTTTCACATAGTCGACCGTCCAGCCGCGCGAACGCATATCCCCGGCGTGATGGCGCATCGCGGCGAGGATGAAGGCGATCTTGGCCTTGTGGTGGCGGACATAGCCGGTCTCCTCGTCCAGCTCCATCAGCAGCAGCACGGCGTCGTCCGGCTCGACGCCGTCGAGCGAGGACAGGCTCCGGCACAACTGGTCGCCCAGGATCGGGATCAGGATGGGGCCGCGTTCCGACATCTGGCCCGGTTCGCCCGGCGCACTCCGAGCGTCAACCCGTCCGAACGGTCAGGCGGTCTTGACGCTCAGCATCCGGCAACCCAGCGCGCCGAACTGGCCGAAGCCGCGCTCGAGCCAGAAGGGCTGCATCTTGGGCCGCGGCGGCTTCAATTCGCGTCCGACCAGCATCGTGGCGTGCATCTCGTGCACGACGCCGTCGGCGTCGCGATAACGCGGCATCATGTCGACGATCGGGACCAGCATCGGCTTGCCCTGCGATTGCAGCGGCCGGAAGGTTTGCGGGTCGAGGCGGATTTCGCCGCTATGCGTCTGCGTCGCGCCGGCTTCGAGCGTGTCCACCACCAGACAGGGCGCCGGCGCATCGGCGGCCGCATTCAGCGCCGAATTATCGGCACAGCGAATACCGAGCCGGACCGACACATCGCGGAGCGGCTCGTCGCTGATATTGTGGAGCCGGAGCCGATAGCCGAGCGTCAGGCCGAGCGTCGACAGGCGCGCCATCAGCGGCTGGAAATCGATTTCGATGCGCGTGGGGGCCTCTCCCTCGGCACGCGGGGCACTGCCGGCCGGCACGGCAGGCGCTGCGGATACCGGCGGCGGCGCCACGGGTTCGGGGGCGGGGTCCGGCTCCGCCTCAGGTTCCGGCGATGTGCGCAGCAGCGGAGCGGGTTCGGAGGCCCCTTCCGATTGCCGCGACAGACGGGCGCGCATGACGGGCACCGCCGCCACGAAAGCGAGCAGTATGAGCAGACCGGCCAGCCATAGCCACCATGGCGATTGCACCGGATCGCCGGTCGTCGTCGCGGGCGGCGTCGTTCGTTCCGCCGTGGCAGCGACCGGCGGCGAGGCGCGTTCGGAGGATGCGACCGGAGGCGGACCGGCGGGAATGGCATCGGGCTGGACGGCCGGATCCTGCGAGACCGTTACGGGCGGCGCGGATGGCGAAGTCCGGGCCGCTGCCGGTCGCGCGTCGGTCGTCGCCGGCGCCGTATCGGGCGGCGGCGTGACGATCGGCGCGACTTGGACGGGCGGGGTTTGCGACGGAGCGGCATTGTCGTCCTCGCCGATGAGGCGGGGTGGCGGGACGCCCGGCGCCCGCGGACCCTGGACATCGGGTTGCGGCCGCTCGCGCGGCCGGCCGGCCGGCAGGTCGAATACCGGCGCCTGCCGGGCGACCGCCTCGGTATCGTCCGCCTGCTGCGCGGGCGCATCGGCGGTCGGCAGGGCCGCCCCGATCGCGCATGCCAATCCATATCCCAAAAGCCGTCGCAACGGTCGCGTCCCTATCCTGTTCCGGAGCATCAATACGCGCCGGGTCTATCCCGTTCCATGCACGATATCGACCCAGCCCAAGCCGGATGCAGGTTAATCGCCGATGAACCGAGCGGCGGGAATGACATGAAGCGGCAAATCGACTAGACGAGCGGCCATGAAACCCACGCATCTCGGCAAGACGTCCGCACTCCCGTCCTCGCCCGAAGAGGCGATGCTCGATTATGTTCCGAACCCCCGGCCGGGCGAACTGTATCTCGTGCGCTTCGCCGCCCCGGAATTCACCTCGCTGTGCCCGGTCACGAGCCAGCCGGACTTCGCGCATCTCGTCATCGATTATGCGCCGGGCGAGACGATCGTTGAGAGCAAATCTTTAAAACTGTTTCTCGGAAGCTTCCGTAACCATCGGGCATTCCACGAAGATTGCACGGTCGGCATCGGCAAGAGGCTGTTCGACGAGATAGCACCGCGATGGCTGCGCATCGGCGGCTACTGGTATCCGCGCGGCGGCATTCCGATCGACGTCTTCTGGCAATCGGGTCCGCCGCCCGAAGGCCTGTGGCTGCCCGATCAGGGCGTCGCGCCGTATCGCGGACGCGGCTGACCGTGACCCATATCCTCTACGGCGCGCCGCCCTCGCTCTATTCCGGGAAGGCCCGCGCCTATCTCGACTGGAAGCATATCGATTATCGCGAGGTACTGCCGACGCCGGATATCATGAAGGGCGTGATCATCCCCAATGTCGGGCGGCCGGTCATGCCGGTGGTCGAGACCGACGACGGAACGATCCTCCAGGATACGACCTGCATCATCGATTATTTCGAGGAGCGGACCGAAGGCCCGTCCGTCTATCCGGACGGCCCCGTGCAGCGGCTCGTCGCGCTGCTGTTCGAACTTTACGGCGACGAGTGGCTGGTGATCCCGGCGATGCACTATCGCTGGAACTATAACGAGGACTGGGTCTATGGCGAGTTCGGCAAGGTCGCCCTGCCGGACGGAACGCCGGAGGAGCAGAACGCGAAGGGCCGCGAGAACGGCGCCCGTTTCAAGGGGTTCGTCCCGGCGCTCGGCATCACGCCGGAAACCGTTCCCGGCGTCGAAGCGAGCTATGAAGCGCTGTTGGCCGAACTCGACGCGCATTTTGCCGCGCACGACTATCTGCTCGGCTCCCGCCCCTCGATCGGCGATTACGGCCTGATCGGCCCGCTCTACGCGCATCTCTATCGCGACCCGGAATCCGGCAAGCT
>NZ_JBQLZM010000097.1:0-10025 GCF_052168275.1 Parasphingopyxis sp. | reverse complement strand
CGGAAATCGTGCTCGACCGCAAGGTCTCCGACAAGCGCATCTTCCCGGCGCTCGATGTCGGCAAGTCCGGCACGCGCAAGGAGGAACTGCTCGTCGACAAGGACAATCTCGCCAAGATGTGGGTCCTGCGCCGGATCCTCATGCAGATGGGCACGGTCGATGCGATGGAGTTCCTGCTCGACAAGATGAAGGATTCGAAGACCAACGAGGATTTCTTCGACTCGATGAACCAGTAGGACGAAGGGAACCGTGTCCGACCGATGATCGATCTCTTTTCCCTGATCCATATCGCCAGCGATGCGGCACAGGGCGGACTCGGTTCGCCGGCCGAAATCTGGCGGGCGATCATCCATGACTTTTCCAACCTGGACGAGCCCGCCGCCCTGGCGGCGTTCGGCCAGGTGGTGCTCATCGATCTCGTCTTTGCGGCGGACAATGCGATCGTCGTCGGCGCGCTCGCGGGCGGCCTGCCGGCGGAGCAACGCCGCAAGGTCATCCTGATCGGCATCGGCGCGGCGCTCGTGTTGCGCATCTTCTTCGCGCTGATCGTCAGCGTCTTGCTCGGCATTGTCGGACTGATTCTCGCGGGCGGCCTGCTGCTGCTCTGGGTCTCCTGGAAATTCTGGCGCGAGCTGCGCCATGAGGGCGAATCCACGGGCTCGGCGGAGATCGAGGGCGACGAACATTCGGGCCTGAAACCCGCGCGCAGCTTCTGGGGTGCGGTCTGGGCCGTGACCGCCGCCGACGTGTCGATGAGCCTCGACAATGTACTCGGCGTCGCCGGCGCGGCGCGCGAACATCCGGGCATTCTCGTCATCGGGCTGTTGCTGTCGGTGGCGTTGATGGGCCTCGCAGCCAATATCATCGCGCGCTATATCGAGCGCTACAAATGGATCGCCTATATCGGGCTGCTGGTCATCCTCTGGGTCGCCGTGCGGATGATCTACGAAGGCACGATCGACCCCGAGATCGGCTTGATGACGCTGTTCGGCTAGCTCGGGTCGCGCGCGATCAGCAACCGGTTGCGCGGATAGTCGATGATGAAGCGCCGGTCGGCGAGAACGTCGGCGCTCAACAGCATCGCCGGGCCGCGGCCGATCTCCAGCGTGTCGAAGACCGCGAGATCGGTGATGCCGACGCGCGAGTTACCGAAGCCCATGTCGCCGATCCGGAACCGGCTGATCTCGATCTGGTTCATATCCTGCACATGGCCGGACGCGCCGGTGATCGCCTCCCGGGAATCGCTGTCGGGAAAGAGCCGCAACCCCAGCCGGCGCGCGGCTTCGCGATTGACGATGTTCTGGACGGCGCCGGTGTCGAACAGCGCGGGCATCCGGACCCGGCCGACCGAGACCGGGACGATCAGCAGGCCGTCGGCGCGCTCGTGGAACGGGACGACCATCCAGCCGCTCGCGCCCCGCAAAAAGTCGGCGCGTCGGTCGAACAGGCGCAGCCGCTGGCCGGGCAGGTCGAACTCCACGACATGCTGCCGCAATATGTCGGCGCCGATCAGCCCGTCCGCCTCGACCGGCGCGGCGAGGCGCGGAAAGCTGTACGCGCCGAGCCGGCGATATTCGCGCGCGCCGAGCCGGAGGCTGGCCAGCTCGAAATATTCGATGGCGCTGTTGCCCGTGGCGCCCGCGAGTTCGGCCGGTTCGCCGCGCCCTGCCAGTCCGAGCCGCGCGATCGTCTCGTCGGTCAGTATCGTTTCGCTGGCGGCGGTATCGACGATGAAGCGCGCATCGATGGTGCCGTTGAGCGTGACATCGACCTGGGGCAGGCCGAGCCACGGGGTTGCGATGGAAAGGCTGGTGACGCGCTGCGCCGGACTGGCGGTTGCCGCGCAGAGCGCGAGAATCAGGACGAGAACACGCATCATCATGGTCTTCGGGTGGATCGAACCGGGTGAATAGCCGTTGAATGACAAGGGTTAACCGGTCAGCCCGCCTGTTTCTCGAGTTGGGCGGCCATCATCTTCCAGAGCATGTTGATCGCTTTCAGCGGCCGGACCATGACCTTGAAATCGTCGATCAGGCCGTCCGCGTTCCAGTGGATGATATCGACGCCGTTGATATGGATTCCGTCGAGTTCGGCGGTGAATTCGAGCATCGCATCGTCGCCGTCGACGATCATCCGCACATAGTCGAAGCTGCCATTGCCGAATACGGTGTCGGCGGCGCTCAGATAGGCCGTCGTGAGGTCGATGCCCCGCTGCGGCGTGTGGACGACGGGGGAATGAAAGGTCGCGTCCTCGGCGAGCAGCGGACGAAGGCTGTCGACGCTCCGGTCTCCCTCCATATGATCGAGCCAGCGCTGCAGGCGGGGATCGGCGCTCATCCGAGATGGTCCGCGAAAAAGGCTTCGGTCCGGCTGTCGGCAAGCCTGGCCGCCTCGTCGTTCCGGCGATTGCCGAATTCGGTCGCGAAGCCGTGGTCGAGCCCTTCATAGTCGTGCAGCGTGACCTTCGGGTGGTCGTCCAGCCCCTCGTGCATCGCGGCCTGCGCCTCGGCGGGGACGAATCCGTCGGCGGTCGGAATATGGAGCATCAGCGGATGCGCGATCGCGTGCTTCTCGCCGAGCAGGCCGTCGATGCCGACGCCGTAATAGCCCACGCTCGCATCGATATCGGTGCGAGCGGCGGTCATGAAGGCGAGTCGGCCGCCCAGGCAGTAACCCACGCAGCCGACCTTGGCGCGCGTCTCGCCGCCGATCTCGTCGCGGGCGGCATGGATCGTGGCCTCGATATCGCGCACGCCCTGGTTCTGATCGAATTTGCCCATCAGATCGAGCGCGGTCTGGAACTCGCTTTCGACATCCGGATCGAGCTCGACGCCGGGTTTCAGCCGCCAGAAGAGATCGGGCGCGAGGGCGAGATAGCCCTGGCTCGCCCAATGGTCGCACTTGGCGCGAATGCCCGGGTTCACGCCGAAAATCTCCTGGATGACGATGATCGCGGCCGTCGCCTCGCTGTCCGGCGCGGCGCGATAGGCGCCGAACATCTCGCCGCCGCTCAGTGTCGGGATTTTGGTCATGCTGCCCATGGGCTGGTCTCCTGCCTGTTCTCGTGTGTCAAAAGAAAACGCTTGGTCGATATGCCCGCGCCGCCCGAATAATAGCCGATCTTTCCGCCCGCCGCGATCACGCGATGGCAGGGCACGACCAGCGGCAGGGGATTGTGGCTGCACACCCGGCCGATGGCGCGCGGCCCGGAATCGGCGCGGCGCGCGACCTCGCCATAGCTTTGCACCTCGCCATAGGGGATCGCCATGACGGCGGCGCGCAATTCGTTGCCGCGCCTGGTCGAGGCGGGCGCGAGCGGCAGGTCGAACCGGAGCAGCTCGCCGGCGAAATAGGCTTGGATCTGGCGGGCGGCTTCCCTGAGCAGGCGATGGTCGGTCGTGTCGGGCTCGGCCGTCTCGCCGAGCATATTGACCGATACCAGCGCATCATCGCTGGCCGAAAGCGCGATGGCGCCGATCGGGCTGGCAATAATATGGCAGGTCATGGACGGGGTTTCGCGCATTGCGTATGGAAAGGCCAGCATTTTGCGGCCAGCAGCTAAGGAGCGCCCAATGAAAGTCACCGTCGATGTCGATTGCACGCCCGAGGAGGCGCGCCGCTTTCTGGGGCTGCCGGACCTCACGCCCGTGCACGACCTCTATCTCGACAAGATGAAGGAGACGATGGAGGAAGGGATCACGCCCGACACGATCGAGAAGCTGATGCGCAGCTGGGGCCCGATGAGCGAGGCGGGGCTTTCGATGTGGACGCGCTTCTTCGACCAGATCGGCGGCGCGAAGAAGTGACGCACATGCCATGGCGTTGACCGGGGACGACGGCGCGACGATCTTTGCGCTGTCGACGGCCGGGTTGCCGAGCGCGATCGCGATCATCCGGCTGAGTGGGGCCCTAAGCGGCCAGGCGCTCGAGGCGCTGACCGGCCGGACGTTCGCGCCGCGCCGGGCATCGCTCGCGCTGGTGCGGAGCCCTGAAGACGGCGAACCGGTCGACCGGGCGCTCGTACTCTGGTTTCCCGGTCCCGATACCGCGACCGGCGAGGATATGGCGGAATTTCACGTTCACGGAAGCCGCGCAGTGGTCGCGAAACTCCTCGATATGTTGGCGGCGATGCCGGGGTTGCGGGCGGCCGAAGCCGGAGAATTCACCCGCCGCGCCTTTCTGAACGGACGCATGGATCTGTCGGAGACCGAAGGGCTGGCCGATCTGCTGGCGGCAGAAACCGAAAGCCAGCGCCGCCATGCGCTTGCGATGGCCGAAGGCGGGCTGGCGCGGCATATCGCCGGCTGGCGCGAACGCCTGCTGATGGCCGAGGCGCGGCTTGAAGCGGTGCTCAATTTCTCCGACGAGGGCGATGTCGAGGAGAATGACGAAACGTTCGCGCTCGATCACGTTCGCGATGTTCACGGTGAAATTCTGGCCGTCCTCGCCGTTCCGCCGGCCGAGCGGCTTCGGGACGGAATTCGCGTTGCGCTCGCGGGACCGCCCAATGCCGGCAAGTCGACGCTGTTCAATGCCCTGGTCGCGCGCGAGGCCGCAATCGTCTCGCCGACCGCAGGGACGACCCGCGACGTGATCGAGGCGCCGGTCGAGATGGACGGCCTCGCCTTCCTTTTCAGCGATACGGCCGGACTGCGCGAAAGCGGGGACGCGGTTGAGGACGAGGGGGTGCAGCGCGCGCGGCGCACCTCGGAGACAGCCGATATCGTCTTGTGGCTAGGGGAACCCGGCGCGGCGCCCGAGGGGGGCGATGTCGTGATCCTTCATCCGCGCGCGGACGAACCGGGCCGGGAGACGAGGCCGGGGGCTGCGGCGCTCGCCATATCGGCGGAGACCGGGCGGGGAATGGAGGAGCTGAGGGCGCTGCTGCTGGAGCGTGCCCGCGCGATGCTGCCCCGCGAGGACCAGCTCGCGCTCAATCACCGGCAGCGCCAGGCGCTGCGCGAATCTGTGGCGGCGCTGGAGGATGCGGCGGCGGGAGACTGGATTTTGCTCGTCGAAGCGATCCGTCAGGCGCGATCCGTGCTCGACCGGCTGAGCGGCCGGGGCGGCGTGGAGGACATGCTCGACGCCTTGTTCGCGCGGTTCTGCATCGGGAAGTAGCGGCGGGTGTTTCACGTGAAACATCTTGGACTCGCCGAACCGCCCTGATAAAGGCGCGCCATGGCAGAAAACGGGACCAGCGAGCGATACGACGTGATCGTCGTGGGCGGCGGCCATGCCGGCTGCGAGGCGGCGGCGGTGGCGGCGCGGATCGGCGCGCGGACGGCGCTCGTCTCGATGCGGCGCGACATGATCGGGGCGATGTCCTGCAATCCGGCGATCGGGGGCCTCGGAAAAGGGCATCTGGTCCGCGAGGTGGACGCGTTCGACGGAATGATCGGCCGCGCGTCGGACGCCGCCGCGATTCATTACCGGATGCTCAACCGCAGCAAGGGAGCCGCCGTCCGGGGTCCGCGGATTCAGGCCGACCGCACGCTCTACCGCAACGCGATCCATGAGATGTTGGCCGGAGAGCCGTTGCTCGAGATTGTCGAGGGCGAAGCGACGGCGCTCGATCTGTCGGACGACGGCCGGACCGTCCGCGGCCTCGTCCTCGATGGTGGCGGGAGGGCGATCGCCGCGTCCTCGGTTGTTCTGGCCACGGGGACGTTTCTCGGCGCAAAGCTCCATTTCGGAATGGATAACCGGGCCGGTGGCCGGGTTGGCGAGCGCGCCGCGACCGCGCTCGCCGAGCAGCTCCAAGCGGCCGAACTGCCGATGGCGCGGCTCAAGACCGGGACTCCACCCCGCCTCGACGGACGGACCATCGATTGGGCGGGTCTCGAGATCCAGCCGTCGGACGGGGACGGCTGGACTATGGCGTTCGCAACGGAGCGGCGGATCAACCCGCAAGTCTTTTGCGCGATCACCCGCACGAACCGGCGTACGCACGATATCATCCGCGGCGCGCTCGACCGGTCACCTCTGTTCTCCGGCGAGATCCAGGGACAGGGACCGCGCTACTGTCCGTCGATCGAGGACAAGATCCATCGGTTCGGCGATCGCGACGGACACCAGATTTTCCTCGAGCCCGAAGGGTTGGACGATCCCAATGTATATCCGAACGGGATCTCGACATCGCTTCCGGCCGACGTCCAGCTCGACTTCCTCCGCACCATCGACGGGCTAGAGCGCGTGGAGATCGCGCAGCCCGGCTACGCGGTCGAATATGACCATGTCGATCCGCGCATTCTCGACCATGATCTCGGCGTCCGGACGATGTCCGGCCTTTATCTCGCCGGACAGATCAATGGCACGACGGGCTATGAAGAGGCGGCGGCGCAGGGCCTCGTGGCCGGCATCAACGCGGCGCGCTGCGCGCTCGATCGGGAGCCGGTCAGGTTCGATCGCGACGACAGCTATATCGGCGTGATGATCGACGATCTCGTCCTGCAGGGCGTGACCGAACCCTATCGGATGCTGACGGCGCGTGCCGAATATCGTCTGCGGTTGCGGGCGGACAATGCGGTCACGCGGCTGTCGGACAAGGCGGCGGCGTGGAACTCCCTCGGCGACGACCGGAAGAGGCTTGTGGCGGAAAGAACCGCGCAACGGGCGATCGTCGACGATGCCATCGGGCGGCGTATCGCCGCCGACCGGATCGAAGGCGCCGGACTGCCGATCGGCCAGCATCGCGAAACCCGAACCCTGGCCGAGTGGCTCAGGCTTCCCGGCGCCGATGCGCGGATGCTGCGCGCGATCGATCCGCGGCTCGAACGGGTCGCTGAGGCGATAATCGACGAGGCCATAGAGGACGTCCGCTATGCGCCCTATCTCGATCGCCAGGCCGGCGAGATTGCGCGGGTTAACGCGGACGAGCGGGTTCCGATACCCGTCACGCTCGACTATGCGTCGATCGCGGGCCTCTCGAACGAGATGGTCGAGCGGCTGGAGCGCGCCCGCCCGGCCACGCTCGGCGAAGCGGGCCGCGTTCGCGGAATCACGCCCGCCGCCCTTGCCGCCATTCTCGTTCATTCCCGCAAGCGCGCTGCCTGACGGCGATGGATGCACGCGACGTCAAGAAATGGATGACGGAGAGCCTGGATGTTTCACGTGAAACACTGGAACGGCTCGATCTGTTCGTCGCCCTGTTGCTCGACGAGTCCCGGCATCAAAACCTGATTTCTGCTTCTACGATCGAAAGCCTCTGGGATCGCCATATCCGGGATTCGGCGCAGCTGCTCGGCCTCGTATCGCGGGCGCAGCAGAACGGACGCTGGATGGACTTGGGCTCGGGGCCGGGCTTGCCGGGCATCGTGTTGGCGATCATCGGCGAAATGGACATGACGCTGGTGGAGGTTCGCGCGCGCCGCATCGCCTTTCTCCAACTGGCCCGCGAACGGCTCGATCTGGGGTCGCGTGTGCGCATCGAGGGCCGGAAACTCGAGCGCGTCGATACCGCGCCCCATGACGTCATAACCGCGCGCGCCTTCGCCCCGCTGCCGAAGCTCCTCGCCCTTTCGCACCGTTTTTCGCACGCCGAAACGCAATGGCTCTTGCCAAAGGGCAAAAGCGCGCAAGAAGAACTGGAAGAGGCGCGGCGAACATGGCAGGGTGATTTCGCGCTTGTGCCGAGTCTGACCGATGAACGCGCTTTCATCGTCACGGCGCGTAACGTGAGGCCCGGGAGACGTTCATGATCCGCATCGCGATTGCCAATCAGAAGGGCGGGGTTGGCAAGACGACGACGGCGATCAATCTCGCAACTGCGCTGGCGGCTTCGGGCTGGAAGGTCCTGCTGCTGGATCTCGACCCCCAAGGGAACGCGTCGACCGGCCTTGGGATCACCCACGATCAGCGGCGGCTGTCGAGCTACGACCTGCTGACCGGCGAGGCGACTGTGGAAGAGGCGGCGATCGCTTCGCGCGTTCCGCGGCTCGATGTCGTGGCTGCCACGGTCGACCTGTCCGGCGCGGAGATCGAGCTTGTCGACTATGAAGCGCGCACGGAGCGCCTCAACATGGCGCTCGCCGACGCGCCCGCCGGCCGTTGGGATATCTGCCTTATCGATTGCCCGCCCTCGCTGGGCCTGCTGACGATCAACGCGCTCGTCGCTGCCCCGTCGCTGCTCGTGCCGCTGCAGTGCGAATTCTTCGCGCTGGAAGGACTGAGCCAGCTTTTGCAGACGGTTGAGCGGGTGCGAGAACGCTTCAATCCCGATATATCGATCTTCGGCGTCGTCCTCACCATGTACGATCGGCGCAACAATCTGTCGGGCCAGGTGGCCGAAGATGTCCGCGCGGTGCTCGGCAAGCTCGTGTTCAAGACGGTGATTCCGCGCAATGTCCGCCTGTCCGAGGCGCCGAGCCACGGCCTGCCGGCGCTGATCTACGATTATCGCTGCCCGGGTTCGGAGGCCTATATGGCGCTCGCGCGCGAAACCATCGCCCGACTGCCCAAAAAGGCGAAAGCCGCCTGAGAGAGAGGCCTATGACCGACGGTAAGACCAGCAGCAAAAAGGCACCGGCCCGAAAGAAGCCCAGCGGTCTCGGTCGCGGCCTTTCGGCGCTCATGGGCGAGGTCGAGAAGGAAGCGTCGGTCACCGCCGCGCCGGACGAGGGCGCCGTGCAGATGGCGCCGGTCGGCAAGATCGCGCCGCATCCGGACCAGCCGCGCCGCCATTTCGACGAGGAGGCGCTTGGCGAGCTGGCACGTTCGATCGAGGCGCGCGGCATGATCCAGCCGATCGTCGTCCGGCCGCATGGCGCGGGTTTCCAGATC
Source organism: Parasphingopyxis sp. (assembly GCF_052168275.1). Classification (GTDB taxonomy): domain Bacteria; phylum Pseudomonadota; class Alphaproteobacteria; order Sphingomonadales; family Sphingomonadaceae; genus Parasphingopyxis. Next base: position 1,244 of record NZ_JBQLZM010000097.1, on the reverse strand, counting down.
GTCGCCGGCGAACGGCGCTGGCGGGCGGCGCAACGCGCGCATCTCCACCAGGTCCCCGTCATCGTTCGCGATTTCGACGATGCCGAAACGCTCGAGATCGCACTGGTCGAGAATATCCAGCGCGAGGATCTGAACGCGATCGAGGAAGCCGAAGCCTATAAGCGGCTGATCGACGATTTCGGGCACAGCCAGGCGGCGCTCGCGCGGCTCGTTCACAAGTCGCGCAGCCATGTGGCCAATCTGCTCCGGCTGCTCGACCTGCCGGACGCGGTGCGTGCGATGGTGGTGTCGGGCGAACTCGATATGGGCCATGCGCGCGCGATCATCTCCGCGCCCGACGCCGAAGCGTTGGCGCGGCTGATCGCGGCGCAGGGCCTTTCGGTGCGCGACGCCGAAGCGTTGGCGCGCCGCGCCAAGCCGGGCGGGGACGTCCGGTCCAAGCAAAAGGCGGCGAGCGAGCGCGATGCGGACATCGTCGCGCTCGAACGCCAGCTCAGCGAGGCGGTCGGACTGTCGGTTGCGATCGATTATGACGGCAAAACGGGAACGGTGAGCGTGGCCTATCGTTCGCTCGACCAGCTCGACCTGATCTGCCAGCGCCTTTCCGGCGAAAAAATCTAGATCACAATGGCTTAGCGCAGTGTCCGCGCCTTGCGCGCGATTGCGAACAGTTCCTCGTCGGCGGCGACCAGACCGGGACCGCCGGTGCTTTTAAGCGCGCGTTCGGCGTTGCTCGCACGCTCGATCGCTGTCGCCAGCGCGCCGCTGTGCCAGCGCTCGACCTGGTCGGTGATGACCGCCTTGTCCTTCCAGAAGATCGCGCGGCCCGCCCTGGCGATCACCGATTGCGCGCTGTTGCCCTGTTCGACCTCGGCGCGGAGCTTCGCGAGCAGCAGCAGCCGCCGCAGGATAGCCCGCAGGAGCGGGATTCCGACCATCCCCTCGCTCGCCAGTTGCGTGAGTTCCCGGTCGAGGGCGGGCAAGTCGCCCGACAGCACGACGTTGGCGAGGCGGGTGAGATCGCCTTCGTCGGCATTCGCGCCGAGCGCGTCGAGCGCGTCATGCTCGATCCGCCGCGGCCGGTCCGGCGCGGCATCGAGATAGAGCGCGAGCTTCGCGAGCTCGCTCGCCAGGATCGCCCGGTCGCCATGGCAGCCGCGGGCCAGTCGCTGGGCAACATCCGGCGCGATCTGGAGCCCGGCATCCTGGCCCATCTCGATCACCAGCCGGTCGGCGTCGCGGCC
>NZ_JBQLZM010000096.1:0-16965 GCF_052168275.1 Parasphingopyxis sp. | reverse complement strand
ATCTCTGCGTCAACCAGATCCGCCGCTGGGGCAATGACGAGCAGAAGGCGAAATATCTGCCCAAGCTGATCTCGGGCGAGCATGTCGGGAGCCTCGCCATGTCCGAGGCGGCGGCCGGCTCCGACGTCGTCGGCATGAAGCTGAAGGCCGACGCGGTGCAGGGCGGCTATGTCCTCAACGGCACCAAATTCTGGATCACCAACGCGTCGCATGCCGATACGCTCGTGGTCTATGGGAAGACCGGCGAGGGATCGGGCGGGATCACCGCCTTCTTCATCGAGAAGGACATGCCGGGTTTCAGCATCGGCCAGAAGATCGACAAGGTCGGGATGCGCGGCAGCCCCACCGCCGAACTCGTCTTCAACGATTGCGAAGTGCCCGACGAAAATGTGATGGGCCCGGTAAACGGCGGGGTCGGCGTGCTGATGAGCGGGCTCGATTACGAGCGCGCGGTGCTCGCCGCGATCCAGCTCGGCATCATGCAGGCCTGTCTCGACGTGGTGCTGCCCTATGTCCGCGAGCGCAAGCAGTTCGGCCAGCCGATCGGCAGTTTCCAGCTGATGCAGGCCAAGGTCGCCGACATGTATGTCGCGCTCAATTCCGCGCGTGCCTATGTCTATGCCGTCGCGCGCGCCTGCGACGCCGGACAGACGACGCGCTTCGACGCGGCCGGCTCGATCCTCCTCGCCAGCGAGAATGCCGTGAAGGTCGCGCTCGAAGCCGTTCAGGCGCTGGGCGGCGCGGGTTACACCAAGGACTGGCCGGTGGAGCGCTACATGCGCGACGCGAAACTGCTCGATATCGGCGCGGGCACCAACGAAATCCGCCGGATGCTGATCGGGCGCGAACTGATCGGGGCGGCGGGGTGAGGGCCATTGCAAAGGTCGTTGGAATTCTATGGATGGCCGGCTGCGGTGCTTTGTGGCTTTGGATTGGTTTCGCGAAGCCAGTGTTCGATTGTGAGAGCGGAGCCTCGTGGATGCTTCCGACCCTGCTATGCGATAGCCAATTCGGCTTGACGATGGCCCCGATTCTCCTAGGCGGGATAGGATATGCGATTTGGTATTGGGGTAATCGCAAATCTTGATACGCGGGCGCCTCAAAAAACCCCTCCCCTTCAGGGGAGGGGTTGGGGTGGGGAACACCGCATGCCGTTAAGCGAGCAGGAGATGCTGGAACGCGCCCGTGATTTGAGGAACCGACCGACACCGTTCGAAAAAACCCTGTGGAGCAAGCTATCCCGCTCGCAACTTGGTGGATACAAATTTCGTCGGCAGGCCGTGATAGGCCAGTATATCTGCGATTTCTTTTGTCCGTCGAAAGGGCTGATCGTCGAGGTGGATGGGGATACGCATGATCGAGCTATGGACGAACGTCGCGATGCGGTATTGCGAAACCAAGGTTTTTCGGTCCTGCGCTTTACGAACCGTGATGCCGGAAGCAATGTCGAGGGCGTTTTGGAAGAGATTTTGATGAAACTTGATGCGTTGCCTGATCGATGGGGACAGCCCCACCCCAACCCCTCCCCTGAAGGGGAGGGGCTTTCATGAGCGCGCCCACTCTCGATTCCGCCATCGACACCAGCGGCAGCGCCTTTCGCGCCAATGCCGATCATAATCGCGCGCTGGTCGAACAATTGCGCGCCGATGTCGCCAAGGCGGCGCTCGGCGGCACGGAGAAGCATCGCGAACGGCATGTCTCGCGCGGCAAGCTGTTGCCGCGGGATCGCGTCGAACGCCTGCTCGATCCGGGTTCGCCCTTTCTCGAGATCGGTCAGCTGGCCGCCTGCGACATGTATGGCGGCGAGGTGCCGGGCGCCGGGATGATCGCCGGGATCGGCCGCGTCTCGGGCCGCCAGTGCATGATCGTCTGCAACGACGCGACGGTGAAGGGCGGCACCTACTACCCGATAACGGTGAAAAAGCATCTGCGCGCGCAGGAGATCGCGCAGGAGAATAGGCTTCCCTGCATCTATCTGGTCGATAGCGGCGGGGCGAACCTGCCGCATCAGGCCGAGGTCTTCCCCGATCGCGACCATTTCGGGCGCATCTTCTTCAACCAGGCCAATATGAGCGCGCAGGGCATTCCGCAGATCGCCTGCGTCATGGGCAGTTGCACGGCGGGCGGGGCCTATGTTCCCGCAATGTCGGACGAGACGGTGATCGTGCGCAACCAGGGCACGATCTTCCTCGCCGGCCCGCCGCTCGTGAAGGCCGCGACGGGCGAGGAGATCAGCGCCGAGGATCTCGGCGGCGGCGATCTCCATGGCCGCAAGTCCGGCGTCGTCGATCATGTCGCCGAGAATGACGAGCACGCGCTGACCATCGTCCGCGATATCGTCTCGACCCTGAACGCGCCGCACGACCCCGGCATCAAGCTGGTCGAACCGCGCGCGCCGAAGTTCGACGCCGAGGAGCTGTACGGCATCATCCCGGACGATGTCCGCGCGCCGTACGATGTTCACGAGATCATCGCGCGGATCGTCGATGGCAGCGAGTTTCACGAGTTCAAGGCGCTGTACGGCTCGACGCTGGTCTGCGGTTTTGCGCATATCTGGGGGATGCCGGTCGCCATCCTCGCCAATAACGGCGTGTTGTTCTCCGAAAGCGCGGTGAAAGGCGCGCATTTCATCGAGCTCGCCTGCCAGCGCCGCATCCCGCTGCTCTTTTTGCAGAACATTTCGGGCTTCATGGTCGGCGGCAAATACGAGGCCGAGGGCATCGCCAAGCATGGCGCGAAGCTGGTGACGGCGGTGGCGACGGCGACCGTCCCCAAGATCACGCTGCTGATCGGCGGCAGCTTCGGCGCGGGCAATTACGGCATGGCGGGCCGGGCCTATGGCCCGCGCTTCCTCTTCACCTGGCCCAACAGCCGGATCAGCGTCATGGGCGGCGAACAGGCCGCGAGCGTCCTCGCCACCGTCCATCGCGACGCCGACCAGTGGACCGAGGACGAGGCCGAAGCCTTCAAGGCCCCGATCCGCCAGAAATACGAGGACGAAGGCAATCCCTGGCACGCCACCGCCCGCCTCTGGGACGACGGCATCATCGACCCGGCGCAGACCCGCGATGTGCTGGGCCTGGCCTTCGCGGCGACACTGGAAGCTGAGATTCCGGAGCGGCCAGCGTTTGGCGTGTTCAGGATGTAAGGGGCTTTCGAATGACAGTTTACGATTTTGACCCCTCGAATCTCCCCGATGACTATCTGAGAGCCGTTGGCTTAGTCGTCGTATCAGCGACCGAAACAGAAGCAGTTATGAGAGACTTCATCGGAGCGCTCCTGGGAATCGATAACATCGAGAGCATCGCGATTTGCGCTCAGATGCCTTTTCGGTTGAAGGATGACATCATTCGGACCTTGAACGAACTAAAGGCTCCGTCCGCTAGTGAACTCGATAATCTGGATGACATTTTGGATCAGATCACAGAAGCTATCGAACGCAGAAATGCGATCGCTCATTCTTCATTCCCGATCCATCCCGAGACTGGACAAGTGTTCCGATTCAAAGAAAAGGCTCGCAGGAAACTGAGCGCCGATTGGGTCGAGGTGACCGTTGAAGAATTACTCTCGATTGCAAAAGAAGTTCATGAAGCGGGGTTAGCGCTTCAAGGCTTCATGGCCGAGCGAGGGTTAGGGCCCCGAAAACGCGAGGAGCCACTTCGCGAGCCGATCTCTCGAAAGAAGAAGGCTCGAGATGATCGGCGCGCCGAGTATGGTGAAAAATACTAAAATGGGTCTGATAACTTCTCTCCTCATAGCCAACCGCGGCGAGATCGCCTGTCGGATTATCCGCACCGCGCGGCGGCTCGGCATCCGCACGGTCGCCGTTTATTCGGATGCCGACGCCAGGGCGCTGCATGTGCGCGAGGCGGACGAGGCGGTGCATATCGGGCCGTCGCCGGCGGCCGAAAGCTATCTGGTCGGCGAGAAGATCATTGCGGCGGCTCAGGAGACCGGCGCCGAGGCGATCCATCCGGGATACGGCTTCCTCTCCGAGAATGCGGATTTCGCGCAGGCCGTGCTCGACGCCGGGTTGATCTGGGTCGGGCCGAAGCCGGAGAGCATCCGCGCGATGGGCCTCAAGGATGCCGCGAAGACGCTGATGGACGAGGCGGGCGTGCCGACGACGCCCGGCTATCTGGGAGAGAACCAGGACGTCGATTTTCTCGCCGAGCAGGCCGAGCAGATCGGCTATCCCGTGCTGATCAAGGCCGTTGCGGGCGGCGGCGGCAAGGGGATGCGCAAGGTCGATAGCGCGGACGATTTCTCCGACGCCCTGCAATCCTGCCGCCGCGAGGCCAAGGCGAGCTTCGGCAACGATGTGGTGCTGCTCGAAAAGTGGATCGAGAGCCCGCGCCATATCGAGGTTCAGATATTCGGCGATTCCCACGGAAACGTCGTCCACCTGTTCGAGCGCGATTGCTCGCTCCAGCGCCGCCACCAGAAGGTCATCGAGGAAGCGCCCGCCCCGGGCATGGACGCGGAAACGCGCGAGGAAGTCTGCGCCGCCGCCGTCCGCGCCGCCAAGGCGGTCGATTATGAAGGTGCCGGCACGATCGAATTCATCGCCGACGCCTCGGACGGCCTGCGCGCCGACCGCATCTGGTTCATGGAAATGAACACGCGGCTGCAGGTCGAGCATCCGGTGACCGAGGAGATTACCGGGCAGGACCTGGTCGAATGGCAGCTGCGCGTGGCGAGCGGCGAGGCGCTGCCGTGCAAGCAGGACGAGCTGAGCATCGACGGCTGGGCGATGGAGGCGCGGCTCTATGCCGAAAACCCCGCCGCCGGGTTCCTGCCCTCGACCGGCAAGCTCGAAGCCTTCCGGATCGACGACGGGTTCGTCGGCCGCCGGCTGGATACGGGTTTCGTCGAGGGTGACGCCGTCACCCCGCATTACGATCCGATGCTCGCGAAGCTGATCGTCCATGACGACAGCCGCGACCATGCGATCGAAGCCTTGCAGCGCATGCTCGAGGAAAGCTTCGTCTGGCCGCTCAAGAATAATATGGGCTTTCTCTACGAATGCTTGGATTGCGCCCCGTTCCGGGCCGCCGATCTCGATACGGGCCTGATCGACCGGCTCGGCGAGGCGTTGACCGGCGGCGCCGTCGGTGACGCGCGGATAGCGGTCGCTGCCGAAAAGCTCGGCGCGGCCCGGGAGCCGGGTCTCGGCTACGAGCAGCGCGCGATGCTGACAGGCGTTGCGAATTTCCGGCTGAATGCGCCGCATCGCGCCGAACAGCACGTCTATGCCGACGCCGAACCGCGCACCGTGGCGCCGCCCGACGACGCGGCGCGGCAGGCGGCGGGCTTCAGCATCAGCGACTTGGGAGACGAGGCGCTGCTGGTCAATGAACGCGGGACGACCGTCCGCGTAGCGGCATCGCCCTCGGGAAGCCGAGCGGGCGGAGGCGCCGCGTCCGACGGCTCCATCCTTTCCCCCATGCCCGGCAAGATCATCGCCGTTTGCGTCGAAGAAGGCGATACGGTCGCCAAGGGCGACAGGCTCGTCACGCTCGAAGCGATGAAGATGGAGCACAGCCTTGTCGCGCCGTTCGACGGAACGGTGGCCGAACTGAACGCGGATGTCGGCGGGCAGGTGTCCGAAGGCACCGTGCTGGTGCAGATCGAGGCGGGGGAGGAATAATGTCCGTTTGCCCTGAGCTTGTCGAAGGGCTGTTCTTCTCTTAACCCAACCAAGCAAGAAAAAGGGCAGGGCTTCGACAGGCTCAGCCCAAGCGGAGTTATTCATGGCCGACTACCAGACCATCCTGACCGATCTTGCGGACGGCATCTTCACGATCACGCTCAACCGCCCGGACCGGATGAACGCCTTTACCGAGCGGATGATGCACGAGATGATCGCCGCGTTCGACGAGGCCGATGCGGACGACGATGTCCGCGCGGTGATCGTGACGGGCGAGGGCGACCGGGCCTTTTGCGCGGGCGCGGACCTGCAGGCCGGCGCCGATACCTTCAATTACGATAAACGCCTCGACCGCGATACGCCGATGCAGGAAGACGGGACGGTCGATTGGAACCATCGCGGCGCGCGCGATGGCGGCGGGCAGCTGACCTTGCGCATCTTCAACTGCAAGAAGCCGGTGATCGGCGCGATCAACGGCGCGGCGGTCGGCGTCGGTTCGACGATGACGCTGCCGATGGATGTGCGGCTGGCGGCCGATACGGCGCGGTTCGGCTTCGTCTTCGCGCGGCGCGGGATCGTGCCCGAGGCCGCATCGAGCTGGTTCCTGCCGCGGCTCGTCGGGATCAGCCAGGCCCTGCAATGGTGCTACAGGGGCGACGTCTTCGGGGCCGAGGAGGCGAAGGCCGGCGGGCTCGTCCAGGCGATCCACAAAGCGGACGAGCTGATCCCCGCCGCCCGCGCGCTGGCGACCGCGATGACGGCGGAAAGCGCGCCGGTGTCGGTGGCGATGACGCGCCAGATGCTGTGGCGGATGCTCGGCGCCGCGCACCCGATCGAGGCGCACCGGATGGACAGCCGCGCTATCTGGTATCGCGGGCGGCAGGAGGATGCGAAGGAGGGCGTGGTGTCGTTCCTCGAAAAGCGCCCGGCCGACTATCCGAACACAGTGAGCGCGGACATGCCCGACCTCCACCAGTGGTTCGACGATCCGGAATTTTGATTGATTTGCAACGTCCGTCATTGCGAGGACCCCGGGCTTGATCCGTGGGACGAAGCGATCCAGAGCCGCCTGCGATAGCGCCTGCCGCTCTGGATTGCTTCGCTACGCTCGCAATGACGATGGTAGCTGAACCATTGCCTATCTGCCCCAGGCGATGAAATGCGGATTGTCGAAGCCGCGCTCCTTCTTGCCGTACATCAGCGGGCCGGCCTCGTTCTGGCCTTCGAGGATGTCGACGCGGCCGCCGGCGGCTTCGAGCACGGCCTGGCCCGCGCCCGTGTCCCATTCCATCGTCCGGCCGAGCCGCGGATAGACGTCCGCCGAACCCTGGGCGAGCAGGCAGAATTTGAGGCTGGAGCCGGCGGGGGTGAAGTCCTTGACGCCGATCCGCTCGAGCAGCGCGTCGGTTTCGGGCGAGCGGTGGCTGCGGCTCGCCACGGCGGTCAGATTCTTGTGGAAGGAGGAGCGCGCCTCGATCTCGTGCGGATGTCCGGCCCTCGCGCGATCCTGTCCGGGAGTGACCTCCTGGTAGAAGGCGCCTTCGCCCGTCGCGCCGTAATAGAGCTTGCGGATCGCCGGGGCGTAGACGACGCCTGAGATCGGCCGGCCATGATCGATCAGCGCGATATTGACCGTGAACTCGCCGTTGCGCGAGACGAATTCGCGGGTGCCGTCGAGCGGATCGACGAGGAAGAAGCGGTCGCCCAGTTCCGGAATGCGGCCCTCCGAGGCGGCTTCCTCGGCGAGGATCGGGATATCGGGCTGCGCGGCCGTGAGTCCGGCCTCGATGATCGCCTCGGCGTCCCGGTCGGCAGCGGTGACCGGCGAGCCGTCGCCCTTGGCGCCGGCGTCGAAATCGGTCCGGTAGATCGCGTCGATCGCCGCGCCGGCCTCCAGGGCCAGGTCGATCATCAGGTCGAGATGGGTTTCGCGTTGCAAGATGTATGGCTTCCGTTTGATCGATTCGGTTCAGACCGCAGCACCTGTCATTGCGAGAAGCCGAAGGCGACGCCGCAATGACGGGACCTGCGCCGTCGTGCGTCAGTTCACCTGCCGGTCCTTGCCCTCCCAATAGGGCGCGCGCAAATCCTTTCGCAGGATCTTGCCGCTGGCGTTGCGCGGCATCTCGGCGATCACGTCGACCGACTTGGGCGCCTTGAAGCCCGCGATCCGCTCCCGCACGAAGCCGATCACATGCGCCTCGTCGACCACCTGGTTGGGCTTGGGCACGATGATCGCCTTGACCGCTTCACCCCATTTCTCGTCCGGGACGCCGATCACCGCGGCTTCGGACACATGCGGATGCTCGTACAGCGCATTTTCGACCTCGGCCGGATAGACATTCTCGCCGCCGGTGATGATCATGTCCTTCATCCGGTCGTGGATGTAGATATAGCCGTCCTCGTCGCGATAGGCGGCGTCGCCGGTCCTCAGCCAGCCGTCGGCGTCCACCGTCTCCGCGGTCTTGTCGGGCTGCTTGAAATAATGCGCCATGTTCGCGCCCGAGCGGGTGCAGATCTCGCCGACCTCGCGCACGCCGACCTCCTCGCCATGCTCGTCGACGATCTTGACCTCGACGCCGGGCAGCGGCTTGCCGGCCGAGCGCATCCGTTCGTTGCCCTCCGGATCGTGGTCCTCGGGCGGCAGCACGACGATCGTGCCGGTCGTCTCGGTCATGCCATAGAACTGGCAGAAGCCGGCATTGGGAAAGGCCTTCATGCAGTCGCGCAGCAGCTGGAGCGGCATCGGCGAGGCGCCGTAGTTGATCTGGACGACGCCGCTCGTGTCGGTCTCGGCGGCCTTGGGATCGGTGATCAGCATCTGCAGCGCCGCGGGCACGAGGAAGAAGCGGGTCAGCTGCTTGTTGTGGATGAGGTCGAGGATCTCGCCGGGATTGAACTCGGCGACGATGTTGCAGGAAACGCCCCGGTTCATCGGCGCGATGCCGTAGCCGGTGCCCGCGATGTGCGCGATCGGCATCACCTGCAGCCCGGCCTCGTCCTCGCCCCACACGTCCCAGTGCGGGATTTCGGGCCGGTTCCCGTCGCTGTTCCGGAAGAAATTGCCCTGGGTCAGCACCACGCCCTTGGGATTGCCCGTCGTGCCCGATGTGTAGAGCTGGACCAGCGGATCGCCGCCCCCGGGCAGCGCCTCGAGCTCGGGCGCGTCGCCATGTTTCTCCATGAAGTCCTCGGGGCTGTCGATGCCACAGCCGGGTTCGCTCGCCAGCACCCACCGGATCGCCGGGATTTCCGCCGCCAGCTGCTGGGCGAGGTCCGCGAATTCGGGGGTCGCGACCAGCGCCACGGCGCCCGAATCCTGGAGGATGAAGGCCATCTCCTGCGGCGCGAGCCGCCACCCGATCGGCACCGTGACCGCGCCCGCGCGCGCCGCGCCGAAGAGCAGCGCGAAATAGCGGTCGCTGTTCTTGCCGATCCAGGCGATCCGGTCGCCCTTGCCGATGCCCGCCGCGCGCAAGGCGCGGGACAGGCGGACGGTCGTATCGCGGAACGCGCCGAAGCGCGTCTCCCGGCCTTCGAAGCGATAGCCGACATGATCGGGCTTCCGGTCGGCCCAGTAATCGGCGAGTTCGTTCAGCGTTTCCGCCTCATGTGGTGCGTGCATCCTGATCCCCAATCCGTCGGCGCGCGCGCGCGACCCTCGCATCCGCCGCGCCCGAAAAAATCCTGGCCATCGTCAATATAGACAGCATGGCCTTGCCCGCTTTTGCGGTTTATGGCGTGCCGCAACTTGTATTTGGAAATTGGAGGAAAGCAATGCGCACGGTGGAGCATTTCATTGGTGGCAATGCGGCCGGGGGCGGATCGCGCCAGCATGACATCTGGGACCCGAACACCGGCGAGGTGCAGGCCAAGGTGTCGCTGGGCACGGCGGACGAGCTGCAAAAGGCGGTCGACGCGGCCAATGCCGCGCAGCCGGCCTGGGCCGCGACCAACCCGCAGCGGCGCGCGAGGATCATGTTCGCGTTCAAGGCGCTGGTTGAATCCCATATGGATGAATTGGCCGAACTGCTCTCGTCCGAACATGGCAAGGTGATCGCCGACGCCAAAGGGGACGTGCAGCGCGGGCTCGAGGTCATCGAATTCTGCTGCGGCATCCCGCATGTGCTGAAGGGCGAATACACGCAGGGCGCCGGCCCGGGCATCGACGTCTATTCGATGCGCCAGCCGCTCGGCATCTGCGCCGGCATCACGCCGTTCAACTTCCCGGCGATGATCCCGATGTGGATGTTCGGCGTCGCGATCGCCTGCGGCAACGCCTTCATCCTCAAGCCCTCCGAACGCGATCCGAGCGTGCCCGTGCGGCTCGCCGAGCTGATGCAGGAGGCGGGCCTGCCCGACGGCATCCTCCAGGTCGTCCATGGCGACAAGCAGATGGTCGACGCGATCCTCGACCATGAGGACATCATGGCGGTCAGCTTCGTCGGATCGTCCGATATCGCCCATTATGTCTATCAGCGCGGCACCGAGAACGGGAAGCGCGTCCAGGCGATGGGCGGGGCGAAGAATCACGGCATCGTGATGCCCGACGCCGATCTCGACCAGGTCGTCAACGACCTGGCGGGCGCGGCCTTCGGCTCGGCCGGCGAGCGCTGCATGGCGCTGCCCGTCGTGGTGCCGGTCGGCGACGAGACGGCGGACCGGCTGCGCGAGAAGATGATCCCGGCGATCGACGCGCTGCGCGTCGGCGTCTCGACGGACGGCGAGGCGCATTACGGCCCGGTCGTCACCGCCGAGCACAAGCAACGGGTCGAAAACTGGATCCAGACCGGCGTCGACGAGGGCGCCGAGCTGGTCGTCGACGGCCGCGGCTTCAAGTTGCAGGGCCATGAAAACGGCTTCTTCATCGGCCCGTCGCTGTTCGATCATGTGAAGCCGGGCATGGAAAGCTATAGGCAAGAGATTTTCGGCCCCGTGCTCCAGATGGTGCGCGCCAAGAGCTTCGAGGAAGCGCTCGAACTGCCGTCGAAGCACCAGTATGGAAACGGCGTCGCGATCTTCACCCGCAACGGCCATGCCGCCCGCGAGTTCGCGCACCGGGTCAATGTCGGCATGGTCGGCATCAACGTGCCGATCCCGGTGCCGGTCGCCTATCACACCTTCGGCGGCTGGAAGCGCAGCGCCTTCGGCGACACCAACCAGCACGGCATGGAGGGCGTGAAGTTCTGGACCAAGGTCAAGACGGTCACCCAGCGCTGGCCCGACGGCTCGCCCGATGGCGGCAACGCCTTCGTCATTCCGACGATGGGGTGAGCGGCATATTGATGTGGGAGCTATGAGCATGAAATCATTGAACTTTGCCGTGGCAGTGTCCGCGGGGTGCAGTCTCCTGATCGGTTGCGGATCGGACGATCCGGTGCAGGAAGTGGAGGCCATACAGCTGGATGCCGACCCGGCGGTGCAAGCGGCGGCAGACGGACCGCGAGTCCCGGACCAATTTCTCGGGGTGTGGGACATGGCCGGCGGTGACTGCCGGCGCGACGGTTCGGCGATCGTGATCGAGGCGCGGGCGATCGTGTTTTCCGGTGAGCCAGCCGAAGTTACGGACGTCCGGCATCTCGCGGCTGACTCGATAGAGTTGCGTATCGTCGGCACGCAGAGCGGCGAAGAAGAGCCGCTGGGCTTTACCCTGGGCGAGGGTGGCCGATCCCTGTCGATGGCCGGGCCGGGATTCAGCATGCCTCCGTTGCGCCGGTGCCTCGCGATATCCGCGCTGCCCGGCACAGACCGGCCGGCATAGCGGGCGAGAACGTGGACAAAAGGGTAACCGCCTCTGCATCGCCCTTCGAGAAAGCCTTTGGCTTCTCCCGCGCGATCCGCTCCGGCAACCGCATCCTCGTTTCCGGCACCGGCCCGATCGAGCCCGACGGCAGCTCGACGCCGGGCGACGCGGCGGCGCAGGCGCGGCGCTGTTTCGAGATCATCGAGGCGGCGATTTCGGAGCTGGGCGGCACGATGGCCGATGTCGTGCGGACGCGGATGTTCGTGACCGACGCGGCCGACGGCGATGCGATCGGCGCCGTGCATGGCGAGATATTCGGCGATGTCCGCCCGGCCGCGACGATGGTCGTCGTCGCCGCGCTGCTCCGGCCTGAATGGACGGTCGAGATCGAGGCGGAGGCAGAGCTTATCCGTTGAATAGCCGTCATGCTGAACTTGTTTCAGCATCCACTCTTCGGTTAGGCACCGCATTGTCCGACGATGAAGGGGGCCAGCCGGAATCCGACTTGGGCGAACTTCCCGGTTTGTCGCGGAAGGATAAATGGATGCCGAAACAAGTTCAGCATGACGAGAAAAAGAAAACCCCGTTATAGGAACCGCATGACACAATTCGACCTGACCGACGAACAGCGCCAGATCCAGCAGATGGCGCAGAAATTCACCGCCGACGAGATTACGCCGCACGCCGCCGAATGGGACGAGAAACACATCTTCCCGCGCGACACGATCAGCAAGGCCGCCGAATTGGGCTTCGGTTCCATCTACGTGTCCGAGGAATCGGGCGGGATCGGGCTTGGCCGGCTCGAGGCCGCGCTGATCATGGAGGCGATGGCCTATGGCTGCCCCTCGACCAGCGCCTTCATCTCGATCCACAACATGGCGAGCTGGATGATCGACACCTTCGGTTCGGACGCCGTGAAGCAGAAATATCTGCCCGAGCTCGTCACCTGCGAGCGCGTCGCCAGCTATTGCCTGACCGAGCCGGGTTCGGGCTCCGACGCCGCCGCGCTCAAGACCAAGGCGGTGCGCGAGGGCGACCATTATGTCGTGTCGGGCTCGAAAGCCTTTATCTCGGGCGGCGGCGAGAACGGCGTCTATGTCACGATGGTCCGCACGGGCGAGGAGGGCCCCAAGGGCATTTCCTGCCTCGTGATCGAGAAGGAGATGGACGGCGTCTCCTTCGGCGCGTTCGAGAAGAAGCTGGGCTGGCATTCGCAGCCGACCGCGCAGGTGAATTTCGATTCCGTCCGCGTGCCCGTCGAGAATCGCGTCGGCGACGAGGGCGAGGGCTTCCGCATCGCGATGATGGGGCTCGATGGCGGGCGCTTGAATATCGGCGCCTGTTCCTTGGGCGGCGCGCAGCGCTGTCTCGACGAGGCCGTCGCCTATACCAAGGAGCGCAGACAGTTCGGCCAGGCGATCGCCGATTTCCAGAACACCCAGTTCATGCTCGCCGACATGGAGACCGATCTGCAAGCCGCGCGGATGCTGCTCTACACGGCGGCGGCCAAGGTGACGGCGGGATCGCCGGACAAGACGCGCTTCGCCGCGATGGCCAAGCGGCTGGCGACCGACAACGGCTCGAAGATCGTCAACGACGCGCTGCAGCTGTTCGGCGGCTACGGTTATCTGCAGGACTACCCGATCGAACGGTTCTGGCGCGACCTGCGCGTGCATTCGATTCTCGAGGGCACGAACCAGATCATGCGCATGATCGTCTCGCGCGACATGCTGCGGCAATAGATTGGCGCGCCACCGTCATCCTGAACTCGTTTCAGGATCCATTTCTCCCCTCGCAATTTCGATGCGGGGTTGAGAAATGGCTTTGCGGTTAAGCGACGATTAGGGTTGGACTATATGGCTGATAGTCAGGTGCCCGGCTGATACATGGATGCTGAAACAAGTGCAGCATGACGTAATGGAAACAGGAGATTTCATGGCCGACTACGAAACCATCCTCGTCGAACAGCGCGGCGCGGTCACGCTGGTCACGCTGAACCGGCCCGAGGCGCTGAATGCGCTCAACAACCAGGTGCTCGAAGAGGCGATCGACGCATTCGCGGCGTTCGATGCGGACGACAGCCAGCGCTGCGCCGTCCTCACCGGCAGCGAAAAGGCCTTCGCGGCGGGCGCCGACATCAAGGAAATGTCCGAACAGGGCTTCGCCGACATGTACGGCGCCAACCATTTCGGCGGCTGGGAACAGGTGACGCGGACGCGCAAGCCGTGGATCGCGGCCGTGGCCGGCTATGCGCTGGGCGGCGGCTGCGAGGTCGCGATGATGGCCGATTTCATCATCGCGGCGGACAACGCCAGGTTCGGCCAACCCGAGATCAAGCTTGGCGTGACGCCGGGCATGGGCGGTTCGCAGCGCATGGCGCGCGCGATCGGCAAGGCCAAGACGATGGAAATGTGCCTGACCGGCCGGATGATGGACGCCGCGGAGGCCGAGGGGCTGGGGCTCGTCGCCAAGGTCGTGCCGGCGGACGATCTTGTCGACGAGGCGGTGAAGACGGCGGAGACGATCGCCGGCATGGGGCCGCTCGCGGCGATGGCGACCAAGGAGATGGTCAACGCCGCCTTCGAAACGACGCTCGCCCAGGGCATCGCCTTCGAACGCCGCCTGTTCCACGGCCTGTTCGGCTCGGAGGACCAGAAGGAAGGCATGGCCGCCTTTGTCGAGAAGCGCGAGGCCAAGTGGACGGGGAAATGAGCGCCAGCACTTTCGTCATTGCGAGCGCCGAAGGCGCGCGGCAATCCAGAGCCGCAAACGGCGTCGCCCGCCGCTCTGGATTGCTTCGTCGCTTCGCTCCTCGCAATGACGGTTTGCCGATGCTCGGTGTCGCAGGAGAAGGAAAATGACCACAATCGCCTTTATCGGGCTCGGCCATATGGGGAGCGGGATGGCCGCGAACCTCGCCAAGGCCGGGCACGACGTCGCCGCCTTCGATATCTCGGAGGAGGCGCTGGAGGCCGCCAAGGCCAATGGCTGCCGGATCGCCGCTTCGGGCGCCGACGCGGTGAGCGGCGCCGAGGCGGTCGTCACCATGCTGCCGGCGGGCAAGCATGTCCGCGCCGTCTATGCCGACGACGTGTTCGACAATGCCGATCCCGGCACGCTGCTGCTCGATTGCTCGACGATCGACGTCGCGACCGCGCGCGAGGTCGCCGAACAGGCGGCGGCCAAGGGGCTGCTGATGGTCGATGCGCCGGTTTCGGGCGGCATCGCGGCGGCGGCGGGCGGCACGCTGACCTTCATGGTCGGCGGCAGCGAGACCGCGTTCGAACGCGCCCGGCCGATCCTCGAACAGATGGGCAAGGCGGTGATCCATGCCGGCGAGGCCGGGGCGGGGCAGGCGGCCAAGATTTGCAACAACATGCTCCTCGGCGCGACGATGATCGCGACCTGCGAGACCTTCAACCTCGCCCAGTCGCTGGGCCTCGACCCGCAGACCTTTTTCGACATTTCGAGCCAGGCCTCGGGCCAGAGCTGGTCGATGACGAGCTATTGCCCGGTCCCCGGCGTCGGCCCCGAAAGCCCTGCCGACCGCGATTACGAAGGCGGGTTCGCCGCGCCGCTGATGCTCAAGGACCTCAAGCTCGCGATGGAGGCCGCCGACGAGGCCGGGATGCGCACCCCGATGGGCGCCAAGGCGCGGGCGATGTACGAACAGTTCGTCAAGCATGGCGGCGAGAAGAAGGATTTTTCGGGCATCATCAAGTTCCTCGAAGCCAGTTCGACCGACGGTTAGAGGACGGCATTAAGGAGAGGACCGCGCGATGGCCAAAACAGCACTGGTAACAGGCGGCACCGGATATATCGGCGGCGAGGTCATCGACCAGCTGCTCGCCCGGGGCTGGACGGTCCATACGACGGTGCGGTCCAGGGCGAAGAGCGAGCAAAGGCTGCGCGACCGCTGGCCCGATGCCGGGGACCGGCTGAAGATCTTCGAAGCCGATCTGGAGGACGATGCCGGCTGGGCCGAAGCCAATGCCGGGTGCGATGGCGTCGCCCATGTCGCCTCGCCCTTCCCACTGGCCGTGCCGGATAACGAAGACGAGCTGATCGTCCCCGCGCGCGAAGGCACGCTGCGCGCGCTGCGCTTCGCCCGGGAGGCGGGCGTCACGCGCTTCGTCCAGACCTCGTCGGTCGCCGCGATCGCCTATGGCCATGACGACAGCCGCACCGAATTCGACGAAAGCGACTGGACCAATATCGAGACGCCCGGCGTCGCCCCCTATACGAAATCCAAGACGATCGCCGAGCGCGCCGCGCGCGACTGGGTCGAGGCGCATGCCCCCGACATGGAATTTTGCAGCGTCAACCCGACCGGCGTGTTCGGTCCGGTCGTCAATGGCGATCTGTCCACCTCGATCGAGCTGATCAAGCGGCTGATCGACGGCAGCATGCCGATGATCCCCGAAATGGGCATCGGCGTCGTCGACGTCCGCGATGTCGCGAAGATCCATGTGCTGGCGCTCGAAGCGCCGGCCGAGAAAGTGCGCGGCGAACGCTTCGCGGCGGCCAACGGCTTCATGTGGACCCGCGAAATGGCCGAAGTGATCCGTGCGCGGATGGGCGAAAAGGCGCGCAAGGTGCCCCGGCGCAAGATGCCGTACATCATGGTCAGCATCCTGGCGCTGTTCATGCCGGCGATGAAGCAGATCAAGAGCAACATCGGCAAGAAACGCGTCACGTCCGGCCGCCATGCCGCCGAAACGCTGGATTTCGACTATATTCCGGCCGAACAGACCATCGTCGATACCGCCGAAAGCCTGATCGCGCAGGGCATCGTGAAAGTCTGATCCGTTGATTTTCACCGCGGTTCCTGCTTCGGCAGCCGAGCCGGCACGTTAGGGGAGAGCTATGCAGGACGTTATCGAAGACCTAGAAAAACGGCGCGAACAGGCGCGGCTGGGCGGCGGGCAGAAGCGCATCGACGCGCAGCACGCCAAGGGCAAGCTGACCGCGCGCGAGCGGCTCGAGGTCCTGTTCGACGAGGGTTCGTTCGAGGAACTCGACATGTTCGTCGAGCATAATTGCGTCGATTTCGACATGCAGGACCAGATCGTGCCCGGCGACGGCGTGGTCACCGGATCGGGTACGATCAACGGCCGGCTCGTCTATGCGTTCAGCCAGGATTTCACCGTGTTCGGCGGCTCGCTCAGCGAACGCCATGCCGAGAAGATCTGCAAGGTCATGGATACCGCGATGAAGGTCGGCGCGCCAGTGATCGGCCTCAATGATTCGGGCGGCGCGCGCATCCAGGAGGGCGTGGCGTCGCTCGGCGGCTATGCCGAGGTGTTCCAGCGCAACGTGCTCGCCTCGGGCGTCGTGCCGCAGCTCAGCCTCATCATGGGCCCCTGCGCGGGCGGCGCCGTCTATTCGCCCGCGATGACCGATTTCATCTTCATGGTGAAGGATTCGAGCTACATGTTCGTCACCGGACCCGACGTCGTGAAGACCGTCACCAACGAGGTGGTCACGCAAGAGGAACTGGGCGGCGCGGTCACTCATACGACCAAGTCGGGCGTCGCGGACGTCGCGTTCGAGAACGATATCGAGGCGCTGA
>NZ_JBQLZM010000095.1:0-8698 GCF_052168275.1 Parasphingopyxis sp. | reverse complement strand
TCTCGGCGATCTCGCCGTTCACGGCGGCGACCGCCTCGAGCACGCCCTTGCCGAGATAGCGATCCGCGTCGCCGTCGCGCTTTTCGTTGGCCTCATAGGCGCCGGTCGACGCGCCGGACGGCACGGCCGCGCGGCCGAAGCTGCCGTCCGCGAGGGCGACATCGACCTCGACGGTCGGGTTCCCGCGGCTGTCGAGGATTTCGCGGGCACGGATATCGGCAATGGCAGTCATCGGAGAGACCTTTTCGGATACGGGCTATTGACCGCGTTGCTCTATCCATGCTGCGCCCGCGAAGCAAATGCTGTAAACTGGGGAAAAGCACGGAACATGATTGCGTTTCGTGCGCTTAATACACAGATAGAAGTTTCGTTACGGAGGAAGAATGATGGCGAGCAAGAAACCCGATCTGCCCGAGGGCACCGATACGGTTATCGACGTTCCGGCGGACGAGGCCGAAAAGGGCGCCGTGACCAAGGCGAAGGAACGCATCAGGGAAGAGGCGAGCAACCTCAAGACGCAGGCGACCCAGCAGGCGCGCGAATATGCGACGCAGGGCAAGGACAAGGCGACCGGCGCGATCAAGGACGTGTCGGCCGCGATGGACGATGCCGCCAAGTCGGTCGATCAGCGCCTCGGTGAGAGCTACGGCGAATATGCCCGCATGGCCGCCGGCGCCGTCGCGAGCTTCGCCGAAAAGCTTGAGGGCAAGGAAGTCGACGACATGCTGCGCGATGCGGAGAATTTCGTCCGCCGCAGCCCCGTCGTGGCGATCGGCATCGCCGCAGTCGCCGGGTTCGCGATCGCGCGGCTCGTGAAATCGGGTCTCGGAGAACGGGAAGAGGCATGAGCCAGGACGGCGACGATATCTCCTATCGGCGGATCGTCGCCGGACTGCTGGAGGACGGCGAGCAGTTCGCCAAGTCCCGGATAAAGCTGTACCGCGCGATCGTCCTGTACCGGGTGTCGCAGGCCCGGAAGGCGGCGGCGCTGATGGTCGTCGCGCTGTTGATCGCGGCGGCCGCGCTCGTCGCGCTGCTCATGGCGCTGGTCATTTCCCTGGCGCAGTTCACGGGCCCGCTCCTCTCCGGCATCATCGTCTGCGGTGTCGGCCTGACGATCGCCGGCCTGCTCGGCTATTGGGGCGTGAGGACGTTCCCTGATCTCGACGAGAAACTGTTCGACGACGACGAATTCGACGTCGCGCCTTCTCTCGCGGAGCATGACCAACTCGCCTCGCCGGCGGCGGAAGACGGGCGGATATCGTGAAAACCGCGGAAGAACGGCTCTACGACGCGCGCCGTGCGGAACGCGAGGCCCGTGCCAACTGGTTCCGGTCGCTCGGCATCGCCCAGGAGCACTTCGCGCCGGACGCCATCGCCAGAAATGCGATCGGCCAGATCAAGGACGGCGCGTCCGGGGCGGTCGACAAGGTTACCGGCGCCGCCCGCAGACGCCCGGGCACGATCGTCGCCGTCGGCGCGGCAATCGGCCTCTTGCTGTTGCGCAAGCCGATCGCGTCGGCGCTGCGCGGAAAATTTTCGAAGAAGGAGGCAACCGGAGAGGATTTCCGTTCGTTGCCAGAGCAAAGGATAAAAGGGCGCATTCAAGACGACGAACCGGCGCCCGTCACCATCATAACCGAGGAGGTTTGACCATGACCGTCAAGGAAACCGCAACCAAGGCCGGCGAAACCGTCCGCCAATCCTATCGCGCGACGCGCGCGCGGGCCGAAGAAGCATATGAAACAGCGGCCGCACGCACGGGCGAACTGTACGCGTCGGCGCGCGAACGCGCCGCCGGCGCCGGACGCCGCACGGCCGACACGGTCGAAAGCAACCCGCTCGCCGCGCTTGTCGGCGGGCTCGGCATCGGCATGCTGATCGGCGCGCTTCTTCCCCGCACCCGGCGCGAGACGGAACTGCTCGGCCCCTATGGCAGCGAGATCACCGGCCGTGCCCGCGAAGCGGCGGAAGCCGCCAAGGCGGTCGGACAGGAGAAGCTGGACGAGCTGGGTTTCGTCAAGGACACGGCCCGCGAGACCGCGAAGAAAGTCATGGAAGAAGCCAAGGCCGCCGCCACCGAGGCGAGCAGCGCCGCCGCGCGCAAGGCCCGCGGCGAAGGCTGACTGTCTGCGAGGTAACGAACAGTTCAATCCCGGTTCAGCCGGGAGAGGCTAAAACTCATAATCAACTGCAATAACAGGATTTTGAGACGATCATGACACGCTTTCCCAAGATTTTCCTCGCCGGCGCAATGGCGGCCGGCGCGGTTGCCGCGCCGGCGATCGTCGCGGCCCCGGCACATGCAGCGGTCAGCCAGTCCAGTCCTTCCGCCTTCGTGGAAAGCCTGGCCGCGGACGGGCTCGGTGCACTGCGTACCGGGAGTGCGGCCGAACGCCGCAGCCGGTTCCGCTCGCTGTTGGGCCAGCATTTCGCCGTGAACCAGATCGGCGACCGGCTGATCCGGCGCTGGCGCGACGATATCAGTGCGAGCCAGTACAGCGCCTATCAGCGCGCCCTGCCCGGCTTCATCCTCGGCACATATGCCGACCGGCTGTCGTCCTATGCGCGTGCCGATGTCGAGGTGACCAACGCCACGCAGCGCGGCAGCACCTATCTCGTGCAGACGCGGATCACCAACCCCGGCCAGCGTCCCGTAACCGCGATCTGGTACCTGACGCGTACCAACGGCAGCTACAAGGTCTACAATATGCGCGTTGCCGGAATTAACCTGACGCTCAACCAGGCGCAGGATTTCGACAGCTATATCCAGCGCAACGGTTTCGACCGGCTCGTCCGTTTCATGGAAAGCCGCGGGGCCTGAGCCCGCCGGACAATCGAAAGTTTGAAAGGCGGCGGTAGCAATATCGCCGCCTTTCGATTAAGGGGCGCGGCCATGAGCGAAAACAAACTCCATCTCGTGTTCGGCGGCCGGGTTTCCGACCCGCGCACGCTCGATTTCAACGATTTCAACTCCATGGACCTGGTCGGCATCTTCCCCAATTACGAAGCGGCCGAGGAGGCCTGGCGCTCCAAGGCGCAGGCGACCGTCGACGATGCCGAAATGAAATATGTCGTCGTCCATCTGCACCGGCTGCTCGAGCCCGAAATCATCGAACCGGCCCGGAAATAGGGCGTCCGCCCTAGCCGAAAATCGCGCCCAGGATCGGACGCATGGCCGCCAGCTGGCTCGCCAGCGGCCCGCTGCGCTTGGGCAGCGCGTCCTCGATATCGGCGCTGCGCGTCCGGTAATGGATGTGCAGGGACGGCGGTGGCAACATGTCCACATCGTCGAAATTCTTCGCTGCGATGAACGCGAGCCTCGGCGACAGCGGCATATCGGCCGTCGCGACCACCGGCTTCCCGCACCTTGCGCAGGTGCCGCGCTCGATGGCGGGCGGCGATTTGTGCCGCGCAAAGGCGATCGCCTCCGGCGTGTCGATCGCAACCCGGTCAGCGCGGATCACCGTGACGTCGGCGAACGGCGCGCGATAGACGGCCTGGCAGATCGTGCAGTGGCAGAAAAAGCGGTGGCGCGGCAATGCGGTCAGGGTCAGCCGGGCCGCACCGCATGAGCAGGATGCGCGGAAAACGCGGTCCGCCTCCTCAGACATCCCGATAGCGCCACATCAGCAGCGGCCGGGCCATCAGCAGCCCCGCGCCGAAGCCGAAGATATGCGCCATGATCGCCACCGGCGCGGGCGAACCATAAGTCGTCAGCCCGATCAGCAGCTGGATCACGATCCAGGCGCCGGCCAGCGAGGCGACGTGCCGCCAGCCGCCCACCCCGTTGCGCGGCTTCGAATAGAGCAGCGCATAGGCGCCGATGATCGCGGACACCGCGCCGCTCGCGCCGATCATCGGCCCCGCGCTCTCGGTGTTGAACAGGAAGTGACCGAGCGCCGCGACATAGGCGCCGACGATGTACAGCGCGATCAGGCCCCTGCTGCCCAACGCCTGTTCCACGCCCCGGCCGCAGACGAACATCAGCAGCATGTTGAAGGCGAGATGCATCGCATCGGCATGCAGCAGCGTCGCCGAAAGCGGCGTCAGCACGGCCGGCAACGCGCCGGGAATCGTGAAGCCCTCGTCGAACCGCAGCGGGATGAACCCGCCAAAGCCATAGGCCCAGCGTTCGAGCCCGAGCACCGCCACCAGCAGCCAGCAGGCCGCCGTGACGAGAATGATCCGGGTCGTCAGCGTCGATTGGGCGAGGCGCGTCTGCCAGTCCATGAAGCCGCTCCCCTGCCCTTTCGCCCTAAACGAACTCGATCTTCTCGATCAGGAAATATTTGTCGCCGGCGGGCACGGTGAACTCCACCTCGTCGCCCTTGCTGCGGCCGATCAGCGCGCGCGCCAGCGGCGAGCTGTACGAAATCCTGCCGGACTTGGCGTCCGCCTCGATCTCGCCGACGATCTGGTATTTGATCGGCTTGTCGTCCTCGTCGAGCAGGTGGACGGTCGCGCCGAACACGACCTTGTCGCCCGAAAGATCCTTCGGGTCGATGACCTGGGCGCGGGTCAGCCGGTCTTCATAGTCGGCGATCGTCGCCTCGATCTGACCCTGGCGTTCCTTCGCCGCGTGATATTCGGCGTTTTCCGAGAGATCGCCATGCGCGCGCGCTTCCTCGATCGCATCGATCACTTCGGGGCGCTCTACCTCTTTCAGGCGCTTCACCTCGGCATTCAGCTTTTCATAGCCTTCCAGCAACATCGGCATTTTTTCTATTGTCGCCATTGCCTTACCTTTCGTCAAAAAACTGCCGTGCAGCGGCCCGTCGGGGTCCGCCTGCTGTTTCCGCACAAATTGTCGGGATTAGCGTTCGGCAGTTGAATAATAGTCCTGTAGCGGCCGTACTTCAAGCTCCGTCGTGCGCAATGCGCCGATTGCCCTTACGGCGGCGGCGCTTGCGGGCGCCGTCGTGAAATAGGGAATCCGGTTGGAAACCGCGGATTTTCGGATCGACGCGCTGTCTTTCAGCGACTGCCAGCCTTCGGTCGTGTTGAAGATCAGGTCGATATCCCCGTCGACGATCGCATCGACGATATGCGGGCGGCCCTGCGCGACCTTGTTGATCCGCTGCGTTTCGACCCCATTGTCCTGCAGGAACTTCGCCGTACCGCCGGTTGCCACGATCGTGAAACCGTAGCCGACCATATCCCGGATCGCCGGAAGGATATGCGCCTTGTCGCTGTCCTTGACCGACACGAAGACGCGGCCCTCGCTCGGCAGGGTCGTGCCGCCCGCGAGCTGGGACTTGGCGAAGGCGGTCGGGAAATCGTCATCGATGCCCATCACCTCGCCCGTCGACTTCATTTCGGGCGAGAGCACCGGATCGGTGCCCTGGAAGCGCGCGAACGGGAACACCGCCTCCTTCACCGCGATATGGTCGATCGCGCGGTCGATCTTCGGCAGGTCTGCGAGCTTTTCGCCGGCCATGACGCGCGCCGCGATCTTGGCGACCGGATGGCCAATCGCCTTGGCGACGAAGGGAACGGTGCGGCTGGCGCGCGGATTGACCTCGATCAGATAGACCTCGCCGTCCTTCACGGCGAACTGGATGTTCATCAGGCCCCGGACCTTGAGCGCGATGGCCAGCGCCTCGGTCTGCCGCTCGATCTCGGCGATGATATCGTCGGACAGGCTGTAGGGCGGGATCGAACAGGCGCTGTCGCCCGAATGGACGCCGGCTTCCTCGATATGCTGGAGCACGCCGGCGACGATCACGTCGTCGCCATCGGATATCGCGTCGACATCGACCTCGATCGCGTCGCGCAGATACTGGTCGATCAGGACCGGGCTGTCGCCCGACACCTGCACCGCGGTCTGGATATAGTCCTCGAGCTGCGCATCGCTGTCGACGATCTCCATCGCGCGCCCGCCCAGGACGTAGGAGGGCCGCATCAGCACCGGATAGCCGATGCGCCGGGCCACCGCGAGCGCCTCTTCGCCGCTGCGCGCGATACCGTTTTCGGGCTGTTTCAGGTCGAGTTCGGCGACGAGATCGGCGAACCGCTCGCGGTCCTCGGCATGGTCGATCGCGTCGGGCGACGTGCCGAGGATCGGGATACCCGCCTCCTCGAGCGCTTTCGCCAGGTTGAGCGGCGTCTGGCCGCCGAACTGGACGATCACGCCCGCCAGCTCGCCCGACTGCTGCTCGACATGCAGGATCTCGAGCACGTCCTCGGCGGTCAGCGGCTCGAAATAGAGCCGGTCCGACGTGTCATAGTCGGTCGACACCGTTTCCGGGTTGCAGTTGATCATGATCGTCTCGAAGCCCTGCTCCTCGAGCGCGAAACAGGCATGGCAGCAGCAATAGTCGAACTCGATCCCCTGCCCGATCCGGTTCGGCCCGCCGCCGAGGATCACGACCTTTTTCCGGTCGCTGGGCTGCGCCTCGCATTCGGGCTCGCCGAAGCTCGGCGCCTCATAGGTCGAATACATATAGGGCGTCTTCGCCTCGAACTCGGCGGCGCAGGTGTCGATCCGCTTGAAGACCGGGCGGACGCCCAGCTTGTGGCGCAGCGCGCGCACCTGGCTTTCGGTCACCCCGCCCGCCATCGCCTGCAGCGCCTCGCCGATCAGCCCGGGGCTGTAGGCGGCCTTCTCCATGCCCTCGCGGATATGGGTCGAGGCCAGCGCCAGCCGCGCCAGCCGGTTGTCGGAGAAACCCATGGCTTTCAGCTTGCGCAGGCCCGCCGCATCGTTGGGCAGGCCGTTTTCGATCACGCCGCGCTCGGCCGCGACGATCTCGGCCAGCCGTTCGAGGAACCAGGGCTCGTATCTGGTGATCGCATGGACTTCCTCGACGCTCAGGCCTTCGCGCAAGGCCTGCGCCGTCACCAGCAGGCGGTCGGGCGAGACTTCGGAGAGCGCCGCCTCGATGCGCGCCTTGGGCGCGCCGACCAGATCGTCGACCCAGTTAAGGCCGACCAGCCCGGTCTCCAGCCCGCGCAGCGCCTTCTGCAAACTCTCGGTAAAGCTGCGGCCGATCGCCATGACCTCGCCGACCGATTTCATCGCCGTGCCCAGCACCGGCTCGGCGCCCTTGAACTTCTCGAAGGCGAAGCGCGGGATCTTGGTGACGACATAGTCGATCGTCGGCTCGAAGCTCGCGGGCGTCACGCCGGTGATGTCGTTGTCGATCTCGTCGAGCGTATAGCCGACCGCCAGTTTCGCCGCGACTTTCGCGATCGGGAAGCCCGTCGCCTTGGAGGCCAGCGCCGAGGAGCGCGAAACGCGCGGGTTCATCTCGATGACCACGAGCCGCCCGTCCTTCGGGTTCACGGCAAATTGCACGTTCGACCCGCCCGTCTCGACGCCGATCTCGCGCAGACAGGCAATCGATGCGTTGCGCATGATCTGATATTCCTTGTCCGTCAGCGTCAGCGCGGGCGCGATGGTGATGCTGTCGCCGGTATGGACGCCCATCGGATCGACATTCTCGATCGAGCAGATGATGATCGCATTGTCGTTTTTGTCGCGCACCACCTCCATCTCATATTCCTTCCAGCCGAGCACCGATTCCTCAATCAGCACTTCGCTGGTCGGGCTGGCGGAGAGGCCGCCGCGGACGATTTCCTCGAATTCCTCGCGGTTATAGGCGATCCCGCCGCCGGTGCCGCCCATGGTGAAGCTCGGCCGGATGATCGTCGGCAGCCCGACGAACGCCAAGCCTTCCAGCGCCTCGTCCATCGTATGCGCGATCATCGAGCGCGGGCTTTCGAGGCCGATCTTCGACATCGCTTCGCGGAAGCGCAGCCGGTCCTCGGCCTTGTCGATCGCATCGGCGTCCGCGCCGATCATCTCGACGCCGTATTTTTCGAGCGTGCCGTCCTGGTCGAGCGCCAGCGCCGTGTTGAGCGCCGTCTGCCCGCCCATCGTCGGCAGCAGGGCCAGCACGTCGTCGGGCCGCTCCGCGCGTTCCTTGGCGATGATCTTGGCGACGATTTCGGGCGTGATCGGCTCGACATAGGTCGCGTCCGCGAGCTCCGGATCGGTCATGATCGTCGCCGGGTTCGAATTGACGAGGATGATCCGATAGCCCCCTTCCTTGAGCGCCTTGACCGCCTGCGTCCCCGAATAATCGAACTCGCACGCCTGGCCGATAATGATCGGGCCAGCGCCGATGATAAGGATGGAGGAGATGTCGGTGCGTTTAGGCATGGGCGGGCATCTTGCACTGAGCCCTCTCACCCTTCAGGGGGAGAGGGTTGGGAGAGGGGGAATGACGAAACGGCATCCGGTCACACGACAACGCGCCAAGGAACTCCGGGCAAATATGACCCCGCCCGAACGCGCGCTCTGGGAAGCGCTCCGCGCCAACCGTCTCGGCGTTAAATTCCAGCGGCAAGTCGTCCTCGCTCCGTACATCGCCGATTTCGCTTGCCGCTCCGAACGGCTCGTCATCGAACTCGACGGCGACAGTCATGCCGCTCGGGAAAGCGAAGACGCGGCGCGGACTGCCGCTCTCGAAACGCGCGGCTACCGGGTACTGCGATTCACCAATGCCGAAGTCTTGAACAATATCGAAGGCGTCGCGCGCGACATACTTACAGCACTCGGACACGACCCGGACATCCCTCGCCCCCTCTAGGGGGAGAGGGAAGAGCCGCGAAGCGGCGAAGGGAGCGGGGGTAGTCCGTCTGCCTGAAACGCCGTGCCTGCGGACAGCACAGCCCCCCTCTCCCCAGCCCT
>NZ_JBQLZM010000094.1:0-11660 GCF_052168275.1 Parasphingopyxis sp. | reverse complement strand
GGAGCGCGAAATGCTGCGCCATCGCGCTCCAGCATGGCCGGCGCACCAATCGGCTGATCCTCGTCGCGACGACGGCGGGGATGCTGATGGTGCCCGGCAAGTTCGAGGCGCTGTCGAAAATGGCGGATCCGCGCCGCTATATCGATCCGAAATTCATGGAGACGCATTTCGAGACGTTGTACGGCGGATCGACCAGGGGCTCGGACGGCCATATCCACCGGATCAAGCCGCCCTCCAAGATCGGCTATTTCTACCAGCTGATCGCGATGCTGGGCTGGACGAGCGCCCCCGCCCTGCCCTTCCTGCGCAAGCCGACGCTGATCCTGACCGGCGACCGGGACCCGATCGTCCAGCCGATCAACGGCAAGATCCTCAACACGCTGATCCCGGGCAGCGAGCTTGTCATCATCGAGGATGGCGGCCATCTGTTCATGCTCAGCCATCCCGACGAGTTCATCGCCCATGTCCGCGAATTTCTGGACCGGGACCTGGATGGCGAGGCGAGCGGCGAAAATGCCGAGGCGGCCTGAATTTAGACGCCGCCATCGGTTGACATAACGGCATAGTTCCCATATTTGGCGCGCTTTCCCGCGCGGGGGTTTGGCCGTGGCCTTGGCCCTGTGCGGATCGCAGAATTGATGAAAGTTGGTACCATGTTCGCAGTCGTGCGCACGGGCGGCAAACAATATCGCGTCGCCGAAGGTGATGTAATCACGGTCGAGAAGATCGCTGGCGAAGCCGGCGATTCGGTCTCGTTTGACGATGTCCTGATGGCCGGCGAAGGCGCCGACCTGAAGGATGTGAAGAACCTCACCGTGTCCGGCGAGATCGTCGAACAGGGCCGCGGCGAGAAGGTCGTCATCTTCAAGAAGAAGCGGCGCCACAATTACCGTCGCAAGAACGGCCACCGCCAGATGCTGACCCAGATCAGGATCACGGGCATCGGCGGCGCGAAGAAGGCGCCGGCCAAGAAGACCGCGGCAGCGAAGACCGAGGCCAAGGCGGACACCGCCGAGACGGCCAAGGCCGCACCGGCGAAGAAGGCGCCCGCCAAAAAGGCTCCGGCCAAGAAGACGGCTGCCGCCAAGACGACGACCGCGGCAAAGAAGGCTCCGGCCAAAAAGGCCCCGGCCAAGAAAGCGCCCGCCAAGAAGGCAGCGCCGAAGACAGACGATAAGGACGCGTAACCATGGCACACAAGAAAGCAGGCGGTTCGTCGCGCAACGGTCGCGACTCCAACCCGAAATTCCTGGGCGTCAAGAAGTTCGGCGGCGAAAGCGTCGTGGCCGGCAACATTATCGTGCGTCAGCGCGGCACCAAATGGATTCCGGCGGACAATGTCGGTCTCGGCCGCGACCACACCATTTTTGCGCTCGTGGACGGCACCGTCCGATTCAAGAAAGGCCGCAACAACCGCACCTATGTGGGCGTGGAAATGGCGCAAGCGGCGGAATAAAGGACAGTCGATAAAGGGCTGTCCTCAGGGAGGGCAGCCCGAGGGTTCCGGAAACGGGGCCGATTGAGGGAGACGGGCTGGCCCGATCTCCCTTTTTTATGGTCTCCCTCATATAACCGTCACCGAAAGCGCGTACAGGGCGCACCGGGGGCGGCATGGAGAGAGACATGTTCGCGGTTACGAAGAGACTGTTGCTCAGGCCCGGTTGGATAGAAGAGGCCCCCGTCCTTGCCGAGACGATCGCCGACGAGCGCATCGCCCGCAATACGGCGCGGATGCCCTGGCCCTACACCCGGGAAGACGCCGAAGCGTTTCTCGCGCGCGAACCCGATCCCGACTATCCGAACTTCCAGATCGTCGACCGCACGGTCGATCCGGTACGGATGATCGGCGGGGTCGGCTTCATGGACGGCGACGGGGCGCCGGAGCTGGGCTACTGGATCGCACCCGATGCCTGGGGCCGCGGATTCGCCACCGAAGCGGGCAAGGCGGCGATAGCGGCGGCGCGCGCGTCGCTCGGCTATCGGCGGATCGTCGCCGGCCATTTCGTCGACAATCCGGCGTCGGGCCGCGTGCTCGAAAAACTCGGCTTCCGGCGGACGGGCCGCGTCGAACCGCGCGATTCCAGGGCGCGGGGCCGCGCGGTCGATTGCGTGATGTTCGAATGGTCGGACGAGGACATGGCCGACACCCTCCCGCCGGCGCTCGCCGCCTGACCGGCGCCGGCGGGAGGGCGGTGGAGGCGCTCCGCTTTCCTTGTATTCGGGCACCCTCTCGTCCACGATCCGGGCTTTGATCGAGGAGGGCGAGGGTCCGATGCACGGAAAATTGTTGATGGCGGCGGCCGCGGCGCTGCTCGGCGCGGGCGCGGCGGCGGCCCAGGCGGATGTCGATTTCTATCCGGGCGCGGCGGAGGCGCTGGATCTGCCGTTTTCCGAGGCCGTTCGCGTCGGCGATCTCGTTTTTCTGGCCGGACAAATCGGAACCAGTCCCGATACGGGCGCGCTGGTCGATGGCGGCATCCGCCCGGAAACGCGCCAGATGATCGAGAATATCGGCCGCATCCTGCGGGCCAACGATCTCGATTTCGGCGATGTCGTCAAATGCACGGTCATGCTGGACGATATCGGAGAATGGGCTGCGTTCAACGCGGTCTACCGCGAATATTTCACCCGCCCCTATCCGGCGCGCAGCGCCTTCGGCGCCGATGGGCTGGCGCTTGGGGCGCGCGTCGAAATGGAATGTATCGCCGCGCGCTAGCGGCTATTCCGCCGGTACCGCGTTGCGCGGCATCACCGCGTCTTCATATTCGCTGTCCGCCAGCCGGATCAGCGGGCGGTCGTCATGGTTCCAGGGATGGAAACCGGGCAGAAAATAGGCGAGCCAGGGCTTGAGCGCCCGGCGCAGCTGGCCGGGCCGGCCCCAGAGATACCAGTTGATCCGGGCGAGCGCCCGCCAGCCGGTGATCCCGTCTTGCGCCAGCAGGTCGCGCATCCCGCGGATCCGCCGCGGCCAGAACATCATCGTAACGAGCAGCATGACCCGCGCCTTCACCGTCCAGCGCTGCCAGCGGGACCAGCCGCGCGTCGCATGGAGCCAGGTGTCATAGGCGACGCCCTTGTGCTCGATCTCCTCGATCGCATGCCAGCGCCACAGATCGGCCCATTCCCGGTCGGCGCCGTTGAGCAGTTCGGGCACCGAGAGGAACTGATGCGCCAGGATCGCGGTATAATGTTCGAGCGCCATCGTCACGCAGAGCGCGATCAGCGGCGGCCGGTCCCTGGTCTTTTCGAGGGATTCGTCGACCACCCGCTCGAGCGGCGCGATATCGTAGCCGGTTTCGACCACTTTGCGGTTGAACGCGACATGCTCGCGGCTGTGCATGACTTCCTGCTGCACGAAGGCGCGGATTTCGCGCTCGAGCTTGGGCGGGACGCCGTCCCGATGCGCCTTGACCGCCTCGATGAAATAGGCCTCGCCCTTGGGGAATGTCACCGACAGCGCGTTGTAGAAAGCCGTCGCGACGGGATCGTTGTTCATCCACCAGCGCGGCTGCTGGGAGTCCCGCCCGAAGCGCCGGCCGCGGGGCGTGATCTCAAGGTCGACAGGGGTCCTGTCTTTGGCCATGGTGCGACTCCATTGCGATTTATTCAGCATCTGAAGGCTACTTACACTGATGTCAATAGCGAGAAAGCGCCTGACCCCCGAACAGAGCCGCACCGCCGCGTTGAGAGCGGCGCGCGAGATCCTCATCGAGGCGGGGCCGCAGGCCGTTACGTTGAAGGCCGTCGCGGGGCGGATCGGCCGTACCCATGCCAATCTTCTCCATCACTTCGGATCGGCGTCGGGGCTTCAGCGGGAACTGGCCCGATCCCTGGCGGAAAATGTGTGCCAGACCATCGGCGAAGTCGTCCTGAAGGCGCGGTCCGGCGAAGCGGACCCGCGCGAGATCGTCGATCTCACCTTCGACGCGTTCGACAAGGAGGGCGCAGGCGCGCTCGCCAGCTGGATGATCGTTACCGGCAATGAGGATGCGCTCGATCCGATCGTGGAGACGATCGACAAACTCGTCGATCAACTGGGCGAGGGCCATGACGACATGGCGATGCACAAGGATACGCTGGGCCTGGTATTATGGGCATTGGGCGATGCCCTGCTGGGCGGCCCGCTGGCCCGTTCGCTGGGCCTGCCGCGCGAATCCGCGCGCGATATGGCGGCCGAACAGTTGAGCGCATCGCGGGAAGCCTATGGGTTTGCCAACGACAGGTGAGGATCGATGCGCAATATTATGACCACATGTTTGAGCGCGGCTGCGGGGTTGGCTTTGGTGGCCTGCGGCCAAGGCGAACAGGCGGCCGGGGAACGGGAAGCGGAAACCGACGATCGCGCTGAAGCGATAGAAATCGATACCGCCAACCTGACGGTATCGGACACGAACTGTCAGGTTCTGACACGCTGGCCGCAAGGCGAGACCGGCGATATCGCCAGCCCGGTCTCGAACGAAATTGCCATGGCCGCCGACAATTACCTCTCCTTTAACGGTGAACCGACGCCGCGCGACGGCGTCGCTCAATATCTCGAAATCGTCGCGACGATGCAGCCGGTACCCCCGGTGATTTTCGTTCTCGACGGATCGGAAAATTGCGACGAGGCACGCGGCGTATCGGAAATGATCGAGGATATCGTCGAATGCAATCCGGGTGTCTGCACCGCAGTGATCCGCGATCCAGACGATGGCGGAACAGTCGGCTGAAACCCGTTCGCGGACTCAGTGAGTCGGGGCTTTTGACCTAGCAGCCGGTCGCCGCAATCCCTACACAGGCGGGATGCACTTTCTCGACCAGGCCAAGATCTACATTCGCTCGGGCGCGGGCGGCCCCGGGGCCGTCAGCTTCCGGCGCGAGAAATATATCGAATATGGCGGCCCGGACGGCGGCGACGGCGGCAAGGGCGGCGATATCGTCTTCGAGGCGGTCGAGGGCCTCAATACGCTGATCGACTTTCGCTACGCCCAGCATTTCAAGGCGCCGCGCGGCAAGGGCGGCGCGGGCAAGCAGCAGACCGGCGCGGGCGGCAAGGATCTCGTCATCAAGGTGCCGGTCGGCACGCAGATACTGAGCGAGGACAAGGAAGTGGTGCTCGCCGATTTTACCAGGGCCGGGCAGCGCAAGACGATGCTCGAAGGCGGTATCGGCGGGCGCGGCAACCTGTCCTACAAGAGTTCGACCAATCGCGCGCCGCGCCAGCACCAGCCGGGTGAGCCGGGCGAGGAAATGTGGGTCTGGCTGCGGCTGAAGCTGATCGCCGACGCAGGACTGCTCGGCATGCCCAATGCCGGCAAGTCGACCTTCCTCAACGCCGTTTCCAACGCCAAGGCCAAGGTCGGCGCCTATCCGTTCACGACGATCCACCCCAAGCTAGGCGTGGTCGAGCACAAGGGCCGCGATTTCGTGATGGCGGATATTCCCGGCCTTATCGAGGGCGCGGCCGAAGGCGCGGGAATCGGCGACCGGTTCCTCGGCCATGTCGAGCGGTGCCGCGTGCTGCTGCACCTGATCGACGCGACCGGCGAGGATCCGGTCAAGGCCTGGCGCACGGTGCGCGAGGAGCTGACGGAATATGGCGCTGGGCTGGCCGACAAGCCGGAAATCGTCGCGCTGAACAAGGCCGACCTGCTCGACGAGGAACTGATGGAGGCGCTGTGCGCCGAGCTGGCCGAAGCGACGGGCGCGACCGTCCTGCCGCTGTCCGGCGCCACGGGCGCGGGGCTGGAGACCGTGCTCGACCATGTGATCGAGGCGCTCGGGTCGCCGCCGCCCGTCGACGAGGTAGAGGCCGAGGAAAGCGAAACATGGTCGCCGCTCTGACCGCGTTCGCGCCGGACGACTGCGCCCGCCTCGTCGTCAAGATCGGATCGTCCCTGCTGGTGGCGGACGACGGCACGGTCCGGCGGGACTGGCTCGCGACCCTGGTCGGAGAACTGGCCGAACGGCAGCGCGCGGGACAGAAGATCATCCTCGTTTCCTCTGGCGCGATCGCGCTCGGGGCGCGCCTGCTCGGGCTCGAAGGCGGCGGGCGCAGGAGCCTGGACGATGCGCAGGCGGCGGCGGCGGCGGGCCAGATCGCGCTCTCGCAATGCTGGGCCGAGCTGCTCGGCGCACACGATCTCCGGGCCGCGCAGATCCTGGTCACGCTCGGCGATCTCGAGGACCGGCGGCGCTATCTGAACGCGGCGGCGACGCTGGACCGGCTGCTTCGTCTCGATGCCGTCCCGGTGATCAACGAAAATGATTCCGTGGCGACCGAGGAAATCCGCTTCGGCGACAACGACCGGCTCGCCGCGCGCATCGGCCAGGCGGCACGCGCCGACGGGATCGTCCTGCTCTCCGATGTCGCCGGGCTCTACAGCGCCGACCCCCGCCGCGATCCGGCCGCAGAACTGATCCGCTCGGTCGACACGATCGACGCGCGGATCGGCGCGATGGCCGAGGGCGCTTCGGCGATGGGATCGGGCGGCATGGCCTCGAAGGTGGAGGCGGCGCGGATCGCGACGGCGGCCGGCATGCCGCTGGCGATCATATCGGGCCAGCAGGACGCCCCGCTCACCACCTTCGCGAAGACCGGCACCGGCACGATATTCACCGCCGACCGCGCTCCGTCGGCGCGCGAGGCCTGGATGGCGGGGCGGCTGACCTCGGCCGGGCGCATCGCGATCGATGCGGGCGCGGCCCGCGCGCTGCGCGACGGGAACAGCCTGCTGGCGGCCGGCGTGACGGCGCTAAACGGGACCTTCGGGCGCGGCGACGTCGTCGATATCGCCGACGCAGGCGGCACGGTCATCGCCCGGGGCCTCGCCGAATATGACAGCGACGCCGCGGCGAAGATCATGGGCCGGAAAACCGGCGAACTCGAGGCGATCCTCGGCTACGCGCCGCGCTCCGCCCTCGTCCATCGCAACCATATGGTCCTGCTGTGAGCGTGATCGCGGTTACGGGCGGTACGGGCTTCGTCGGCGGGCATCTGCTGCGCATGGCGGTCGAGGCCGGCCATCGCGTGCGGGCGCTGACCCGGCGCGACCAGCCGCCCTGGCCCGGCATCGACTGGATATCGGGGAGCTTGTCCGAGCAGGAGAATCTCGACCTGTTTGCGCGCGGCGCGGATGCCGTGATCCATATCGCCGGCGCGATCCGCGCTCCCGACCGGGACGGCTTTGCCGCCCCCAATATCGGTGGCACCGCCGCCGTCATCGACGCCGCCCGCACTGCCGGTATCCGGCGTTTCGTCCATATTTCGTCGCTGGCGGCGCGCGAGCCGGACCTTTCCGACTATGGCTGGTCGAAAGCGGAATCCGAGCGCGTCGTGCGGGATGCCGACCTCGACTGGACGATCATCCGCCCGCCCGCGGTGTACGGCCCCGGGGACGGCGAAACGCTCGATCTGTTCGCGATGGCCGCCCGGGGGCTGGTGATCCTGCCGCCCGACGGCCGGACCTCGCTGATCCATGTCCGCGACCTGTGCGCACTCATGCTCGCGACGATCGATGCGGAGGCGGCCATCGGCGCGGTCTACGAGCCCGATGACGGAACGCCCGGCGGATTGAGCCATGTCG
This sequence comes from Parasphingopyxis sp., assembly GCF_052168275.1. GTDB lineage: Bacteria > Pseudomonadota > Alphaproteobacteria > Sphingomonadales > Sphingomonadaceae > Parasphingopyxis. Next base: position 4,095 of record NZ_JBQLZM010000094.1, on the reverse strand, counting down.
CTTTCGGCCGGGCGCTCGGCCGCGCGGTCGGCCGCGACGTGCGGACGTTCTCCATGCCCGCGCCGCTCGTCTGGTTCGGGGCGCGGATGGACGGGCTGTTCCGGGGCGAGAACGCGAAACTGACGCCGGATCGCGCACGCTATTTCTGCCATCCCGACTGGGTCGTCGATCCGGACCGGAAACCGCCGGCGACGCTCTGGATGCCGGCCATTCGGCACGATCAGGGACTGGCGGATACCGCGCGCTGGTATCGCGAGCAGGACTGGCTGAAATAGCCGGAAAACTGCGGTTACAGGCCGGTCTTCGCCGACGGATATCGCGCGATCCGCGCTGAATTCGACAATCCTTTGCCGTTTTACCGCCGCATTCGCTTGGCAAGCCATTTTCATACATTTTAGGGACGCATTATGACAGACCGCGCGACGACCTTCGCTTCCGTGAAGGATCTCATCGAACCGTTCAACGCAAAGGGCGTGGAGCTCGATGAAAGCACGACCTTCGCCGGCGATCTCGAATGGGACAGCCTGACGGTGATGGATTTCGTGGCGTCGATCGAGGACGAGTTCGATATCGTGATCACGATGAACCAGCAGGCCGAGATCGAAACCGTGGGCCAGCTTGTCGATGCCGTCGAGGAGCTGAAAGAATGAACGCAACGACCACCGAGGCGGTACTGCCGGAAACCGAAGAACCGCAGGCCACCGACCTTTTCGCCAAGTTCGAACCGCTGATCCAGGAACGCGAGAACCTGCTCGCCTCGGGCGTGCGCGATCCGTTCGCCATCGTCATGGACGCGGTGAAATCGCCGACCGAGGCGGTGATCGACGGCAGGGACACGATCCTGCTCGGCACATACAACTATATGGGCATGACCTTCGATCCCGACGTGATCGCCGCAGGCCAGGAGGCGCTCGAGAAATTCGGGTCCGGAACGACCGGCAGCCGCGTGCTCAACGGCACCTATGTCGGCCACAAGGCGTGCGAGGAAGCGCTCCAGGAATTTTACGGGATGGACCATGCGATGGTCTTCTCCACCGGCTATCAGGCCAATCTCGGCATCGTCTCGACCCTGGCCGGGCGCGGCGACTATGTGATCCTCGACGCCGACAGCCACGCATCCATCTATGACGGCTGCTTCCTCGGCAATGCGGACATCGTCCGCTTCCGGCACAATAACGTCGAAAATCTCGAAAAGCGGCTCGCCAAGCTCCCGCCCGAGGCGGGCAAGCTCGTCGTGCTCGAAGGCGTCTATTCGATGCTCGGCGATATCGCGCCGCTCGACGAGATGGTCCCGATCGCCAAGAAATACGGCGCGATGGTGCTCGTCGACGAAGCGCATTCGATGGGCTTTTTCGGCGAACATGGCCGCGGCGTCGCCGAAGCGCAGGGCGTGATCGACCAGGTCGACTTCATCATCGGCACCTTCTCGAAAAGCGTCGGCACGGTCGGCGGCTTCTGCGTTTCGAACCACCCGAAGACCGATTTCCTGCGGCTCGTCTGCCGGCCCTATACCTTCACGGCATCGCTCCCGCCCTCGGTCGTGGCGACCGCGACGACCTCGATCCGCAAGCTCATGCACGCGGGCAACAAGCGCGCGCATCTCTGGGAGAACAGCAAGCGGCTGCATCGGGGCCTGCGCGATCTCGGCTTCACGCTGGCGACCGACGAACCGGAAAGCGCCATCCTCGCCGTCCTCCTGCCCGACCAGGAAAAGGCGGTGCGCATGTGGCAGGCGCTGCTCGAGCATGGGCTTTACGTGAACATGGCGCGCCCGCCTGCAACGCCGGTCGGCGTCTATCTGCTCCGCTGCTCGCTCTGCGCCGAGCATACGGCCGAACAGGTCGAGCAGATCCTCGGCATGTTCGAAGCCGCCGGCAAGGCGACCGGCGCGATTTCCTAGGGCGTTCGCACGTCCAGCCGAACCGTATCGGGGGACGAACAGAGCCCAGCCGCTATCCGCGCCCGGCCGGCGGCCCTATAGCATTTCCATGGTGGACGGATATCGGGGCGCTTCAATGGCCGCCTCCGCCAACAAGGAGGTCTGGCGGCGCGGATTCGCCAGTGCGGCGGCGTTGGCGCTCACGCTGCTGTTCGGCGCGCTCGTCTATCTGGTCGTCGAGTCCAACGACGAGCGCGACGCGGCCGCACGCAGCGAACGCCAGAGTTTCGAGACGATCATGGTGGTCCGGAACATCGAGGAATCGATGGCCCGGGCCGAGGTCGCACTCGGCCGCTTCGTGATCAACGGCGACAGCACGCCGGCCACCATCTATCGCAACGAGCGCCGGGCCGCCGCCCGGCAGATCGAGAACCTCCAGCGGATCGTCCGCGACTATCCGGCCCAGGCCGAGCGCGCGGAACGGCTGGAAACGCTCTACGACGCCTATGGCAGCGAACTCGCCGCCATCACCCGCCTGACCTCGGCGGGGCGGAATTTCGATGCGCTCGCCCGCTACAACAGCGTCGCCAACAGCCGGAACGGTGTCGCCGCGATCGAAACGCTCGACGAGATCGCCGACTATGAACGCGGCTTGCTGAGCGGGCGGTCGGCGGCGCGGATCGAGACCAACGAGCGGGCCCGGATACTGGCCAATCTGCTGACCGTCGCCGGGATCATCCTCGCCATCGCCGCGCTGATCCTCGCCTATGCGACGATCCGCGCCTTCCGCCAGCGCTTCGACGCCGACCAGCGTGCCGAGGAGCTGGAAGACGCGGTCGCCGAACGGACGGCGGAACTCGAAGCGCTGAACGCCCAGCTGCGCGCCGAGGTCGCCGAGCGGACGGCCGCCGAACAGAAGCTGAACCAGGCGCAGAAGCTCGAAGCCGTGGGCCAGCTGACCGGCGGCATCGCGCATGATTTCAACAATATGCTCGCGGTCGTGATCGGCGGCCTGGATCTCGCCAAGCGGAAGATGGCCGAACAGCCGGACCGCGCGACCGAGCATATCGAGAATGCGCTCGAGGGCGCCAATCGGGCCGCGGCGCTGACCCGTCGCCTGCTGACCTTCGCGCGCGCCGAACCGTTCCTCCCCGAAGGCACGGACGCCGCCGCGCGGATCGATTCCATGGCGGACCTGCTCAGCCGGTCGATCGGCGAACGGGTCACGGTGGCGATCGAGGCCGATAGCGATATCTGGCCGATCTGGGTCGACCCGCACCAGCTTGAAAATGCCGTGCTCAATCTCGCGGTCAACGCCCGGGACGCGATGGACGGAAAAGGCGAATTGGCGATCGCCATTCGCAACCGGACGCTTTCGGACGGCGAGGCCGGCGAGATTGCGGGCGGCGACTATGTGCAGATCGCGGTCACCGATACCGGCAGCGGCATGGACGATGCGGTGATCGAGCATGTGTTCGAACCCTTTTTCACCACCAAGCCGGTCGGCAAGGGAACCGGGCTCGGCCTCAGCCAGATATTCGGCTTCGTCCGCCAGTCGGGCGGCGATGTCAGGATCGATTCGACCGTCGGCGAAGGAACGACGGTGTCGCTGTTCCTGCCGCGCTTCGACGGCGACGTCGTCGCATCCGAAACCGGCGATGCGGCACAGCCTGCCGGGCGGCTCACGGCGGACGGCCTGACCATCCTGCTGGTCGAGGACGATCAGCGGGTGCGCCGTTCGACGACCGCCGGGCTCGAGGAACTCGGCCATACGGTGCTCGCCTGCGCCAACGGGCCGACGGCGATCGATGTGCTGGCCGAGCGCCCCGACATCGATCTGCTGCTGACCGATGTCGTGATGCCCGACATGACGGGGCCGGAGCTTGCGAGCCATGTGGCCGGCAGCCACCCCGACCTGCCGGTGATTTTCGTGACCGGCTATGCGCGCGAGGCGATCGACGGCGAACAGTTTTCGGGCCATGCGATCCTGCGCAAGCCGTTTACCCTCGCCGCTCTGGAAGACGCCATCGCCAACGCGGCGCCGGGCAACCGGCGGACCGGCTAACGTACGGCTCCGCGCAGCAACAGGCGCGGCAGCAGCGCCAATGCGCCGAGCAGGGGCCAGCGCCGCTGCCAGGGCCGGACCGTGATCTCGGTTCCGGCGTGGCGATTGATCTTCCAGGCCAGATAATCGACGCCGCCGGCATAGGTCGCGC
>NZ_JBQLZM010000093.1:0-4806 GCF_052168275.1 Parasphingopyxis sp. | reverse complement strand
TCATTGCGAGGAGCATGGCGACGAAGCAATCCAGAGCGGCAGGCGGCCAGTTTGCAGCTCTGGATTGCCGCGTCGCCCCGAAACGAGTTCGGGCCTCCTCGCAATGACGAAGCGGCGGACGCCAACGGTCATCCTTCCGCGAACAACTGCTCGACTATATATTCCGCCGCCTCTTCCGCCGTCATCTCGACGGTGTTGACCCGGATCTCGGCATTCTGCGGTTCCTCATAGGGGCTGTCGATGCCGGTGAAATTCTTCAGCTCGCCGGCCCGCGCCTTCCTGTAGAGGCCCTTCACGTCGCGTTCCTCGGCGACCTCGAGCGGCGTGTCGACGAACACCTCGACGAATTCGCCGTCCGGCACCATCTGGCGCACCATCTGCCGCTCGGCGCGGAAGGGCGAGATGAAGGCGGTCAGCACGATCAGCCCGGCATCGGTCATCAGCTTGGCGACCTCGCCGACGCGGCGGATATTCTCGACGCGGTCGGCATCGGTAAAGCCGAGATCGCGGTTGAGGCCGTGGCGGACATTGTCGCCGTCGAGCAGGAAACTGTGCCGCCCCATCGCGTGCAGCTTCTTCTCGACGAGATTGGCGATCGTCGACTTGCCCGAGCCCGACAGGCCGGTGAACCAGAGCAGCTTGGCCTGCTGCCCCTTCTGTTCGGCATGGGCCTCGCGGGTGATGTCGACGGCCTGCCAATGGATGTTCTGCGAGCGGCGCAGCGCGAAATGGATCATGCCGGCGCCGACCGTGGCATTGGTCAGCCGGTCGATCAGGATGAAGCCGCCCAGGTCCGGATTGTCGTCATAGGCGGTGAAGGGAACGGCCTTGTCGGTCGATATGTTGCAGACCGCAATACCGTTCAATCCCAATTCCTTACCCGGCGTCCTTTCCATCGTGTTGACGTTCACCTGATATTTGTCGTCGGTGATCGTCGCGCGCAGCGAATTGGTGCCGATCTTCATCGCATAGGGGCGGCCCGGCAGCATCGGATCGTCGGCCATCCAGACGATCGTCGCCTCGAACTGGTCGGCGACTTCGGGCGGCGCATCGGCCGCCGCGATCACGTCGCCGCGCGAACAGTCGATCTCGTCGGCGAGCGTGATGGTCACCGACTGGCCGGCGATCGCATGGTCGAGATCGCCGCCCGGCGACACGATGCGCTCGACGGTCGAGGTCCTGCCCGAGGGCAGCACGCGCACGGCATCGCCGGGCGCGATGCGGCCGCTCGCGATCATGCCGGAAAATCCGCGGAAATCGTGATTGGGGCGATTCACCCATTGCACGGGCAGGCGGAAGGGCTGTTGGCGGCGGCGGTCATAGTCGAGGCCGACCGTCTCCAGATGGTCGAGCAGCGCCGGCCCGTCATGCCAGGGCGTTGCATCGCTCTTCGCGATGATATTGTCGCCCCTGAGGCCCGAAACGGGGATGGCGACGAAATCCTCGATCCCGATCTCCGTCGCGAAGTCGCGATAGTCGGACACGATATCGTCGAACGCGCCCTGGCCGTAATCGACAAGATCCATCTTGTTCACGGCGAGCACGATGTGCCGGATGCCAAGTAAGTGGACGAGATAGCTGTGCCGGCGGGTCTGGGTCAGCACGCCCTTGCGCGCATCGATCAGGATAACCGCAAGATCGGCAGTCGAGGCGCCGGTGACCATGTTGCGCGTATACTGCTCGTGCCCCGGCGTATCGGCGACGATGAACTTGCGTTTCTCGGTCGCAAAAAACCGATAGGCGACGTCGATCGTGATGCCCTGTTCGCGCTCGGCGGCGAGCCCGTCGACGAGCAGCGCGAAATCGATATCGTCGCCCTGGGTGCCGACCTGCTTGCTGTCGGCCTCGAGCGCGGCGAGCTGGTCCTCGAAGATCATCTTGCTGTCGTAGAGCAGCCGCCCGATCAGGGTGGACTTGCCGTCATCGACCGAACCGCAGGTGATGAAGCGCAGCAGCGACTTGTGCTGGTGCCCGTCGAGATAGGCGTCGATATCCGCGGCGGCGAGTGCGTCGGGACGATAGGAGGTTTCCATATCGGCCATCAGAAATAGCCCTCCCGCTTCTTCTGCTCCATCGAGGCGCCCTGCCCCTTGTCGATGGACCGTCCCTGCCGTTCCGATCCGGTCGCGAGCAGCATTTCCTGGATGATCGACGGCAGGTCCGCCGCCTCGCTCTCGACCGCGCCGGTCAGCGGATAGCAGCCCAATGTGCGGAAGCGGATCGACTTTTCGACCGGCTCCTCGCCCGCTTCGAAGCGGAAACGATCGTCGTCGGTCATCAGGATCAGCCCGTCGCGCTCCACGGTCGGGCGCGGTGCCGAATAATAGAGCGGGACGATGTCGATATTTTCCAGATGGATATATTGCCAGATATCGAGCTCGGTCCAGTTGGAGAGCGGGAAGACGCGGATGCTCTCGCCCGCGTTCTTCCGCGCATTGTAGAGCGACCAGAGTTCGGGCCGCTGGTTCTTCGGATCCCAGCCATGGCTGGCGTTGCGGAACGAGAAGACCCGCTCCTTCGCCCGCGCCTTTTCCTCGTCGCGCCGCCCGCCGCCGAACGCCGCGTCGAAGCCGTGTTCGGTGAGCGCCTGTTTGAGCGGATCGGTCAGCATGGTCTGCGAATAGAGCGCCGAGCCCGTGTCGAACGGATTGATGCCGGCCGCCTCGCCCTCGTCATTGTGATGGACGATCAGCTCGAGATCATGTTCCTTCGCCGTGCGGTCGCGATGCTCGATCAGCGCCCGGAAATCCCAGCCCGAAGCGATGTGGAGGAACGGGAAAGGCGGCCGGCCCGGATAAAAGGCTTTCAGCGCGACATGCAGCATGACCGAGCTGTCCTTGCCGACGCTGTACAGCATGACCGGCTTTTCGGTTTCGGCGACGACTTCGCGCATGATGTGGATCGCCTCGGCTTCGAGGCGTTCGAGATGGGTGAGCCGCTCGGGCGTGACCCCGGCCGTGGCTGGATTCGCATTCATGGCAGGGCATTTAGGCGCTGGACGCGACTTTGGCGAGCGGAGGTTGGTTGCGGCTGTGAAAGCCCAGCTTTCACCCGCCGGCGCGCTAGCCGACCGCCGTCGTGTGGATGTCGATGCGGTTTTCGAGCGTCTTGTGCACCGGGCATTTGTCCGCGATTTCCAGCAGTCTCTTGCGCTGCTCGTCGGTCAGGTCGCCGACCAGCTCGATCGCCATGTCCATCACGTCGATCCGGTTCTCGTCATTGTTGCAGCTTATGCAGTCGTCGACATGGTCGCGGCTGTGCTCGAGCTCGATCTTCACGCCCTGGAGCGGGATGTCCTTGCGCGCGGCATACATCTGCATCGTGATCGAGGTGCAGGTGCCGAGCGCGGTGAGCAGATGGTCATAGGGCGTCGGCCCGAGATCGTCGCCGCCGAGCGTGGCCGGTTCGTCGACCAGATAGGCGTGCGGGCCCGCCTGGACGCGCTGCGTATATGTGCCGCCCGCGCTTTCGACGGTGACGATCCCGCGCGGATGCGCATGGGTCGCCGCCTCGTCCGCAGTCACGTAGCGCGCCGCCCAGGCCGCGATCAGCCCGGCGACATAGCGGCCGGCATGGGCGTCGGTCAGCAGATGGTCGTAGCCGTCGAGCGAGACGAAGCTCTTCGGATGCTTCGCCGCCGCGAAGATCAGGCCCGCATTGTCGATTCCGACGATATCGTCGCCGGGCGCGTGCATCACGAGCAGCGCCTTGCCGAGCCCCGCGATCCGCTCCTGCTGCGGCTGGTTGCGGGTCTGGTCGACGAAATCCCGGCCGACCCGGAACGCGCGGCCGGCGATATGGACATCGGCCTCGCCCTCCGCCTCGACCTTCGCCAGATCCTCGCCAAGCTGGCCCAGCACATGCTCGACATCGAACGGCGCGCCGATCGTCGCGACCGCCCTGGCCTCGGCGATCCGCTCGGCGGCCGCAATCACCGCGGCGCCGCCCAGGCTGTGCCCGATCAGGATCGCCGGCGCCGTCATCCGCTCGCGCAGCGCGTCCGCGGCCGCCACCAGATCGGCGACATTGGACGCAAAACCGCTATTGGCGAACTCCCCCTCGCTGCCGCCGAGCCCGGTGAAATCGAAGCGGAGCACCGCGATGCCGTTGCCGGCGAGCGCTGCGGAGACCTGCGTCGCGGCCCGGCTCTGCTTGGTGCAGGTGAAGCAATGGGCGAACAGCGCGACCGCCACCGGCGCGCCGCGCGGCGGCAGCTCCAGCCGCCCGTCGAGCGTCTGGCCGTCGCGGCCGGTGAACTGGAATTTCTCGGTCGTGCCCGGCATCGCCTGTTCCTTTGCTGTCTTCTCCGGCACCAGTTCGCCGCAAACGGCCCCGGCGTTACGACCGGTCCCGGCCTGCTACCGTGCTAGCCGCGCAGCGCCTGCCAGGCGAGCCAGAGCCAGCCGCCGATCATCAGCGCGCCGCCGACCGGCGTGATCGCGCCGAGCCAGCGCGGCAAGCCGAGCGCCATCAGATACAGCGTGACCGCGAAGATCGCGCCGCCGGCGACGAACAGCCAAGCCGGCCCGCGCGCGTCGAACTGGACCGCGAGCAGGGCGGCCAGCGCATGCGCCAGCTGGTATTGCGCCCCGGTCTTCAGCCATTCCGCGGCGTCGCCCTGCGCGCCATGGGCGCCGAACGCGCCCGCGCCGACGGCGAGCGCGCCGGACAGCGCGGCGAGCGCGACGATCAGGCTCATTCCACCGTCACCGATTTGGCGAGGTTGCGCGGCTGGTCGACGTCCGTGCCCTTCGCCACGGCCACATGATAGGCGAGCAGCTGCACGGGAATCGCATAGACGAGCGG
>NZ_JBQLZM010000092.1:0-22657 GCF_052168275.1 Parasphingopyxis sp. | reverse complement strand
GATTCATCGCACCGATACTGGTCGGCCCGCGCGCCAGGATCGAGGCGGCCGGACCCGATATCGGCGACCACCGGATCGTCGACGTGCCGCACAGCCATGCGGCCGCGGCCCGCGCCGTCGAGCTCGTCCATCAGGGCGAGGCCGGCGCGCTGATGAAGGGCGCGCTGCACACCGACGAGATGCTGGCCGAGGTCATCGCGCGCGACACCGGCATCCGCACCGAACGGCGGATCAGCCATGTCTTCGTCATGCGCACGCCCGCCTATGCCAAGCCGCTGCTGATCACCGACGCGGCGATCAACGTGATGCCGGACCTGCTCGCCAAGCGCGACATCGTCCAGAATGCGATCGACATGGCGCGGGCGATCGGGATCGACGTGCCGAAGGTCGCGATCCTCTCGGCGACCGAGGAGGTCAATCCGCGGCTGCCCTCGACCATCGACGCCGCCGCGCTGTGCAAGATGGCGGACCGGGAGCAGATCGCAGGCGGCCTGCTCGACGGGCCGCTCGCCTTCGATATCGCCGTGTCGCCGGACGCGGTGGCAGCGAAGAAGCTGACGTCCGGAGTGGCGGGCGCGGCCGACATTCTCGTCGTGCCCGATCTCGTCGCGGGCAACATGCTCGCCAAGCAGCTCGACTATCTGGGCGGGGCGGACGCCTTCGGCATCGCGCTCGGCGCGCAGGTGCCGATCATCCTCACGAGCCGGGCCGACGGGGTCGAGGAGCGGAAGATATCGGCGGCGCTCGCCAAGCTGGTCGCGGAGCGGGCGCGGCTTTGACCGACGCACTGCTCGTCCTCAACGCCGGTTCGTCGAGCGTCAAATTCGCGCTGTACGAGGCCGCGCAGCCCGGCGAACCGCCGCTGCTCGCCGGCCAGATCGAGCGGATCGGCGACGATCCCCGCCTCGCGACCGGCGGTACCTCTGAGCCCTTCGGACAATCCACCGACGGCCATGCCGCGCTGATCGGGGGGCTGCTCGCAGCGATCGGCGACCTGGCGCCGGGCGATGTGCGGATCGTCGGCGCCGGGCACCGGGTCGTCCATGGCGGCGCCCGGTTCGACGCGCCGGTCCCGATCGGCGACGCGGTGATCGCGGAGCTGGAGGCGCTGACCCCGCTCGCGCCGCAGCACCAGCCGCACAATCTGGCCGGGATCGCGGCCGTCGCCGCCGCCTATCCCGATATCCCGCAGGTCGCCGCCTTCGACACCGCCTTTCACCGGTCGCAGTCCGAGATAGCCGAGCGCTACGCGCTGCCGCGCGGCTATGCCGAGCAGGGCATGATCGCCTATGGTTTCCACGGCCTGTCCTACGCCTCGATCGCGCCGCGCCTGCCCGCGCTGCTCGGCCCGGAGGCGCGCCGGGTGGTCGTCGCGCATCTCGGCCATGGCTGCTCGATGGCCGCGCTTCTCGACGGGCGCAGCGTCGCGACGACGATGGGCTTCACCGCGCTCGAGGGCCTGCCGATGGGCACCCGCTCCGGCAGCATCGATCCGGGGCTCGTGCTCCATCTCCTGTCCGAACGCGGCATGGACGTCGATGCCGTCCATCGCCTGCTCTACGATGAATCCGGCCTGCTCGGCCTGTCGGGCATCAGCGGCGACATGCGCGACCTGCTGGCGAGCGACGCGCCCGAGGCGCGGTTCGCGGTCGACTATTTCGTCGACCGCTGCGCGCGCGCCGTCGGTTCGCTGGCGGTATCGCTGGGCGGGCTCGACGCGCTCGTCTTCACCGGCGGCATCGGCGAAAATGCGGGCGAAATCCGCGAGGCCGTCGGCGCCCGCCACGCCTGGCTCGCGATCCCGCCGCCGCTGGCGATCGCGACCGACGAGGAAGGCGTGATCGCCGAGGCGACGGCGCGCCTGGTCTGATCGCGCCTGCTCTAGTGATGCATCAATAGCGGGAAACGGTCCTGGCCGAGCATCGCCCGCGTCACGCCGCCGAACACCGCCTCGCGCAGCCGGGAATGGCCATAGGCGCCCATTACGATATAGGCAGCGCCGAGCGCGTCCGCCTGCGCCAACAGGCTGTCCGTCGTGCGCCCCTGCTTCTCGATCGCGGCGACCTCGACGGCGAGCCCGAGCAGGTCGAAATAGACTTTCGATTCGGCCGCGTCGAAGCCGCGCCGCATCGATGTCCCGACGGTCACGAGATGGACCGACCGGGCGCGTCCGAGCAGTCCGACCGCGCTCCGGATCGTCCGCGTCGCCTCGATCGACCCGTCCCAGGCGACCATTGCGGGGCCGGCCGGATCGAAATTCCCGAAGCCGACCGGCACGGTCAGCACCGGCGCGCCGGCCGAGAGGGCGATCTCGCCGACAAAGGCGCGCGCGATTTCGGGATGATGATCGTCGTCGGGCGCGCTCAGCACGATCAGGTCGGCGAGCACCGATTCCTCGACCAGCGCCTGGACCGCGCCGAGCGCGTTGCGCCGCCACGACCAGGATATGCCGGCATCGCGCAGCCGCGCCTCGATCCGGTCCTGCAGCGCATCGGCCTGTTGCGCGGCCGCATGGGCGATATCGCCGACCACCCCGCCATCGTCCCAGCTCGCCACCGGATAGCGCTCGGCGACGAGATTGGCGACGGTCGACGGCTGGGAACAGGTCAGATGGCCGTCGAGCAGCCGCACGACGGTCAGCGCCGCCTCGAGCCGGCTGTCCAGTCCGGCGTCGTCGTCCACATGCAACAGGATCGTTTTCATTTTTCGGGCTCCGCCTCTGCAACCGTGCGGTATCCTAGCGCCATCGGGCCGCCCGCCGCTTTGACGCACGTCAAGTCGGGCGCCGGCCTCTAGTCGAATCCGGTTGCGGCAAGCAGGCCGACCATCGCATCGCGGCGCTCGGGCGTCATCATGGGATTGGCGCGGACGATGCCCTCGCGGGTCGCATGCGGATAGGCGCGCTTGATGCGTTGGGCGATCCGGTCCGCTTCCTCGCGATAGCCGCCGGCGAACACGGTGCACAGCGCACCGACCATCACCATCAGGTCGTTATGGGGCAGCCGCATCGCCTTGATTCCCCATTGCGCGGCCTCCTCGATCTCCCCGGAGACGAAAAGCGCGATCGCCTTCGTCGCATACATGCTGTGCAGCTGCGGGTCCTGGGGGCTGAGCGCGATCGCGACATCGACATGGTGGCACGCCCGCTCGCTCTCGTCGCCGAGCGCGTGGATCGTCGCCAGCGCCGAATGCGCCGTCGAATAGTTGGGGCAGTGCGCGATCGAGCGCTCGAGCCAGATCACCGATTCCGACTGGTCCTCGAGCAGCGACGCCGCCCGGCCGCGCGCCAGATTGGCGAACGGATCGAAGGGATCGCTGGCGATCGCCGCTTCGGCCGATTCGAGCATGCGTTTCGGCGCATCGCCGACATCGTCCCAGGTGCTGCGGATGATCCGCATCCAATGGGTGTGCGACAGGCCGGCCAGCGCGCGGGAGAAGTCCGGATCGCCGGTCAGCGCCTGCTCGAAATAGCCCCGGGCCGAGTCATTATTGGCCTTTCCGTACAGGAACATGCTCGAAACGCCGAGATGATAGGCCTGCCAGGCCGTCAGCTGTTCGGGGACGACGAGCCGCGCCCGCCCCGCCTCGTGCGCGGAAATCCGGAACTCGACGCTGGACAGGACCTTGGCGACGATCTGCTCGCGGATTTCGTGGACGCCGCGCAGTTCGGTGTCGAACCGTTCCGCCCAGACCACCGTTTCCTCCCGGGTATCGGCGAGTTCGACGCGCACGACGACCGCGTCCTCCTCGATGTCGACCGAGCCGGACAGGCAGTAGCGGGCGTTCAGCTGATCGCGCACCTCGGCGAGATCGGCGGACATGGACGGGAAGCGGAAGCTGGAACCGCGGGAGATGACGCGCAGCCAGCGCAGCCGCGACAGCGCCGTGATCAGTTCGTCGGGCAGCGCCTGGGCGATATTGGCGTGCGGAGACCCGGCCCGGACCAACCGGAAGGGCAGCACCGCGATGGTCGGGCTTTCGCCGGCCTCGCCGTCCGCCGGTCCGGGATCGCGCCCGGCCGCGCCGACCGCCGCTGCCGGCCGGTGCGCGGAGACATCCGCCACGAACCGGAATCCCTTGCCGTACACGGTCCGGATGAAACGCGGATTCCGGCCGTCGTCGCCGAGGATCCTGCGCACCGTCTTGATCTGGCTCGACAGCGCGGAATCGGAGATCGCCCGCCCCCGCCAGACGCGGTCGACGATCTCGTCCTTGCTCACCAGCCGCGCGTGTTTCTCGACGAGCAGCACGAGCAGTTCCAGCGCCTGCGGCTGGATGACCGCCGGCACGCCGCCCTGCCGCAGCTCGAACCGGCCCGGATCGAGTTCGAAGTCCCCGAACCGGTAGATCATGACCGTGGCCTCATCGTCTCACACCCCGAAAAAACAGACTGCATCCATATTCCGTCTCAGATTGCCAGCGATTTCCGTGCAATATGCTCGGTCCATAGCGATTGCGCCGGCCTCGCCGCCGTCCGTCTGTTGAGCCGCCAGATCCGATAGGGACGTCGGCGGTTCTGGGTCGTCAGCGGATGGCGGACGGTCCGGGCGCATGCGTGCATCCTGGCGGCCTCCCTTTCGCACGGCCGCCGGGATGCACGTTTTCGCGCGTCGGAGAAAGACCGGCCGGCCACCGATGCAAATGATACATATTCCCGCGGCACGGGACCGCGACCCGGCCGCGGGACGCCCGCGGCGCGGAAAATCGGCGGGCGCGGCTTGCGGCTTGCGAATATCCTGCCACAGTCCGGTTTCGCGCAACGCCATGCCGCCAGGGGCCGCTGTCGGTCGCCGATGGACCCGCTGCCGGTGCGAAGCCGGCGCCCCATCCCGGACCGGGCCCCGCATGGCGCGGCGCCCGCCGTTGCGAAGGAGCATGGAGAATGAACACCGCGCCGCCGATCTCGCAAAATGCCGATATCCGCTTTCTCGGCAGGCTGCTCGGCGACGTGATCCGCGCCTATGGCGGCGACACGCTGTTCCAGCGCACCGAATATATCCGCGCCGCCTCGGTCGACCGCCATCGCGGGGTGGCGGGATCGGACGCCATCGATCCGGGCCTCGGCGCGCTGACCCTCGACGAGACGCTCGATTTCGTGCGCGGCTTCATGCTGTTCTCGATGCTCGCCAATCTCGCCGAGGACCGGCAGGAGCTCCTGACCGACAACGAGATCGACGTCGCCGCGGCGCTCGACCGGCTCGAGCGGCACGGCGTGTCGCGCGCCGCCGTCCGCGCGATGCTCGACGAGGCGCTGATGGTGCCGGTGCTGACCGCCCATCCCACCGAGGTCCGCCGCAAGAGCATGATCGACCATCGCAACCGGATCGCCGAGCTGATGCGGATGCGCGATGCTGGGCGCACCGAAACGCCCGAAGGCGACAGTATCGAGGATTCGCTGGTCCGCCAGATCGCGCTGCTCTGGCAGACCCGGCCGCTGCGCCGCGAGCGCCTCTTCGTCGCCGACGAGGTGGAAAATGCGCTGTCCTATCTGCGCGAGATATTCCTGCCGCTGCTGCCGGGACTCTACAACCGCTGGGAGGAGGCGCTGGGCGGCCGGCCGGCGAGTTTCTTCCGGCTCGGCAGCTGGATCGGCGGCGATCGCGACGGCAATCCCTATGTGACCGCGGACACGCTGGAACTCTCGCTGCGCCGCTCCGCCGAGACCGTACTCGTCAGCTATCTCGACGCGCTGCACGCGCTGGGCGCGGAGCTGTCCATCTCCAGCGACCTGGCGACCATCGACCCCGCCGTCCTCGCCCTGGCCGATGCGAGCGGCGACGACGCGCCGAGCCGGCGGGACGAACCCTATCGCCGGGCGATCGCGGGCATCTATGCGCGCCTCGCCGCCACCCACGAGACGCTGGTCGGCAGCCCGCCGCCGCGCCCATCGGCGATCGCGGCCGAGCCCTACGGCACGCCGCAGGAGCTCCAGGACGATCTGCGCACCATCGCCCGGGTGCTCGCCGATTCCGGCGGCGAGACGCTGGCGTCGAGCGGCGCGCTCGGCCGGCTGATCCGCGCGGTGCGCACCTTCGGCTTCCATCTCGCGACGCTCGACATGCGGCAGAACAGCGCCGTGCACGCGCGCGTCGTCGCCGAGCTGCTGCGCGAGGCCGGCGTCGAAGCCGGTTACGAGGCGCTGGACGAGGAGGCGCGGATCGCCCTGCTCCGCCGCGAGCTGGCTTCGCCGCGCCCGCTGGGCGTCCCCAAGGCCGGCTATTCGGACGAAACGCGGAGCGAACTCGCGATCATCCGCGCTGCGGCCGAGGCGCACCGGCGCTACGGCAGCGGCTGCATCGCCAACTATATCGTCTCGATGACCGAAACGGTCTCCGACCTGCTCGAGGTCCATATCCTTCTGAAGGAGGCCGGGCTCTACCGCGCCGGCGATCCGCCCGAGGCGCCGATCATGGCGGTGCCGCTGTTCGAGACGATCGGCGATCTCGACCATGCGCCCGACATCATGCGTGCCTATTTCGCGCTGCCCGAGATCGGCGCGCTGGTCGCGGCGCGCGGCCATCAGGAAGTGATGATCGGCTATTCGGATTCGAACAAGGATGGCGGCTATCTGACCTCGGGCTGGGTGTTGAGCCGGGCCAGCGAGGCGCTCGCCCCGGTGTTCGAGGAAGCCGGCGCGACGATGCAGCTGTTCCACGGCCGCGGCGGCTCGGTCGGGCGCGGCGGCGGCTCCGCCTTCGAGGCGATCCGCGGCCAGCCGGCCGGCACCGTCAACGGCCGCATCCGGATCACCGAACAGGGCGAGGTCATCGCCGCCAAATACGGGACGCCGGACGCCGCGCGCGCCAATATCGATTCGATGG
Source organism: Parasphingopyxis sp. (assembly GCF_052168275.1). Lineage (GTDB taxonomy): Bacteria > Pseudomonadota > Alphaproteobacteria > Sphingomonadales > Sphingomonadaceae > Parasphingopyxis. The sequence continues at coordinate 15,836 of NZ_JBQLZM010000092.1, read as the reverse complement.
TGTCGGCGAGCCTGCTCGCGACGCTCGAGCCGGAGCGGGTGAACCCGGCCGACCGCGCCCGCTTTTCCGCCGCGATGGACGACCTTTCGGCGCGCGCCTTCGCGGCCTATCGGGCGCTGGTCTATAACAGCGAAGGGTTCACGCAATTCTTCCGCCAGATGACCCCGATCTCGGAAATCGCGACGCTCAAGATCGGGTCGCGCCCGGCCAGCCGGAAGACGTCCGACCGGATCGAGGATCTGCGCGCGATCCCCTGGGTCTTCTCCTGGAGCCAGGCGCGGGTGATGCTGCCGGGCTGGTTCGGCGTCGGCCAAGCGCTGGCGGCGTTCGAGGACCGGGCGCTGCTGCGCGAAATGGCCGAAGGCTGGCCGTTCCTCAAGATGACGCTCGGCAATATGGAGATGGTGCTCGCCAAGTCCGACATGGGCATCGCCGAAAATTATGCGGAGCTGGTCACGGACCGCGCCCTTGCCGACCGGTTGTTCGGCGATATCCGGGACAGCTGGCAGGCGACGCATGACGGGCTGCTCGAAATCACCGGCCAGGCGCGCCTGCTCGACAAGACGCCCAAGCTCGACACCTCGATCCGGCTGCGCCTTCCCTATATCGAGCCGCTGAACCTGCTGCAGATCGAACTACTCAAGCGGCACCGGGCCGGCGAGAGCGATCCCCGCATCGCCGAGGGTATCCAGCTGTCGATCAATGCCATAGCGACGGCGCTCAGGAACAGCGGATAGGAGATGCCGGAATGGCCGATGCCGAAGTCGGGATAGAATTGCAGGACAGCGGCTCGAAGGGCCGCTACGTCGCCCGGGTCGAGGGCGCGGACGAGGAGGCCGAGCTGACCTTCTCGCGCGCCTCGGAGACGCTGGTGATCGTCGACCATACCGGCGTGCCCGACAGCCTGCGCGGCATGGGGCTGGGCAAGGCGCTGGCCGAGCGCGTCGTCGCCGATGCGCGGGCCAAGGGTTTCAAGATCGTCCCGCTCTGCCCCTTCTTCAAGGCGATCGCCCTGCGCCATCCCGACTGGAAGGACGTGGTGCAGGGTCTATGAGCCAGGATTTCACCGCCATCCGCGAAGAGGTCGCGAAACTGTGCGCGCGCTTTCCGGGCGAATATTGGCGCGCGAAGGACAAGGCGCGCGCCTATCCGGGCGAGTTCGTCGATGCGCTGACCGAGGGCGGCTATCTCGCCGCGCTGATCCCCGAGGAATATGGCGGCGCCGGGCTGCCGCTGTCCGGCGCGGCGGCGATCCTCGAGGAGATCCAGTATCGGGGCGGCAATGGCGGGGCATGCCACGCGCAGATGTATATCATGGGCACCCTGCTCCGCCACGGATCGGACGCCCAGAAACAGGATTATCTGCCCAGGATCGCGCGCGGCGAGCTGCGGCTGCAGGCGTTCGGCGTGACCGAACCGACGAGCGGGACCGACACGCTCTCGCTCAAGACCGTCGCGAGGAAGGACGGCGATCATTATGTCGTGAACGGCCAGAAGATCTGGACGAGCCGCGCCGAACATTCGGACCTGATGCTGCTGCTCGCGCGCACCACGCCGCGCGCGGATGTCGAGAAGCGCACCGGAGGACTGTCGGTCTTCGTCGTCGACATGCGCGAAGCGCTGGGCAACGGGCTGACGATCAAGCCGATCGACACGATGATGAACCATGCGACGACGGAAGTGTTCTTCGACGATATGCGCGTACCCGCCGCGAACCTCGTCGGCGAGGAAGGCCAGGGCTTCCGCTACATCCTCTCCGGCATGAACGCCGAGCGCATCCTGATCGCCGCGGAATGCATCGGCGACGCCAAATTCTTCCTCGACCGGGCGACGGCTTACGCGAAGGACCGCGAGGTGTTCGGCCGCGCGATCGGCCAGAACCAGGGCATCCAGTTTCCCCTCGCCAAGGCCTATGCGCAGATGCGCGCGGCCGAGCTGATGGTGAAGGAGGCGCTCGCGCGCTACGAGGCCGGCGAGAATGCGGGGGCGGAGGCGAACATGGCGAAGATGCTGGCCGCCGACGCCAGCTGGGCGGCGGGCGAGGCCTGCATCCAGACCTTCGGCGGCTTCGGCTTCGCCGCCGAATATGATATCGAGCGCAAGTTCCGCGAGACGCGCCTCTACCAGGTCGCGCCGATCTCGACGAACCTCATCCTCTCCTATCTCGCCGAACATGTGCTCGGCCTGCCGCGCTCCTATTGAGGAGGCGCGGCGGCACGCGCACTGTTCGCAAGACCGGGATTGTCATCCGAGACATCGTCATTGCGAGGAGGCCCGAACCTGTTCGGGGCGACGCGGCAATCCAGAGCCGCAAGCGCATCGCCTGTTGCCCTGGATTGCTTCTCCCGGCGCAAGGCCGGGGTCGCACTGACGTACCGAGCGCGGCTGTTGGCCCTAGAAATTGAACCCGGCTTCGACGCCGATCACGCGGCGCGGGCCCGGCGAGATGAACGACCCGCCGAATTCGATCGCCGGGATGACTTCCGCCGGATAGCGCGTGTCGAACAGATTCTCGGCGAAGAACATCAGCCGCCAGCGATCGTTCTGGAAGCCGGCGCGGAAATCGAACACCGAATAGCTGTTGCGCTGCGTCGCGCTGTTGTCGGCATCGCCGACGAACGCCGGCAGGCCGAGCGCCGAGCCCGGCAACAGGCCCGAGAACAGCGTCGGCGTGATCTGGTCCTGCACCGTGTGGAACCAGGTCGGCCCGACGATCCGGTAGTCGCCGCGGACAAGGATGTCGAAATCGCGGTGGATCGGCGCGATGATCTGGCTGCCGATATTGATCGTATAGTCGGGCGTATAAGGCGATTCGTTGCCGACCGTGCTGGGCCGCGAGCTGTTCGCCTTGATCTCCGAATCGGTCCAGTTGAACGAGCCGAACACGTCCCAGCCGGGCAGGATCTCGACATTGGTGTTGAACTCCACACCCATCACCTCGACCTCGTCGATGTTCGAGACGACGCGGAGCAGCCCGAACGGACCGACGAAGAATTCGAAGAACTGCATGTCGTCGATCTCGGTGTAGTAACCGGCGAGATCGAACGTCCATGGCCCCGACGATCCGCGGAGGCCGACCTCGAACGCGCTCGAGCGCTCGCGGTTGAACTGGTCCTCGATCAGGATGTTGGTGCCGAGGAACTGGTTGAAATTCTGGTCGACGATCGCCGCCGAGCCCTGGTTGTTGAAGCCGCCCGATTTGAAGCCGATGCCCCAGGTCGCGTAGAAATTGATCTCGTCGGTCAGCGCATAGTTGAGGCTGAGGCGCGGCTGGATCTGGTCGAAGCTCGCATCCTGCGGCTGGATCGGACCGAAGGCCTGGCCGGGATTGATCGGGCCGCCGGTGATCGGATCGAGCACGTTGGGCACGAGATTGCGGACGCTCCGGTCCTCGACATCGTAGCGCACCGCCGCGCCGAGGGTCAGCCGGTCGGTGACGTCGGCCTCCACCGAACCGAAGGCGGCGAACACGTCGGTCGAGAAATCGTCGCTGAACAGCTGCGAGGTCGGGTTCGACGATCCGGGCGGGTTGTAGAGCTCGCGCGTGATGCCCTGGCCGAGATCGGCGCCGAGGCTGACGCCCACCTGCCGGTCGATATGGAGATAATAGGCGCCGAGCTGCCAGCTGACCGGGCCGGTGTCCGACGAGAGCCGGATCTCGACGCTGATATCCTCCTGGTTGCGGATCTGGTACTGCGTGCCGTCGCAAGTGGTCGGCGAATAGGGGCCGAAGGTCGAGCCGGTGGCCGGCGCGAAGATGAAGGGAATCGGCGTCTGGCCGATGAAACCCGGCTGGTTGACCGGGAAGCCGGTCAGCGCCGCGGTGCTCGCGAAACAGGCGTTGGACGCCGCGGTTGAATCCGCGCTGATGATGTTCGGCAGCGCGAACGCGGCCGAGATGTAGCGCGCAAAATCGGCCGAGGTGCCGTCGGCTGTCAGGGCGTTGTCGATGTTCGAATAGAGCGCCCAGGCGGTGAGCTGGATATCGCCGAAATCATGTTCGAGCTTGATCGAGGCCTCGAGCGTATCCTGCGAGTTGGTCGGCCGGATGTTGCTGTAATAGCGGAACTCGTGATCGTCGACATCCTCGAAAAAGGCCGGATTGGCGCCCGCGAAATTGGGGAGATGGAAGGCCGCGTTGAAGTTGATCGACGCGCCGCGCAGCTCGCCGTAGCGAATCTTGAAATCGAGCTCGGTATCGGGGCCGAGCTCGGCGAGCAGCCGGCCGTTGACGTTCCAGACCTCCTGGTCGTCGACGATGTTGCGGTTGTTGAGGAAGAGGTTTTCGTAGAAGCCGTCGGTCGAGCGATAGTCGCCCGACAGGACGAAGCCGATGCCGTCGCTGAGCGGCCCGGCGATATAGCCGTTGGCCTGCCACGTATTCTCGCTGCCATAGCTGCCGCGCACGCTGCCCTCGAGCACGTCCGACGGGCGCACGGTGGTGATGACGATCGCGCCGGCCGCGGCGTTGCGGCCATACAGCGCGCCCTGCGGGCCCTTGAGGATCTCGACCTGACGCAGCGTGCCCTGGTCCTGGTTCAGCGCGGCGGTGTTGGTTCTGAGGATACCGTCGACGACGAGCGCGACCGAGCTTTCCGCGTCGCGCGTCCCGTTGATGCCGCGGATGTTGATCTGGCTGTCGCCGGCTTCGGCCGTGTTGGTGACGATCGTGACGCCCGGCGTCAGGCCAATGAAATCCTCGGCGCGGCGGATATTCTGGGTTTCAAGCTGGTCGCTCGTAAACACGGTGATCGAGGCCGGGACGTCGGCGAGCGTCTCTTCCTGGCGTCGCGCGGTGACGATGATCGGCGCGTTGCCGGAATCGAGCTGTTCGCTCGCGCCGTCGGCGGTGGTCTGGGCCTGGGCGGAGGTCGCGATGGCCATCCCCGCCGTGGCCGCGAGAAGCGTCGGTGCGATCCGGTTGAACATGATTATCTCCCTGTTTTTCCCTTCAGACGAGGACGTTGGCCCCGCTCATATAGACATAGACTTCCTGGAACCTGTCGCCCCGGACCCGCCAGAAATTGGTGTTGTAGAGCCGGGTGACGTCGCCGTTCGCGTCGGTCAGCACGGCTTCGAACGAGGCCGCGATCCGGCCGTTCTTTTCGTCGACCGTGCAGGTGAAATCCCGATGGACGATGGTGTCGTAACTGCCGAAAAACGTCTCGAACATCTCGCGGATGCCGGCCTTACCCTCGTGGATCGTGTGATCGGTCTGGATCGTGAACAGCGCGGTATCGTGAAAACAGTCGAGCGTCGCTTCCATGTTCTTCGCATCGACATTGCCGAAATAGGTCCTGGTCGCGAGTTCGATCAGCGCGTCGCGGCTCAATGTGCTCGGATATTGCATCGCCGGTCTCCCCTATTTCAGCAGATTGTCGCCGCTCATATAGACGTACACGGTCTGGAACCGGTCGCCCGCGAGGTAGAAGCGGTTGCAATTCTGGTAGACAAGCTCCTCGCCGAGCTCGTTCGGTTCGATCTCCACCGTGAACTGCGAGCAGACCGCACTTTCCTGCGGGTCCACGGTATGGACGAAATTGCCGTGCCAGATCCGGCCGTTGGTCGAGAACAGCCCTTCGAACATGGCGCGGATCGCGTCGATCCCGTCATGCTTCGTGTCCGACGTCATCTCGTGGAGCACGGCGTCCGGATGGAAACAGTCGAGCACTTGGTCCATGCGCTTGTTGTCGACGCCGTCGAAATAGCGCTTGGTGACGATGTCGACATAATATTCATAAGGGTTGCTCATCCGGCGATCTCCGCGTCCTTGGGCACTTCGGGGGTCGGGAAGGCCTTCTTGCTGTGCGTCAGGCCCAGCTCGATGAAGGTTTCGAGCATCTTGTAGGCGACGACTCCGGGATTGATGACCGGGATCGGCAGCCGGGAATCGAGATGCGCGGCCGACTGGTGCATCGTCGTCGAGCCGAGCACGATGACGTCGGCGCGGTCCTCCTCGATGCAGCGCGCCGCAGCTTCCTCGAGCTTGCCGAAGATCACCTCTTCCTTGCCCGCGAGCAGTTCGGTGACGTCCGGACGGGTGTCGATCGAGCGCATCGAGGCGAGGCGCTTTTCGAGGCCATATTCGGTGATCGTCTTCTCGTAGAGCGGGAACCATTCGTCCCACATGGTGAGGATCGAGAATTTCTTGCCCATCATGCAGGCCGCGTAGAAGGCGCTCTCGCCGGGTCCCGCGACCGGGATCGACAGGCGCGATCTGAGCGCCCGCAACCCCGAATCGCTGACCGTGTCGATCAGCACGCCGGCATAGCCTTCTTCCTCCGCCATGATCCCCGCCTGGAACACCGTCCAGTCCATCAGCAGCATGTCGTGATAGCTGTCGCCCAGCGCCGCGCCCCAGCTCACCGCCTCGAACACCGGCTCGAATCCGTCGCGGACGAGCGGCGGCGGCAGCTGCTCGGCGCGGTTGGCGACGCCGGCTTCGTCCATCGGGATCGGAACGATGACCTTGATGCGCTTCACACAACCCCCTTATGCTGCACTGTTGATCGGCTGATCTATATATCTAGCCGCCGGCGCCGGTTTTGTATACAATTTTCGTCGAGGGGGACAAGCCATTGATGTCGAGCGCTGCGGATAAGGCCTATTCCGGGATCCGGTCGCTGATCCTAGACGGGACGCTGGCGCCCGGCGAACAGCTCAAGGAAGAGGAGCTGGCCGAGCGGATCGGCGTGTCGCGCACCCCGATCCGGGACGCGCTGCGGCGGCTGGAAGCCGAGTTCTTCGTCACCCGCAGCGACAGCCAGCGCAGCTTCGTCGCCGACCAGTCGGTCGAGGATATCGACGAGATCTTCACCCTGCGCGCGATGCTCGAGGGCCATGCGGCGGCGCGCGCGGCCCGGGTCGGCGGCGCGGCGCTGGCCGCGCGGCTGCGCGAAATTGTCGACAAAGCGGGCAATGGCAACGATGTCGACACGTTCCTCGACCACAATGCCGATTTCCATGCGGAGATCATCGCGGGCGCCGGATCGGACCGGCTCGCGACGATGCTCGCCCGCCTCGTCAGCCAGCCGATCGTCCACCGCACGGCGCGGGTCTACGACAAGGGCCAGTTCGAGCGCAGCCTGTTCGAGCATCGCGAACTGGTCGACGCGATCGAGCATGGCGACGCGGAATGGGCGCGCTCGGTGATGACGAGCCATATCCGGCGCGCCTTCCATGTGTTCGAGGAAGCCGCTCAGGCGCTCAAGCGCGAGAAATAGGCGAGCGCCTCGTCGGCGCTCAGCATGTCGGCATATTTGGCCTTGAGGTCGAAGATATTGGCGTCGTGGACGGCCGGGTCGCGGTCGCCGCAGGCCTCGGGCACGACGAGCGGGATGAAGCCGTGCTGGAGCGCGTCGAGCGCCGAGGCGCGGACGCAGCCCGAGGTCGACAGGCCGGTGATCACGCAGCAGTCGACGCCCATATCGCGCAGTGTTTCGGCGAGGCCGGTGCCGAAAAAGGCGCTCGGATACTGCTTGGTGACGACGCGCTCGCCCTCCGCCGGCCGGAGCGAGGGCGGAAAGGCGCCGAGCGGGCTCCCGCGGTCGAACACCTTGAGGGCGGCGATCTTTCGGTAGAAATGCCCGCCATCGGCGCCGCCCGGCTCATACTCCACATTCGTCCAGATGACGGGAACGCCCGCCGCGCGCGCCGCGGCAACCAGCTTTTCGTTGACCTTCAGCTCGGCCTCGACGCCCGCATGGAGCGGCGAATCGGGATCGAGATAGGCCATGACGAAATCGATAACGAGCAGGACGGGCTGCGCCCCGAATCCGAGGCTCTTGTTGAATCCGGCCCTGGCATAATCCTCGTCGAGCCCGGCCATCGCCTAGATGATCCCGCGCTCTTCGAGATCCGCGCGGGTCGCCGAATCCATGCCGAGCAGCTCGCCATAAACAAGCTCGTTATGTTCGCCGAGTTCGGGCCCGACCCATTCGACCCTGCCCGGCGTTTCGGACAGTTTCGGCGCGACATTCTGCATCACGAAATTCTCATGTTTCGGGTGATCGACCTCGATCAGCGCCTCGCGCGCCTGGAATTGCGGATCGTGGAGCATTTCGGGCGCGCGGTAGATATTGCCGGCCGGCACGCCATGCTCCTCGCACAGGGTCAGCACTTCGGCGCTCGTCCGCTCCTTCGTCCATTCGCCGATCATCGCATCGAGCTCGGCCTGGCGTTCGCCGCGCGCCATATGGCTGTTGTAGCGCGGATCGTCGCCGAGTTCGGGAACCCCCATCATCGCCGCCATGCGCTTCCAGACGCTGTCCTGGTTGCCCGCGACGAGGACGCTGCCGTCCATGGTCGGATAGACGTTGGACGGGGCGACCTTGGGGAGGATCGAGCCGGTCCGCTCGCGGATATGGCCGGCGACCGTATATTCGGGCACCGTCGATTCCATCATTGCCAGCACCGCCTCGTAGATCGCCGAATCGACGACCTGGCCCTTGCCGGTATTGTGGCGATGGTTGAGCGCCATCATCGCGCCGAGACAGGCATAGGTGGCGGCGAGCGAATCCCCGATCGACAGGCCGGCCCGGCTCGGCGGCCGGTCGGGCTCGCCGATGATGTAGCGCATGCCGCCCATCGCCTCGCCGATCCCGCCATAGCCGGCGCGCGACGCATAAGGCCCGGTCTGGCCGTAGCCCGAGACCCGGATCATGATCAGCGCCTCGTTGATCGCATGGAGCTCGTCCCAGCCGAGATTCCATTTCTCCAAGGTGCCCGGGCGGAAATTCTCGAGCAGGAAATCGCTCTTCGCCGCCAGTTTCTTGACGATCGCCTGGCCTTCCTTCTCGCGCAGGTTGAGCGTGATCGACTTCTTGTTGCGCGCGACGACCGAGAACCAGAGCGGGATGCCCTGCCCCCAGGCGCGCATCGCGTCGCCCACCTTGGGCGGCTCGATCTTGATCACTTCGGCGCCGTGATCGGCCATCAGCTGGCCGCAGAAAGGGCCCGCGATCAGCTGGCCCATTTCGATGAGTCGCAGCCCGTCCAATGCGCCGTGCGCCATGCCCCTAATCTCCTTCAGCGATGGAACGGCTATACAAGCCGATACCCTCTTTGTATACAAAAGCGATGTCCAAAAAAGTCCGCCTGGTGGAAGTCGGCCCGCGCGACGGGTTGCAGAACGAGCCCGAGATCATCCGGGCCGCGGACAAGATCGCGCTGATCGAGAAAATGTACGACGCCGGCATCCGCCGCTTCGAGGTGGCGAGCTTCGTCCATCCGGAGCGCGTGCCGCAGATGGCCGATGCCGAGGACGTGATCGCCGGGCTGCCCGACCATGCGGACGCCAGCTATATCGGTCTGTGTCTGAACAAGCGCGGCGTGCTGCGCGCGCTCGCGACGCGCGAGGGCGGCCGGCGCGGCGTCGACGAAGTGGGCTGCGTCGTCGTCGCCAGCGACACGTTCGGGCAGAAGAACCAGGGCCAGACGATCGCCGAGGGGATCGCCGAGAATAGCGAGATGATCCGCTTCGCCAAGGCCGAGGGGCTGATCGCGCAGGTCACGATTTCGGCGGCGTTCGGCTGCCCGTTCGAGGGCGACGTGCCGCAAAGCCGGGTCGTCGACATCGCCAAGGCGATGGCCGAGGCGGAGCCGGCGGAGATCGCGATCGCCGACACGATCGGCGTCGGCGTGCCGCAGCAGATGACCGATCTCGCCGGCGCGGTGCGCGAGGCGATCCCCGCCGCGATCCCGCTGCGCGCCCATCTGCACGACACGCGCAACACCGGCATCGCCAATGCCTGGGCGGCGGTCGAGGCCGGGATCGAGACGATCGACGCGTCGCTCGGCGGCCTGGGCGGCTGCCCGTTCGCGCCCAAGGCGACCGGCAATATCGCGACCGAGGACGTGATCTACCTGCTCGCGCGATCGGGCGTCGAGACCGGCGTCGATCTCGACAAGGCGATCGCCTGCAACCGCTGGTTCGCGACCGTGATGGGCCGCGAACTCCCGTCGCTCGTCGCGCGGGCCGCATAAGGACAATGAGGGGATAGGACCATATGAGCTACCGTTTGGGCTGCGATGTCGGCGGAACCTTTACCGACCTGCTGATCATCGACGAGGAAACGGGCCATACGGTCCGCGACAAGCTGCCCTCGACGCCGCACGACCCGTCCGAAGCGGTGGTCAACGGCGCCAAGGCGCTGTGCGCGCGGGAGAATATCGATCCCGCCTCGCTCTCGCTGTTCCTCCACGGCACGACGGTCGCGACCAATGCGGTGCTCGAAGGGAAGATCGCCCGGGTCGGGCTCGTCGTCACCGAGGGCTATCGCGACATCCTGCAGATCGCCCGCAGCCTGGTGCCCGGCGGGCTCGCCGCCTGGATCATCTGGCCCAAGCCCGAACCGATGGCGCCGCTCGAATGCACGATCGAGGTGCCCGAACGGATCGGGGCGGACGGATCGGTCGTCCGCGAACTCGACGAGGCCGCCCTCCGGCAACGCCTCGAAACGCTGAAGGCCGACGAGGAGATCGAGGCGCTGACGATCTGCCTGATCAACTCCTACGTCAACGACGCGCATGAGCGCCGCGTCGCCGAAATCTGCGCCGAGGTCTTTCCCGATCTCCCGGTGTCGGTCTCCGCCGACATCCTGCCAGAGATGCAGGAATATGAGCGCGCGGTGACGACCGTCGCGAACAGCGCGGTGCGCCCGACCGTCGCCCGCTATGTCGGCAATCTCAAGGACGAGATCGCCGATTGGGGCGCGACGGCGAAGCTCAACCTGCTGCGCTCGGACGGCGGGCTGATGTCGGCCGACAAGAGCAGCGCGGCGCCGGTGAATCTTCTCATGAGCGGCCCGGCGGGCGGCGTCGCCGGCGCGGTCTGGGTCGCGAAGAATGCGGGCGTCGAGAACGTCCTCACGCTCGACATGGGCGGGACGTCGACCGACGTCGCGCTGATCGAGAACGGCCAGGCGCGGCTCCAGCGCGAAACCTCGGTCGGCGATCTCAACGTGCGCGCCTCCTCGGTCGACGTGAAGACGGTGGGCGCGGGCGGCGGCTCGATCGCCTTCGTGCCCGAACTGACCCGGGCGCTGCGCGTCGGCCCGGAAAGCGCGGGCGCGGTGCCCGGCCCGGTCGCCTATGGCAAGGGCGGCGAGGCGCCGACCGTGACCGACGCCAATGTCGTGCTCGGCTATCTGCCCGAAGCCCTGCTCGGCGGCACCTTCCAGCTCGACCGCAAGGGCGCGGAAGCCGCCGTCCAGACGATCGCCGACGCGCTCGATATCGGCCTGATGGAGGCCGCCGCGGGCATCATCGACATCGTCAACGAGAATATGTTCGGCGCGCTCCGCCTCGTCTCCGTGCAGCAGGGCTACGACCCGCGCGATTTCGCGCTGATGGCGTTCGGCGGCGCCGGGCCGCTGCACGGCAATGCGATGGGCAAGCTGATGGGCAGCTGGCCGGTCATCATCCCGCCCTCGCCCGGCGTGCTGTGCGCCTATGGCGACGCGACGACCCGGCAGCGGGTCGAGACCCAGCGCAGCTTCAACACCCAGGCGCAGAATACGAGCGATGCCGACCTCAAGGCGCTGCTCGACGAGCTCGGCGCGCAGGTCAGCCAGGAGCTGGTCGCCGAGGGCGTCGAGCCAGGCGATGTCGAGCTCAGATATGAGGTCGATATCCGCTATTCGGGCCAGGCCTTCGAAATCCCGCTCTCGCTCGATCCCGACCATTTCTCGATCCAGGCGCTGACCGGCGAGTTCGACACCGAGCATGAGCGGCTCTTCACCTTCAACCTCTCGCTGCCGCACGAACTGGTGAACATCCGCGCGGTCGCGCTCGGCAAGGCGGCCAATGTCGCGGCCGAGACGATCGCGAAGGGCGACGGCGATCCCTCCGCCGCCAAGCTGCGCGATCACGAGCTCTACATGGAGGGCGAAATGCGGCCCGCGGTGATCTACGACCGCGCGAAGCTGCGCGCGGGGGATGTCGTCCCCGGCCCCGCGGTCGTCACCGAGATGGATTCGACGACGCTCGTCTATAACGGCCATGAGGCGCACGTCGACGATCATGGCAACCTGCTGATCAACCCGGCTTAGAGGAGGCGCGCGATGCCAGCCCAGATAATCGAAACCAACACCGCCCCCTTCGCCGCCGTCGATGTCGACCCGGTGACGCTCGACATCATGGAGAATGCGCTCCGCAACGCGCGGATCGAGATGGACGCGACGCTCGTGCGCACCGCCATGTCGCCCGGCATCCGCGAACAGGGCGACGCCTTTCCGCTGATCGCCGATCGCGGCGGCAAGATGATCGTCGGCCAGTTCGGCAGCTTCATCGACGGCTTCTTGCGCGCCTATGACGGGACGATCGAGGAAGGCGACATGATCTTCCTTTCCGATCCCTATAGCTGCGAGGGCGCGGTCAGCCACAATAACGACTGGCTCGTGCTGCTGCCCGTGTTCCGCGGGGGGCGGCTGGTGGCCTGGACGGCGATGTTCGGCCACCAGTCCGACATCGGCGGCAAGGTCGCGGGCTCGATCCCGATCGACAGCCGCAGCGTCTACGAGGAGGGCGTCCGCATCCCGCCGGTCAAGATCTACAAGCAGGGCGAGTATAACGAGGATCTGGTCAAGCTCGTGCTCCACCAGAGCCGCAAGCCGGACTGGTGCGCGGCCGACCTCAACGCGCTGATCGCCTCGTGCCGGGTCGCCGCGCGCCGCGTCGACGAGATGTGCGACCGGTTCGGCGAGGATATGTTCGCCTCGGCCACCGACCTGCTGCTCGACCGCAATTACCGCGCGATGAAGGCGCTGATCGCGGAGTCGATCGGCGAGGAGAAGGTCAACTTCTCCGACTATATCTGCGACGACGGCGTCGGAAACGGCCCCTACAGGATCAGCTGCACGATGTGGCGCGAGGGCGAGAAGGTGATCCTCGATTTCGAGGGCACCGATCCGCAGGCGCCGAGCTCGATCAATTTCTATCTGAACGAGAACATGTTCAAGATGTTCTTCGGCATCTACATGATCATGGTCTTCGACCCGCAGATCCTGTTCAACGACGGCTTCTACGACCTGATCGAGGTCCGCATCCCCGAAGGCTCGCTGCTCAAACCGAAATATCCGGCCGCCCTCGCCGGGCGCACCCATGCGCTGGGCCGCATCTTCGATATCCTCGGCGGCCTGCTCGGCCAGAAAACGCCCGAATTCCTGAACGCCGCCGGCTTCTCGTCGAGCCCGCATCTGATGTATTCCGGTTTCGACAGGAAAGGCGAGTGGTTCCAGCTGTTCCAGATCGGCTTCGGCGGCATCCCGGGCCGGCCGCTCGGCGACGGCCCCGACGGCCATTCGCTCTGGCCGGGCTTCACCAACGTCCCCAACGAGTTTCTCGAACGCTATTTCCCGCTCAGGATCGAGCGCTACGAGGCGCTCGCCGACAGCGGCGGGGCGGGGCTGCATCGCGGCGGCAACGGGATCAAGATGACCTATCGCTTCCTCGAGCCCGGCACGGTCGCGATCCATGACGATCGCTGGTTCACCTATCCCTGGGGCGTCAATGGCGGCGAACCGGGGCAGCGCGCCACCAAGATATTGGAGCGCGCCGACGGCAGCGAGGAAATCGTCGGCAACAAGCAGGACGGGATCGAGGTGAAGGAAGGCGATCTGCTGCACTTCATCACCTGGGGCGGCGGTGGCTGGGGCGATCCGCTCGAGCGCGATCCCGCGCTGGTCGGGCTCGAAATCCGCCAGGGGCTCGTGACGCCCGACGGCGCCCGCGCCTATGGCGTCGTCGCCGATGCCAAGGGTGTGGTCGATGCGGGCGCGACCGATGCCCTGCGCGCGGAGATGCGGGAACGGCGCGGCGCGAACGACGCGCTGTTCAACGCCGGCCCCGACATCGAGACCTTGCGCGCCAATTGCGAGGAAGAGACCGGCCTCCCGGCGCCCCGGCAACCGGTCTGGGAAGCCCATGCCTATGCGCAGGCCGCCGAATAGGCGGATTCCACTCGTCGATCCCTAACGAAAACGCGCGTCATTGCGAGCGTAGCGAAGCAATCCAGGGCGAAGCGCGAAACGCCCTGGATTGCCGCGTCGCCCCGAAACAATTTCGGGCCTCCTCGCAATGACGAAAGAACGGGCCTCGGCGTGAGAAAGGGAGCATTGCCGACGGCGGTCGAAAAAAGCGCCTAGTCGCGTCTTTCCCCATAGGCGCGGAGGAACGCGTCGACGGCGCTTTCGATCCGCGCCGCGCGGGCGTCTGCGGAGATGTCGGGCGACTGGCCGAAGCGCAGCTCGACGTCGAGAAAGCCCTTGATCATGGCGCCCAGCTGCTCGGCCGCGAGCGCGGGATCGTCGAGTTCCAGTTCCCCCCGCTCCGCGGCTCCGGCGAGGATGTCGGCCAGCGTCTGGCGCATCACGCTCGGGCCCGACGCCAGGAACCGCTCGCCGATCTTCGGATCGCGCCCGGCTTCGGCGGCGAGAATCCGCTCGAAGCGGACGACCTCGGCATTGGTCAGCATCGTCAGCATGACGTCGCCGAAGGACAGCAGCGTTTCGCGCAGCGATGCATCGCCGGCCGCCTTGGCCGTGATCACCCCGCGCATCCGCTGGCATTCGGAATGGATGACCTGGGAGAACAGCGCATCCTTGCCGCCGAACTGGTTGTAGATCGTCACCTTCGAAACGTCCGCCCGGCGGGCGATCGCCTCGATCGTGGTCTCGCCGAGGCCGTGCGCGAAGAATTCCTGTCTGGCCGCATCGAGGATCGCGTCGATCTTGCGCAGCGACGACGGCCGCATCGGGGTTTCCGGAGGCAGGCAAGATGTGGTGTTGATCGATCAGTCCTCTCGATTGACCTCATTTAATGAACGGTTGCGTATAATTAAACGTTGCCGTTCAAAATCAGATATGGCACAGGCGCCCGTCTGGTTTCAATGCTATATGGGCAATCGGAGTGAAACGGCGTCTATCACTGTTCGGTCTCGGCCTGGCGGCGAGCGCGCTCTCGGCATGCGCCGACTTTTCGCCGCCCGAGCGATTGCCCGCCCCGGTCGCGGAACTCCCGGCTGGCTATGCGGACAGCGAGGCCGCGGGACCGGCGCAGCCGCTCAACTGGTGGCACGATTTCAACGATCCGACGCTCAACCGCCTCGTCGACGCGGCGCTGATCGCCAATCTCGACATCGCCGAGGCCGCCGCGCGGGTCGAGGAAGCCCGCGCCCAGGCGCGCATCGCCGGCGCCGACCGCCTGCCGACCATCGGCGCGTCGGCCGGCGCCAACTATTCCGATTCGCCGCTCGCCGGCACGAATTTCGGGGCGATCGGCGGGAACGGGCCGACCCGGCTGACCAACGAAACCTATTCGACCGGCCTCAATTTCGCCTATGAACTCGATTTCTGGGGCCGGGCCCGCAACGACGCCCGCGCCGCCCGGGCCGATCTCGTCGCCGCCGAAGCCGATCTGCGCACCGCCCGGCTCGGCGCGCTCGCCGAAACCATCTCCACCTATTTCGAGGTCGTCGACCTGCGCGCGCAGATCGCGCTCGCCGTCGCGACGATCGACATCCTGCAGGACCGGGTCGACAATACCGAGCGCCGCTACGATCGCGGGCTGGTCTCGTCCTTCGAACTCTACCAGCTGCGCCAGGACTACCGGAACACGCAGGCCGCGCTGCCGCAGCGCGAAAGCCAGCTGACCGCGGCCGAAGGCCGGCTCGCGGTCCTGCTCGGCCGCTATGCGGGCGCCATGCGCGCGGAGCTCGGCGACCGGCTGGCCCCGCGGCTGGTGTTCAAGCCGATCCCGACCGGCCTGCCCGCCGATCTCCTGATCCAGCGGCCCGACGTCGCGGCCGCCGCGCAGCGGTTCGAAGCCGCGCGCTTCCG
>NZ_JBQLZM010000091.1:0-28799 GCF_052168275.1 Parasphingopyxis sp. | reverse complement strand
GTCCGAGCCTTCCAGCGCGCGCATGGCGAGATCGTCGTCAAACCCATTTACGGCAATGCGGGCACGGCGGTGTTCAAGCTCGATCCGGACGACGGCAATCTCCCGGCCCTTACCGAACTGTTCGGCCAGGTCTGGGTCGAGCCGTTCATGGTTCAGGCTTTCCTTCCGGACGTCAGCCAGGGCGACAAGCGGATCATCCTGGTCGACGGCGAACCCACAGGCGGCGTCAACCGGCTCCCGAAGAAAGGCGAAATCCGGTCCAACTTCGCGGTCGGCGGATCGGGCGCGGCCTCCGAGCTCACCCCGCGCGAGCTCGAAATCTGCGAGGCGCTGGCGCCGGAGCTCAAGAAACGCGGGCTGCTCTTCGTGGGGATCGACGTGATCGGCGGCTATCTGACCGAGATCAACGTCACCTCGCCGACCGGCATCGTCTCGATCGACGCCTTCAACGGCACCGATACCGGCGCGAAGATCTGGGATGCGATCGAAAGCAAGCTCTAATAGCGGAAATCGTTGGCGATCAGCTTCTTCCAGCGCGCCTGGCGATGCTGGTAGAATTCCCGGACTATGGGCTTGGCGATCGCGTTCAGCACGCCGGCGTCGAAATCGAGTTCGTCGGTATACCGCGTGCGCCCCTCCCCGACCGGCTCGACATAGATCCGGTGATCCCATTTCCGGAAAAACCGGCCATGCCCGTTATCACGCAGGATGCGCGTATCTCCCTGCGGCGGCGGGAATTCAATACCGATCGTCTGAGAGCCAAGCGGCATCGTTCCGAAACCCCGCATAGCGACTTTGTACTCGCCTTCGGCCCATCGTTCGGGAAACTGCGGCGGATCGATCGGATCGAAAGCGATCCGGCCGCGCGTGACGTAGTTAAGCAGCCGGGTCGTGTTCGCTTCCTCCCAGACACGATCCGCCGGGGCGTCGAAAATCGAGGAAATCTTGATCGTCGGCACGGCAGGTCCTTTCCGTCAGGCGCGCGGATGGGCGTTGCGATAGACGTCGAGCAGATGTGCCGCGTCAACCGATGTGTAGATTTGCGTCGAACTGAGGCTGGCATGGCCGAGCAGCTCCTGCAGCGAGCGGAGATCGGCGCCCCGCGCTAGCAAATGCGTCGCGAAGCTGTGGCGCAGGGCATGGGGCGTGGTCTTGCCCGATAGCCCCAGCCGCGCCCGCGCACCGCGCACCGCCCGGCGGACGATATCGCTCCCGAGCGCGCCGCCGCGCGCACCGCGGAACAGCGGATCGTCCCGCCCGACCGGATAGGGGCAGAGCTGCACATAATCCTCGATCGCCTCGCGCACCTTGTCGAGCAGCGGTACGACCCGGGTCTTGTTGCGCTTGCCGGTCACCGACAGCGTCTCGCCGAGCGGCAGCACGGCACCCGTCAGCCCGAGCGCCTCCCCGACCCGCAGCCCCGCGCCGTAGAGCAGCAGCAGCACCGCCCAGTCGCGCGCCGCGATCCAGGGCTCGGCCGCTTGGGCGGCAACGTCCTCGGCGAGCGCCACGGCTTCGTCCGGAGCGATCGGGCGCGGCACGCCGGGTTTGAGTTTCGGCCCCTTGACGCGTGGGATCACCGCCTGTTCCCCCGCCCGTTCGGCCGCGAAGGCGAGAAAACCGCGCAGGGCCGAGAGTTCGCGCGCCGTCGAGCGGTTGGCCAGCCCCTCGTTGCGGCGATGCGCCAGGAACGCCCGCAGATCGGCCGCATCCAGCGCCCGGAGCGTCGCGCCGGTCACCGCCTCGCCGCGATGCCGGCCGAGAAAGGATATAAGCCGGTGTGCGCCGGCCACATAGGCGCGGATCGTATGAGTGGATCGCCGCCGGTCGCGGCCCAGATGCGCCGCCCATTCCCCGGCCAGCGCGGTCGCCGGATGGGCGTCGGGCGTCAGGGCAGCAGCCACCGGCCCAGAAGCCGTGCGAGGCTGTCGCCGAGAAAACGCAGCAGTTCGGCGCCGTGATGGGTTTCCATGCCCTGGCTCTCGCGCTGCCCGAGCGCCAGCAGGCCGGAGGGCAATGGCGCGTCATTGTCGAGGCGGACCAGCGCTTCGGCGCGGACGTAATCCGAGGCCGGGCCGAACAGTGGATGCCCGCGTTCGCAATCGCGCAGCACGACGCCCGCCACATCGGTGGCCGCCTTCTCGATCAGGCGGCGCTCGACGAACTGCATGCCGGCGATATCCGCGCGAACGCCCCGCTCACCCACATAGAGCGCGAGACTGACCGCATCGACGCCGAGAATATCGGGCCATTGTTGGGTGACGATGTGGAGGAGATGGTCGAGCCCTTCCGCGGAGATCGCAGCGAGGACCGCATCGTGGATCGCCGCCGTGGCGCCGGAGTGACCGCGTGCAAAGGCGAGCAGATCGCGATTATCCTCTTCGGCCTGCGCCACCCGGCGCTGCAGCTGCGCGACCGCGCCCGTCTCGAAATCGATCACCGTCCCCATGCGCGGGATTCTAACGCAAACATGGTTAAGAAGATATGAGTTTTTGCGGCTAGAAGACCGCGAACAGCGCAAGCGCGACGACCAGGCCGATCAGCGGCACGATCACGGTCAGCGCGCCGACCGGGCCATAGGCCGCGGCATGGGTTTCGCCGCAGATCGCACGGATGGTGGTGACGACGTAGCCGTTGTGCGGCAGGCTATCGAGCGCGCCAGACGCGATGGCGACCGTGCGGTGCAACTCGTCGGCGCTGGCGCCGGCGGCCAGATAATGCGGCGCGATCAGGGGGAGCGCGATGCTCTGGCCGCCCGATGCGGAGCCGGTCAGGCCGGCAATAACGGTTACCGCGATCGCCGCGCCGATCAGCGGATCGCCAGGCAGATTCTGGACGAGAACCAGCGCCTCCTGGAAAGCGGGCGAAAGCGAGGCGACAGCGCCGAAACCGACCACGGCACAGGTATTGGTGATCGCGACGACCGCTCCGGTCGCGCCCTTGGAAAAGGCCTCGGGCATCTTCCGCCGGCTCTTGAGGCCGACCAGCAGCGCGATGACCGTACCCGCGCCGAGCGCCGCGACCAGCGCCCATTTGTCGAGCGATTCGGCTGGCATGATCGCCGACAAGGGGCCGAGCCGCTGCGGATACTGGAAGATCATGAAAACGCCGAGCACGGCGACCAGCGGCAGTAGGCAGAGAAACGGATTGGGCAGCACCCGGTATTCCTCGACGACGTCGTCGGTATCGCGGCCCTCGAACGTCTCGCCGCGCGCCACGGCCCGCTTCACCATCCATTGCAGCCAGACGAAACCCAGAACCGCCATCAGGATCGCGACCACCAGGCTCACCTCCCAGGCCGCATAGGCCGTGGTGCCCAGATATTGCATCGGGATCAGATTCTGGATTTCGGGCGAGCCCGCGCTCGTCATCGTGAAGGTGACCGATCCGAAACACAGTGCGGCCGGGATGAATCGGCGCGGCAGGTCGGCTTCGCGAAACAGGCTGACCGCCAGAGAATAGACGGAGAAAGCGACGATGAAGACGCTGACCCCACCATAGGTGAGCAGCGCGCAGGCCGCGACGACGGCGAGCACCGCGTGACGGATGCCGATCTTCTCGATGATCCAGTGCGCGACGCTGGCCGCCGCGCCGGACGCGCCCATCACCTCGCCGAAGATCGCGCCCAAGAGGAACATGAAGAACCAGTCGGCGAAAAAGCCGGTGAAACCCGCCATATAGCTCGTCGCGAAATCCGGCGCCTCGGCGGCAGCCAGCGGCGGTAGCCAGGCGATCCCGCTCGTCGCGGCAACGATCGCGGCGGCGACCGGCCCCGCGATCAGGATGTTGACGCCGCGCACCGTCATCCAGATCAACAGCGCCAGCGCGCCTATCAGGCCGATCGTGCTTATCATTCCGGCGAGGCTTAGCCTGTGTCCCGGTCAAGGCAAGGCGATGCGCGCCGTGCCTGTAGACAGACGCCGCGCCCGGCGGCCGTCACGAGCCTTCCGGCGTCGCGCGCTCGACGATCGCGCGGGTGTCGATCGCCGCATCCGATGCGCCATAGGCGAAGGCCGGATGCTCGAACCGCAACCGGCAAAAGGCTTCGGCGACCGGGCTGTCGGCCCCGATCAGGACCGCGCCCTGCGCCGCCACCGCGAGCCGCTCGACGGTGTGGCGCGCCCGATGCTCGGCCGCATTCTCCAGATCCAAGCCGTCGAGCCAGCGATCATAGGCCGGATACCGGCCGCGCGCGGATGCGAGGAATGCCTGCAGCGCGTCGAGCGTCTCCAGCTCGCGCCCCATCGCCCGCAGCACGTCGAGCGCGATCACATTGCCCGAACCTTCCCAGATCGCGTTCAACGGCGACTGGCGGAAGTGGCGCGGCATCGGGCCGGTCTCGACATAACCCGCGCCGCCCAGGCACTCCATGGTCTCGTAAACGAGACCCGGCGCGCGCTTGCACACCCAGTATTTGGCGACGGGAGTGAGCAGCCGGGCCAGCGGTTCCTCGGCATCGAAGGCCGCCGCCAGCCGGAACGCGAGCGCCGTCGCCGCCTCGCTCTCTACCGCAAGGTCGGCGAGGACCGCCGCCATGGCCGGCTGGTCGGCGAGGGCGCGCTGGAAGACCCGGCGATGCGCGGCGTGCCACAAGGCTTCGGCGAGCGCGGCGCGCATCGTCGACGCCGAACCGACCACGCAATCCAGCCGTGTGTGCTGAACCATGCGGATAATGGTCGCTATGCCGCGCCCTTCCTCGCCGAGTTTTTCGGCATAGGCGCCGTGATATTCGACCTCGGACGACGCATTGGACCGGTCGCCGAGTTTGTCCTTCAATCGCATCACCCGAAAGCCGGCATTGCGCTCGCCATCGAGCGTCCAGCGCGGGACGAGGAAGCAGGTCAACCCGCCCTCGGCCTGGGCGAGGGTCAGAAACGCGTCGCACATCGGCGCCGAGCAGAACCATTTGTGACCGGTCAGCCGGTATGCGCCATCGGCCGGTTCCGCCCTGGTCGTGTTCGCGCGGACGTCCGAGCCGCCCTGTTTCTCGGTCATCGCCATGCCGATCGTGACGCCCGCCTTGTCCGGGGCGGGGCGGACGGCGGGATCGTAGCGCGACGCCGTGATGCGGGGAATCCATGTATCGCCGATGTCCGGATCGCGCCCGAGCGCCGCGACGGCGGCATAGGTCATCGTCATCGGACATTGCGTTCCCGCGTCGACCTGCCCGAGCAGAAAGGCCATCGCCGAGTGCAGCACATGTCCGGCTTCGGTGCCGTCCCAGGCGGCCGCCGCGATCCCCTCGTCGAGGCCGAGCGCCATCAGCCCGTGATAGGCCGGATGGAACCGCACCTCGTCGATCCGGCGGCCATAGCGGTCGTGCGTTTCGAGGACGGGCGGGTTCGCGTTCGCCGCGACGCCCCATTCGATCGCCTCCGCCGATCCCGTCCGGCGGCCGAATCCGGTCAGTCGTTCATGATGCGGCCGCCCGCCGGCCATCGTCACCGCATGGACGAGCGCGCGGTCCGAACCGAACCGGTCGAAACCTTCGAGCGGCGGCGGCTGGTTCGTCACGTCATGCGTGTCGAGCATCTCGATGGGACGGAGGCTGGCGGTCATTGGCGCTTTCCCGATTTCAGCCCGATGGG
Organism: Parasphingopyxis sp.; assembly: GCF_052168275.1. Lineage (GTDB taxonomy): Bacteria > Pseudomonadota > Alphaproteobacteria > Sphingomonadales > Sphingomonadaceae > Parasphingopyxis. The sequence goes on along the minus strand of NZ_JBQLZM010000091.1, from coordinate 23,211 downwards.
GCGGCGAACTCCGCAAACTCGCTTATCGGGGTGAATTGCGCAAGCGGATCGTCTAGGCTGGCGGCATCCCAGTCAGCTTTTCGGAACGCATTCATGACCAGAATCCTCACCGCACATCTCCGGGACGTCGGCGAAAGCTATGGCGAGCACCTGGTTGCCGCCTCGGGCTTCGGAATGAGAATGATCGCGGCGGGCGCATTATGCGTCCTGCACGGCGTCTTCCCGTTTCTCTGCCAGCAGACGGCGAGCGAGACGGTTCGCCGGCTGCATGACGAGATGGTCGTCAAGCGCCGCCGCGCCTATCAGGAAGACTGGGTTATCTAGACCAATTCAGCAGCAGGAGTTTTGCCGATGCGCGAAGCCGCCATTATCGCCACCGCGCGCACGCCGATCGGCAAGGCCTATCGGGGCGCGTTCAACGCCACCGAAGCGCCCGTGCTGGGCGCGCATGTCGTCAACGCCGCGATCCGGCGCGCGGGCATCGATCCCGAACGGATCGACGACTTCTTCTTCGGCGCCGGCAATCAATGGGGCACGCAGGGCGGCAATCTGGGGCGGATGACCCTGTTCGCGGCGGGCCTGTCCAACACGATCCCGGCCTTCACCCTGGATCGCAAATGCGGATCGGGGCTGACCGCGGTCGCGCTCGCGGCGCGGGCGATCATGTGCGGCGAAATGGATGTCGCGATGGCCGGCGGGATGGAGAGCATCAGCCATACCGTCACCAAGGATGCGCCACGCTATATCAACCAGTCGGTCGTGGAGCGGGTGCCGCACGCCTATATGCCGATGATCGAGACCGCCGAGATCGTCGCCGAGCGCTACGGCATCAGCCGCGAGGCGCAGGACGAGTTCGGCGCCATGAGCCAGCAACGCGCCGTCGCCGCGACCGAAGCGGGGCGGCTCGACGCCGAGATCGTCCCGATCACCGTCGACAGGCAGCTCTACGAAAAAGACGGCAGCAAAGCGGGCACCGAGACGGTGACGCTGAGCCGGGATGAGGGCCTGCGAGCCGGTACGACGGCCGAGGCGCTGGCCGGGCTCAAAACGGTCTGGTCGGACGGCGCCGTGATCAAGGAGGGAAAGCATGTCACCGCGGGCAATGCGAGCCAGCTTTCCGATGGCGCATCGGCGCAGATCCTGATGGATCGGGCGACGGCGGAGGCCGAGGGCAAGGAAGTCCTCGGCATCTATCGCGGTTTCCAGGTCGCCGGCTGCGATCCCGACGAAATGGGCATCGGCCCGGTCTTCGCGATCCCCAAGCTGCTCGAACGGACCGGCGTGTCGATGGACGAGATCGGCCTATGGGAGATCAACGAGGCCTTTGCCAGCCAGTGCCTCCACTGCCGCGACACGCTCGGCATCGATCCGGAGAAGCTCAACGTCGACGGCGGCGCGATCGCGATCGGCCATCCGTTCGGCATGACGGGCAGCCGGCTCGTCGGCCATGCGTTGATCGAAGGTCGCCGCCGCGGAGTGCGCTACGTCGTCGTATCGATGTGCACGGCCGGCGGCATGGGCGCGGCCGGCCTTTTCGAGATCGTGTGACCTGCGTCACAAAGCGAATCGCCGCAATCGCCGATAGCTGTTTCCGGCGATAGCGACACTCCAAAACCTAATCGCCAAGGCCATCATGGTCCATCCGGTTTTATGCGACCCGGCCGGACGCCATGATGGCCTACTTTTTTGGGCCTCAGATGAGCCGCCACACCGTGTTGATGACACTGTGCAGCAGCACCGCCGCCAGGATACTACCGGTGTTCAGCCGCAACCAGGTAAGCAGCAGCCCGAGCGAGCCAGTGATCAGGAATATCTCGATCGCGAAAACGGGTTCCCCACCGGCCCAGAACAGGCTGTGCACGGCCCCGAACATCAGCGATCCGATCAGCGCGGCCCAGCCGAAATTCGCCGCCGCGATCCTGGGGCCCGCGCCGAACGCCTTGATCAGGCAGAAGAGCAGGATTCCCCGATAGAAAAGCTCTTCCTCGATGCTGGGCATGGTGAGCTGATAGGCGATCGCTTCGCCATCGAACGGCGGCGTTTCGATCATCAGCGCGATGACGATATCGATGATGCACAGGATCGCGAAGGCAATCCAGCCGATATGCGCCCCTTTCGCCTGTTTGAACGTGATCCCGGCCTCGCGCCGGTCGACAAGGCCGAACGCGAGTATCGTCAGCGAGACGATGAGCGCCAATATCTTGCCAACCCAGTTAAATTGCAGTTCGGGATTGCCCGTTAAATCCAGTAGCGCCGCATTGAGCCCGAAAAAATCGAGCACCAGCGCCACGTTAAGGTTGAACAACAAGATCGCGGCCGCAAACCAGCGGATGTTGAAATGCGTACGCGTGAACAGCGCGCCGATACCGCCGAGTATCAGAAAAACGCCATTCCAGAGCAGCGCGCTGAGCGGATAGCTGACGACACCCACATCCATGATTCTCTTCCCCCATAAGCTGCCCTGCACAAACGGGCTTGCACGCGCCCCATCCGTCCGCCAAGATCGATTACAGCAATTTATTATTATTTTACGATAATTTATTTCTTTTGGAGGCAAGATAGCGCGGATGTCAATAGCACCGAACCGGATCCGGTCGGCGAGCCGGATATTCATCGTCGTGATCCCGCTCATCGCCGCGCTCGCGCTGGCGGGCGTGGTCCTGTTCTGGGGGTTCGGCGTGGAGCGCATCGGCAACGATGCGCTCGGCCGGAACTTCATCGTCCTGTTCGAGGATGCGCCCCTGCCTGAGCGCCGCATCTACGGACTTGGCGCGTCGCTTCCGGTGCTGTTCTTCTGGTTCTGTGCGTCTTGGCATCTGTTCGAGATGTTTCGCAATTTTCTCGCCGGCCAGCTGGTCGGCCTGGCGACGGTCCGGCGGCTTCGCGCCTATGCGCTCTATTCCGCGCTCGCCGTCCTGTCCGCCTTTGCGCTAAGCGGGGTGATGCGCTGGGCCATGGGCTATTTCGATGACGCGCCGCTCTGGACGCATCTTGGCTTCTCGGTAATCCACGCAGCCATGCTGTTTTCCTCCGCCATCATCTATGCGGCGTCGCACATCGTCGAACAGGGCTATGCGTATAAGAGGGAAACCGAAGACTATGTGTGACGCATGGCGATAATCGTCACGCTCGACGTCATGCTGGCGCGCCGCAAGATGAAGTCGAAAGAGCTGGCGCAGGCAATCGGAATCACCGAGGCGAACCTGTCGAAACTCAAATCCGGTAGCGTGAAAGGCGTAAAGCTCGACACGCTGAACAAGATCTGCCGCATACTCGAATGCGCGCCGGGCGATTTGCTTGAATATGTGCCGGACGAGGAGGCGCCGGAATAGCGCGCGACCGGTTATATTGTTGACAATAAGGGGAAAATGGTGGGCACGGCTGGGATTGAACCAGCGACCCCTGCGATGTCAACACAGTGCTCTACCACTGAGCTACGCGCCCACGCGAAGGCGCTATCTAGTGGAGCGCTTGCCTCTGCGCAACCGCTGATTTCAAAGTCCTGAAGCGTCGCCCACTTCGAACATGCGATCCACCTCGAGCACCAGATCGCGCAGGTGAAACGGCTTTGACAACACCTTGGCATTGGGCGGCGTCTTGTTGTTCTTCAACGCGACCGCGGCAAAGCCGGTGATGAACATCACGCGCATATCGGGGGCGATGTTCGATGCTTCCTGCGCGAGCTCGATCCCGTCCATGCCGGGCATGACGATGTCGGTCAGCAACAGGTCGTAGCGGTCCTTCCGGAGCATCGGCAGCGCCGTTACCCCCGAATCCGCGGTATCGACGGCATAACCCGTCCGTTCGAGCGCGCGTTTCAGATATTCGCGCATCGACGTGTCGTCCTCGGCCAAAAGGATACGGATCATTGTCGTCCCATCACCTGTCTTCACGCCACCCCCTGGCGCATCCGTTGGGGAGTATAGAACATAGCCCTTAAAATTTTCCAGCCTCCGATCAATTTTCGGGCATCTTGCCATGGCGCGGGCGGGATAATAGTGCTCGAAGCATGGAAGTTTGCGGATCTCCGCCCGATTATGTCCGCCAGCTCGGACCCGAAAATCCGCAAAGGCCGGTCATACTGTCCGTACCGCACTCCGGTCGCCACTATCCGAAGACTCTGCTGGAAACCGCGCGGCTGGACGAAATGCGCCTGCGGTCGCTCGAAGACCGCCATGTCGATACGCTCGTCGCGCCCCTCGCAGAACGGGGCTATTCGGTGGTCATCGGCGAAGTCGCGCGGGCCTGGATCGACCTCAACCGCTCGGAACGCGAAATCGATCCCGCCATGGTTGCGCCCCGTCCCAAACCGTCGGGCCTCGACATTACCGCGAAGGTGCGGGGCGGGCTCGGTCTCGTCCCGCGCAGGCTGGCCCAGCACGGCAATATCTATCGGCATCCGATTGCGCATCGCGATCTGTCCGACCGGATCCGGTTCGCCCACCGGCCCTATCATGCGCTTGTCTCCGACATGCTTGCGGCCGCGCGCCGACGGTTCGGAATTGCGTTGCTGCTCGATTGCCACTCCATGCCGCCGTTGCGGCCGAAGGATGGGGAAGCGTCTGCCGAAATCGTGCTCGGCGACCGCCACGGCCGCAGTGCCGCGCCGGCCTTCGCGGCCCGCGCCGCGGAAATTTGCCGCGATCTGGGCTTTCGAACGGCGCTCAACACCCCCTATGCCGGCGGCCACATCCTGGCCCGGCACGGCAAGCCCGAGCGCGATATTCACGGCTTGCAGATCGAAATATGCCGCTCTCTCTACCTGGACCCCGACCATGACCAGCCGAAGCCCGCGATCGATCGTGTCACCGAAGCCGTTGCGGCCATAGCGGACGGTCTGGCCGACGAAGCCCTTTCGCCGCCCGACGCGCTCGCCGCCGAATAAAAAACCGCCCCGCGCAGGGGTAGCGCGAGGCGGCCAGGTTCAGGGAGGGGGCGCATCAGGCGATGCGCCCACACTGGCTGCGAAAGGGGGGCACGCAGCCATGTGCCTTCCCAAGATATTAACGACTTCGCAGGGTTTCAAGCGGCGACGGAAAACGCCGCGGAAACGGCGGCTTCGCGCTAATTCTGCTCCATGCCCTGCGGGACGTTGGCGTCCGGCTGGGGCGGCACTTTGCCTTGCTGGAGCTGCATCGCGAAAATATCGCGGACGAGCTGCAGGGACATCATATGCGCATAGATCAGCGGCATCATCCCGCTCTGCACGAATTTGCGCGCCTGATCGCCGCGGATTTCCTTGAGCTTTTCTTCATTGACCATCTGGAAACCGCGATAGACGAACGGCTTGTCGGAATTCGGCGTATCGATCGAGACTTCGCCTTCCATCAGCAACTCCGCCTTGACCAGTTCCTCGACGAACGCGACGGTCCGGTGGCCGGAGGTCTCGACCTGCTCGCAGAACTGCAACAGGCTCTTCGTCGTTTCGGACGCGTCGGCGCCGTCGAACAGCGGCTCGCCTTCATCATATTCGCCGATGATATCGGTGGTCGGATCGAAGCAGAGCGACAGCTCTTCCGAATCCGCGCGCAATTTGGCGAGAAGAAACGGGTAGCGCCGGGCATAGGCCGGCATGTAGACCGGATTTCCGGCGAGCTCGCCTTCCTCGTTGAGGAACACGTTGACGCCCTGGTTGAGGCCCATCAGCGCGAGCGGAACCGGATTTTCGCCGGAGGAGAAGACAATCGGCATATGGCGCTGCACGACGACGAATTCGTCGATCGTCACCGGAACGGCGTGCGTTTCGGCGAGGAACGGCATCTTGGGCCGAACCTGTAATTTGTAGGCCGCGTGATCCTGGCTCGAGAGCGGAATGACGTCATTGTACAACAGCGGAAAATTCTGCTGCGGGGCAGCGCTAGCCATGAAATATCTCCTGTGGCCGGAATAAGGGAGAGCCGCCAACCAAATCAGCGGCTCTGATTGCCCTGCCCTCTATGGATTCTCGGCGGGATTCGCAAGCGGCACGAGCTTGCCCGGGTTCATAATCCCCCGCGGATCGAGCGCGCGCTTGATCGCCCTCAGCGCCGCAAGCCGGGCCGGATCCGCAAGCCTCTCGAATTCGGCCAGTTTGAGTTGGCCGATCCCGTGCTCGGCCGACAGCGAACCGCCGGCATCCCGGGTCAGGTCATGGACGAAACGGCTCACCGCATCGCCGGTCTCGGCGAACCAGGCGGCGTCATCGCTTCCGGCCGGGGCACGCACGTTGAAATGGACGTTGCCGTCGCCGAGATGGCCGAACGCGATCACGCGCGCGCCCGCGAATTGCCGCTCGACCGCGGCAGTGGCGGTTTCGATGAATCCGGGCATTGCGGAGACCGGCACCGATACATCGTGTTTGGCGGCCATCCCGTCGACCCTTTCGGCCTCCGAAATCACTTCGCGCAATTTCCAGAAATCCGCTGCCTGGCGCTCGCTTTCGGCGATCGTCGCATCGGCGACAAGACCGTCGTCCAGCGCCTTGGCCAAAGCGGCCTCGGAGCGCGCGCGCAGCTCGTCCGCGCTGTTCGCCGTGCGCGATTCTATCAGCACGTGCCAGCGATGGCTGCCGGCCAGCGGCGCCCGCGTACGGGGGATATGTTCGAGCACGAGGGCCAACGCCGCATCGGGCACGAGCTCGAAGCTTTCGACCGCATCGCCCAACGCCGCCTCGAGCGCGCGCAGCAGCGCCAACGCCTTTTCCGCCGATTCCAGGCCCGCCCAGGCGACCGTCCGGTGCGGCGCGGCCGGCACGAGCTTCAGACTGGCAGCGGTGATCACGCCCAGCGTCCCTTCCGAACCGGCAAGCAGCTGCCGCAGGTCATAGCCGCGATTGTCCTTGCGCAGGGTCGACAGGCCGTCGAACAGGCTGCCGTCCGGCAAGACGGCTTCGATACCGAGCGTCAGCGCGCGCATCGGACCGAAGCGCAGGACCTGCGTGCCGCCCGCATTGGTGGCGATCAGCCCGCCGACGGTCGCGCTGTCCTTGGCGCCGAGCGAGAGCGGGAAGCGGCTGCCATGCTCCTCCGCGGCGGCATGGACCGCACTGAGTATCGCGCCCGCCTCGGCCGTCAGGCTGTTGTCGGCGGGATCGACGGACCGGATCGCATGCATCCGGCGCAGCGACAGCAGGATCGCCCGATCGTCGGGTCGCGGAACGCCGCCCGCCACCATACCCGTGTTGCCACCCTGCGGAACCAATGCGATCCCTGCCTCGCCCGCCAGCCGGACGATCGCCTGGACTTCCGCCACGCTCCCCGGCGAAGCCAGGGCCAGCGCGCTCCCGGTCACCCGGCCCCGCCAGTCGGTGAGCCAGGGCGCCAGATCGTCGGCGGTCGTGGCGAGCGCTGCCGCCCCCAGAATCGCACCCAGCCGTTCGAGAATTGTCCGATCGTCCATCCTGATCGACGATAGCTGCTCGGCGATGGCAGGCCAATTCATCTTCGGTTAAACGCGAACGGCGGAAAAGACGCACAACGATAGTGGAAAACCGTTCGTGTCGATTTTTGGTGCTACCTTATTGCTGCTGACCGCATCGGCGGGGCCCGCGACCGCCCCGATGCAGATGGCCATGCAGACCGTCGAACGGCGCATCATCATCCGCATACCGACCCGTCCGACGCTGCGTCCGCGGCGGCGGGCGCCCTCCGGCATCGTCTGGCGGGAACGGCCGACGGACGATTGCCAGCCCGTTTCCGGGATTGCGCGCGCCCGGTTCACGCGCCCCGGCGTTGTGGACCTGTTGATGCAGGATCGCAGCCTGGTCCGCGCCCGCCTCGATTCCGAATGCGTGGCGCTCGGCTATTATTCGGCATTCTATCTGGTTCCGGGCGAGGACGGACGGATTTGCGCGGCCCGCGACACGATCGTGTCGCGCGCGGGAAACGAATGCGCGATATCGGGCTTTCACATATTGGAGCCGCGCCGGACGGATTGACGGTTTCGCCCGCTTTCGCTTGACTTTTCAGCCCCCAGCGCGCAATCGCCAGCCGCGAACGCGCGCCGCATACAGACCGCGCATAATCAACGCATTTCGGATATTTTATGAACTTTGCCGATCTCGGCCTTTCCGACGAATTACTGCGCGCCGTCAACGATGCGGGGTATACCGAGCCGACGCCGATCCAGGCCGAGGCGATTCCGCCCGTCCTGATGATGAAGGATCTCGTTGGCATCGCCCAGACGGGAACCGGCAAGACGGCCAGCTTCGTGCTGCCGATGATCGATATCCTGAGCCACGGCCGCAGCCGCGCGCGGATGCCGCGCTCGCTGATCCTCGAGCCGACGCGCGAACTCGCCGCGCAGGTCGCCGAGAACTTCGAGAAATACGGCAAATATCAGAAGCTCGAAATGGCGCTCCTCATCGGCGGCGTCAGCATGGGCGACCAGATGAAGGCGCTCGAAAAGGGCGTCGACGTGCTGATCGCCACGCCCGGCCGTCTGATGGACCTGTTCGATCGCGGCAAGATCCTGCTGTCGGGCTGCGACATCCTCGTCATCGACGAGGCCGACCGGATGCTCGACATGGGATTCATCCCCGATATCGAGAGCATCTGCCAGAAGCTGCCCGCCAATCGCCAGACGCTGCTCTTTTCGGCAACCATGCCGCCGCCGATCAAGAAACTTTCGGACAAGTTTCTCAGCAACCCGAAGCAGATCGAGGTGGCGCGCCCGGCAACGGCCGCGACCAACATCGCCCAACGGCTCGTCGAAACCAGCGCGCGCACGAAGAAAACGACGCTCAAAAAGCTGTTGCGCAGCGAGGATATCAGCACGGCGATCATCTTCTCGAACCGCAAGACGACCGTTCGCGACCTCCAGAAGGACCTGCAACAGGCCGGGTTCAAGGCGGGCCAGATCCACGGCGATATGAGCCAGCCGGAACGGATGAGGGAACTCGATCTCTTCAAGGCGGGCGAGATCAACATCCTCGTCGCCTCCGACGTCGCCGCGCGCGGACTCGACATCAAGGGCGTCAGCCATGTGTTCAACTATGACGCGCCCTGGCATCCCGACGATTACATCCATCGCATCGGCCGCACGGGCCGCGCCGGCGCAACCGGCACCGCGATCACCCTGGTCACGCCGTCCGACGCCGAGGCGATCGAGAATATCGAGAAGCTGACCGGCCAGGCGATCGACCGGGAAGGCGCGGACAAGAGCAGACCGGCGCCGAAGGCCGATGACACCGGCGCGGACGACGCGGCGCGGGACGAGAAGCCGAAAAGCAAGGCCAAACCCCGTTCACGGGCGAAGCCCAAGCCAGATACACAGAACACTCCTCCCCCGCCCGAAGCCGAGAAAGCGCGCCCGAAAAAGGCGGACAAGCCCGAAAGCCGGAAGGCCTCCGAACCGCAAGAGGACGATGAGGACTGGAACGGTCCGCTGCCCGGATTCCTCAACGTCAAACTCGGCGGCTAGAGGCCCTTCCACGCCGCCACCCGCTGCTTGCTTGCCGTTAACGTCAATCCGTTCTACATTGCAACGGATTTGGCGGAGAATGGCTTGATGGCACGCGAAGACGCACCCGAACATTTTGACGTCGTCGTCGTCGGCGCCGGGATTTCCGGCATCGGGGCGGGCTATTATCTGCAGCGCGATTGCCCGCAGAAAAGCTACGTCATCCTCGAAGGCCGCGAGAATATCGGCGGTACCTGGGACCTGTTCCGCTACCCCGGCATCCGCTCGGATTCCGACATGTTCACGCTCGGCTACACGTTCAAGCCGTGGACGGCACAGAAGGCGATCGCGGACGGCCCCTCGATCCTCGAATATCTCGACGAGACGGCGGATCAATATGACATTCGCGACAAGATCCGGTTCAAACATCATGTGAAAGGTGCCGAATGGTCGTCCGAGGATGCGCGCTGGCTGGTCGAGGCCGAGCGCGACGGCGAGACCGTCTGGATCAGCTGCAATTTCCTCTTCATGTGCACCGGCTATTACAATTACGAAGCAGGCTACACGCCCGACTGGCAGGATTTCGACCGCTATCAGGGCGAAATCGTCCATCCGCAGCACTGGCCGCAAGACCTGGACTATTCCGGCAAGCGCGTCGTCGTGATCGGATCGGGCGCGACGGCAGTGACACTCGTCCCCGCGATGATCGACGGCGACGGCCCGCCGGAGCATGTGACGATGCTCCAGCGCTCGCCCACCTACATGATCTCGCGCCCGTCGGAGGACGCGATGGCCAACTTCCTGCGCAAGTGGCTGCCGTCGCAATTCGCCTATAATCTGATCCGCTGGCGCAACACGCTGCTCCAGCACATCGTTTTCCGGCGCGCGCGCAACAAGCCGGAAAAGGTCAAAACCTTCCTGCTGGACAAGGTGCAGGACGAGCTCGGCCCCGAATACGACATCTCCACCCACTTCACGCCGAGCTACAACCCCTGGGAACAGCGCCTCTGTCTCGTCCCGGACAGCGATTTCTTCCGGGTGATCCGCGACGGCAGGGCGTCGGTCGAGACGGGCCATATCGACCGTTTCACCGAGCGCGGCATCCGCCTGCAATCGGGCGGGGAGCTCGAGGCCGATATCGTCGTCACCGCCACCGGGCTCGACCTGCAGATGGCCGGCGGGGCCGAGATCACGGTCGACGGCCAGCCGATCAATTTCGGCGACAAGATCACCTACAAGGCGATGATGTTCGACGACGTGCCGAACCTCGCCTTCTCCTTCGGCTACACCAACGCCTCCTGGACGCTGCGCGCGGATCTGACCTGCGAATATGTCGCCCGGCTGCTCAACTATATGGACGCCAACGGCGTACAGATCGCAGTGCCGCGCCTGCCCGAGGACGAGCCGGTCGAACGCCGGCCCTGGGTCGATTTCTCGTCGGGCTATTTCAAGCGCGCCGAGGACAAGCTGCCGGCGCAGGGCGATCGCGGCGTGTGGCGCAATCTCCAGAACTATCGCAAGGACGTGAAGGAATTGCGCGAGGCGCCGATCGCCGACAAGGCGATGGTCTTCGCCGAAGCCGGTACGATCACGTTCGGCCCGGCGAAGAAAACGGAACCCGCCGCGATCGCCGCGGAATAGGCGTCAGCCGCTCTGGCCGCGTCCGCGCGCCTGGACGGCGGCCCGCCGCGCCTCGATCTCCTCGGCCGAAATCCCGGCATTGTCCGCCGCCCGCTCGCGTTCGAGCGCAAGGCCCTCGGCGAAACTCGCGGCAAAGCCGTCATCGATCAGTTTCAGATAGCCGGTCAGCATATCGGGCTCGACCGACAGCATGTCTTCGGCCAGCCGCCGCGCCTCGGGCAGCAGATCGCCGGCCGCCACCACGCGATTGACGAGACCCCAGCGCTCCGCCTGCTCGGCGGCGATGAAATTGCCGGTCAGCGACAGTTCCTTGGCGCGCGAAATGCCGATCAGGCGGCTCAGCTTCTGGCTGAGGCCCCAGCCCGGCATCACGCCGACCCGCGCGTGGGTATCGGCGAAGCGGGAATTTTCGCTCGCGATCAGCACGTCGCACGCCAGCGCCAACTCGAACCCGCCGGTGATCGCAACCCCGTTGATGGCGCCGATCACCGGGCCGCTGAAGCAGCCGAGCGCGGTGACCGGGTCCTCTACCTCGACGGCATCGCCGACGCTCGACGCGCCCGACCCCAGCTCCTTGAGATCGAGGCCGGCGCTGAAGGCGCGCTCGCCCGCACCGGTCAGGATCAGCACGCGGATGGCGGGATCGTCCTCCATCGCGCGCACCGTTCGCGCCAGTTCGGCGCGCAAGGCCGCGGACAAGGCGTTCATCGCCTCGGGGCGGTTCAAGGTCAAAACGGCATAGCCGTCGCCGCGCTCGATATCGACAAGTGCCATCGGCTCAGCTCTCCTGTTTGTAGCGGCCGACGAAACCGCGTGCGAAAGCCGCGAAGGTGCCGCCCGCTATCGCCTCGCGCATTCCGGCCATCAGCGATTGATAGAAGAAGATGTTGTGCTCGGTCATCAGCATCGCGCCGAGAATTTCGCCTGAGCGGACTAGATGGTGGAGATAGGCGCGCGACCATTGGCCGCAGACCGGGCAGCCGCATTCGGGATCGAGCGGTCCCGTATCCTCGGCGAAGCGGGCATTCCGGATGTTGATCGGGCCCTCGGCGGTGAATGCCTGCCCCGTGCGGCCGGATCGGGTCGGCAGTACGCAATCGAACATGTCGATGCCGCGCGCGACCGCGCCGACCAGATCGTCGGGCTTGCCGACGCCCATCAGATAGCGCGGCCTGTCCACCGGAAACTGGGCGGGGGCGAAATCGAGGCAGCCGAACATGGCCTCCTGCCCTTCCCCGACCGCCAGCCCGCCGACCGCATAGCCGTCGAACCCGATATCGATCAGCGCGTCGGCCGACGCCTTGCGCAACCCCTCGTCCAGCCCGCCCTGCTGGATGCCGAACAGCGCTCCCTCATTGCCGAGATCGTCGAAGGCGTCGCGCGAGCGCTTAGCCCAGCGCATCGAGCGCTCCATCGCCCCGGCCTGCGCTTCGGGCGTGTCGGTGGTCTTCACGAGCTGGTCGAACGCCATGACGATGTCCGATCCCAGCAGGGTCTGGACCTCCATCGAGCGTTCCGGACTCAGCATATGGCGGGAGCCATCGATGTGGCTGGCAAAGGCGACGCCCTCTTCGCTGACTTTCGTGAGATCGGACAGGCTCATCACCTGATAGCCGCCGCTGTCGGTCAGGATCGGCCGGTCCCAGCCCATGAAATCATGCAGCCCGCCCAGCTTCGCGATCCGCTCGGCTCCTGGGCGCAACATCAGGTGGTAGGTGTTGCCGAGGATGATGTCGGCGCCCGCAGCGCGGACGTCCGCCGGTTTCATCGCCTTGACCGTCGCCGCCGTGCCGACCGGCATGAAGGCCGGCGTGCGGATTTCGCCCCGCCGCATCCGGATCGCGCCGGTCCGGGCGCCGCCGTCGGTCGCGGCGATGGAAAAGGCGAAACGGGGTTCGGTCATCGGAACTCGGAAAATCGTGAAACGGAGAGGCGCGAGCGACCGTTAGCGCATGCGCCAGAGCGGAAAAAGCGCAAAGCAGAGCTGGCCGGCAAGACCGCTGAGCCCCGCGGGCTCCATCATCCGCGTCGCATAGAGCATCGGTGCCTCTCCGAACAGAAGGACCGCGAGCAGCATCTCCGCGGCCAGGAGCAGCACAAGGGCGATCGCGCCCATGGCAAATCGCGCCGAAACCTGCGGGCTGACGGCGTAACGCCGGATCGCCCAGCCGCACACGAACCAGGCGATCGCAAGGATGACGGGCAGTTCGATCAGCGTCGCCGCCCATTCGCCCACCGCCGGGACGAGAAGGAGTATGCGGATCGTGCCCAGAACGAAGCCCGCGGCGAAGACCAGGAGAAAATAGGACAGTCCGGCTTTCGCAGCGTCGATCATTGCAAACTCCCCAACACGATGGCCGTGGCCCGGCTATTCCGGAACTAGCAGGCTCGCATCCCCATAGCTGTAGAAGCGGTAGCCCTTCTCGATCGCATGGGCATAGGCGGCCAGCATCCGCTCGCGACCCATCAGCGCGCTGACCAGCATGAAAAGGGTCGAACGCGGCAGATGGAAGTTGGTCATCAGGCCGTCGATCGCCCGGAACCGGTAGCCGGGCGTAATGAAGATGTCGGTGTCGCCGTCGAACGGATGGATGACCGCGTCCTCGTCGGCCGCGCTTTCAAGGAGGCGCAGACTCGTCGTGCCGACCGCGATGATGCGCCCGCCCGCCCTGCGGACCGCGTTCAGCCGCTCGGCGGTCTCAGTGCCGATGCGGCCCCATTCGGAATGCATGACATGATCGTCGCTGTCGTCCGCCTTGACGGGAAGGAAGGTTCCGGCGCCGACGTGCAGGGTCAGCGTGACATGACCGATGCCCGCCGCGCCGAGCCGGTCGATCAGTTCGGGCGTGAAGTGCAATGCGGCGGTCGGCGCGGCGACGGCGCCCTTCTCGCGCGCGAACATCGTCTGATAGTCTTCCGCGTCGCGCTCGTCGGTCGGCCGCTTCCCTGCGATATAGGGCGGCAGCGGCATGGTTCCGGCGCGTTCGAGCAGCAGTTCGACGGGCTCGTCGCCTTCGAAGCTGAGCAGGAAACTGCCGTCCGGTCCGCGATCCGAGGCGATCGCCGCCACGTCTCCGCCGAAATCGATCCGGTCGCCGTCGCGCACCCGCTTCGCGTTGCGGATGAAGGCGCGCCACTGGCGCAGTCCCTCGCGCTTGTGGAGCGTCGCGCCGATCTTCGCCTCCCCGCGCCGCCCTTCGAGCTGGGCGGGTATGACGCGGGTATCGTTGAAGACGAGCATGTCGCCCGCGCGCAGGCAGTCCGGCAAGTCCCGGGCCAGCCGGTCCCGCATCGCATCACCCTCGACGACCAGCATGCGCGCGCTGTCGCGCGGGCTGGCCGGGCGGAGCGCTATGCGGTCTTCGGGGAGCGCGAAATCGAAAAGATCGACACGCACCGGTCGGTTATTGCGGCGTCTCGTCCGCCAGTTCGCCGAGGGCCGCTTCGAGCGCGACGGCCTGGTCGTTGGCGGCCGGTTGCGTCATCGCCGCGATTTCGGCGGCGGTCGGCGGCGGCACATTGTCGGCCGCGATCGAAGCCCGGATGATGCGCGCCGGATTGGCCGGCGGCTCGCCGCGCGGAATCGCGTCGACATATTGCATGCCGTCCACGACCCGGCCGAACGCCGAATAGTTCCGGTCGAGCCCCATATTGGGCATGAACATGATGTAGAACTGGCTGTTCGCGCTGTTCGGATCGGTGGCGCGCGCCATCGAGACGGTGCCGCGGACATGCGGCAGGGTCGTGAATTCGGCAGCGAGATCGGGCAGTTGCGAACCGCCCTGCCCGGTCCCGGTCGGATCGCCCGTCTGCGCCATGAAACCGTCGATCACGCGGTGAAAGATGACGCCGTTGTAGAAGCCCTGGCGCGCCAGCGTCTTCACCCGTTCGACATGATTGGGCGCCGCATCGGGCCGCAGCCGGATCGTCACGCGACCGCCGGTCGACAGGTCCAGCAGCAACGTATTCTCCGGATCGGCTTCCGGCGTCGCGCCCGACGCGTAGGTGATGCCCGGCGTCGCGCTGACATCGGCAACGCCGCCATCGTCCTGCGCGTGAGCGGCGCTGCCCATCGCAAAGGCGAGCAGGGAAAACAGAAATATTCTCAAACGCATACTATCCTCGTCAATTCGCTGTCGCCGCCGATTCCAGACCATGGCGGCAGAATTTTTCCATGCTTTAGCCCAACCAGCTTCCGGCTGAAAGGAGGATGAACGACGAACCGTCAATCGCCCTTCCGGCCGAGCTTTTCGACGCGCGCCTTCATCTCGCGCTCGACGGTGGGCGTGACAAATTTGTGGATATCGCCGCCATACATCGCGATTTCCTTCACCAGCCGCGACGCGATCGGCTGCAGCGCGACATCGGCCATCAGGAACAGCGTCTCGATATCGTCGTTGAGCTGCTGGTTCATTCCCGCCATCTGGAACTCATATTCGAAATCGGCGACGGCGCGCAGGCCGCGGACGATCACGGTGGCCCCCTGGCGTTCGGCGAAATCCATCAGCAGCGAATTGAAATGGACGACGCGGATGTCGCCCTCGCAGTCGGCGACCTCCCGTTTCACGGTTTCGAGCCGCTCGTCGTCGGTGAACATCGGCGATTTGCTCGGATTGGTCGTCACCCCGATGATGAGCGTATCGACGAGCTTCGCCCCCCGGCGGATGATATCCATATGGCCGAGCGTGATCGGATCGAACGTCCCGGGATAAACCCCTACCCTGTTGGCGCTCATCAATGGGTCCTTTCTATCGAGAAGCGGGCGATCGCGCGCAGCATGTCGGCTTCCTCGCCGAAATCGCGCAGATGATCGATCGCCTGTTCGACGAGCATCTCCGCCTGCCGGCGGGCGCGATCGACGCCGAGCAGGGACACGAAGGTCGCCTTGCCGGCTTCGGCGTCCTTGCCGACCCTTTTGCCCGTGACTTCCTCGTCGCCGGTCACATCGAGCAGGTCGTCGGCGATCTGGAACGCAAGGCCGATATCGCGGGCATAGCCCCGCAGGTGCGTGCGGCTTTCCGGCGGAATCCGGGCCATGATGCAGGCGGCCTCGAGGCAGAAGCCGATGAGCGCGCCGGTCTTGAGCTGCTGCAGGCGGGTGACGGCCGGCAGATCGAGCTCGCGATGCTCGGCCTCCAGATCCATCATCTGGCCGCCGCCCATCCCGCCGGGCCCGCTGGCCTGCGCCAGCGCCGCCATCAGTTCGGCGCGGACAAAGGGATCGGCATGGGTCGCTTCGTCGCCGAGTATCTCGAACGCGAGCGCGAGCAGGCAATCCCCCGCCAGCACCGCAGTCGCCTCGTCGAACGCCTTGTGCACCGTCGGCTTGCCGCGGCGCATATCGTCATCGTCCATGCACGGCAGATCGTCGTGGATCAGCGAATAGACGTGGATGCACTCGACCGCGAAACCGGCGCGCATCGCGCTGTCGCGGTCGACGTTGAAGATCTGGCAGGCGGCGACGACGAGCATCGGCCGGAGCCGCTTGCCGCCGCCGATCGCCGCATAGCGCATCGCTTCATAGAGCTTCGCGCGCGAATCGCCGGGCACCTTCAGCCAGGTATCGAACAGGATATCGACATCCTTGGCCATGCGCTCCAGCGCGGGCTTCAGACCTAGGGAAACGACGGGCATCGGTCAGGCGGGATCGAGCGGTTCGACGCCGGTCGGCTTGCCGTCCGCATCGAGCTGCAGCTTGTCGATCCGGGCCTTGGCAGCCTTGAGCCGCGCTTCGCATTGCGCCCTGAGCTTGTCGCCGCGCGCATACAGCGCGATCGATTCGTCCAGCGGCGCTTCGCCGGCTTCGAGCTTGCGGACGATCGCCTCGAGCTCCTCGAGCGCGGCTTCGAAGGAGAGATCGGCGATTCCGGTGGCGCTTTCGTCAGTCATGCAGTCGCTATGGGCGAGCGACCGAGCTATGGTCAAGCAAGAGCCGCACGCTATACGCGATTCGACAGGCTCAGGGGGACGCCTGCCAAAATTGAAGGAGCGAGACCATGCCTACGCAAGTCAATCCGGCCACCGGCGAAGAGGGCGAAACCTTCCCCGAACTGAGCGATGACCAGATTGAGGCGAAACTCGCAAAGGCGGCGGCGGCCTTTCGCCACTGGCGCAACACCGAATATAAGACCCGCACCGACCTGCTGACGCAAATCGCCAATCAATATGGGCAGCGGCGAGACGAACTGGCGGCGATCATCACCATGGAGATGGGCAAACCCGTCAAACAGGCGCGCGCCGAGATCGAGAAGTGCGAAAAGGCGTTCCGCTTCTACGCGGAAAACGGCCCGCACATGCTGAATCCCATCGAACGGCAGCTGGTGAGCGGCCGCTCGGTCTCGCGCTGGCTGCCGCAAGGCCCGGTGCTCGCCGTGATGCCGTGGAACTATCCGTTCTGGCAGGTCGTGCGCTTCATGGCGCCGACCATCATGGCCGGCAATGTCGGCCTGCTCAAACATGCGAGCTCCACGCCCGGATGCGCGGCCGCGCTCGAACAGATCGTGCTGGATGCCGGCGGGCCCGAGGGGCTGTTCCAGAACATGCATATCAGCTCCTCGAAAGTGGCGGGAATCATCGCGGACGACCGCGTCGTGGCGGTCACGATCACCGGCAGCGAAGGTGCCGGGATCAAGGTCGCGGAGGCGGCCGGGCACAATCTCAAAAAGGTGGTGCTGGAACTGGGCGGCTCGGACCCGTTCATCGTCATGCCGAGCGCGGACGTAAGGAAAGCGGCCGAAACCGCGGTGACGGCACGGCTGCAAAATGCCGGGCAGAGCTGCATCTGCGGCAAGCGCATGGTCGTCCATGAGGATGTGTATGACGAATTCATGGACATCTTCACCGAGGGCGTGAAGACGATCAGGATCGGCGATCCGACCGACGAAGGCACGGAAATGGGCCCGCTCTCCAGCGAAGGCGCGCGCGACGACATCGCCGAGCAGCTGGAAAAGGCGGTCCGGTCCGGCGCGACCAAGATCTATGGCGGGGACATTCCCGACAAGCCGGGCGCCTGGATGACGCCCGCGATCCTAACCGGCATCCCGGAAGACGCGCCGGTCGCCCGGGAAGAGTTTTTCGGCCCCGTGGCGATGGTCTTCAAGGTCAAGGATATCGACGAGGCGATCACGGTCGCGAACAACATCCCCTTCGGCCTCGGATCGAGCGCCTGGACGACGGACGAGAGCGAGAAAGAGCGCTTCATCCGCGACATCGAGGCCGGGATGACGGCGATCAACCAGATGCTGGCCTCCGACCCCTATGCGCCGTTCGGCGGGGTGAAACGGTCCGGCCATGGCCGCGAACTGGGGTCGCACGGCCTGCACGAATTCATGAACCTGAAGAATGTGATGCTGCCCGAATGAGCGCGCCGGAGCTCGCCGCGCCGCTCACCCTCCCCTGCGGCGCGACACTGCCGAACCGGATCGCCAAGGCGGCGATGACCGAGGGGCTGGCGACGATCGACGGCAAGCCGACCGAAGAGCTCGAGCGATTGTACGGGATCTGGTCGGACGGCGGCGCCGGGATGCTGCTCTCCGGCAATATCCAGGTCGATCGCGACCATCTCGAACGGCCGGGCAACGTCATCATCCACGGCGAACCCGATGCCGAACTAGCAGCCCGACTGGCCAGCTGGGCGGCCGCGGCGACCCGGGGCGGCAATCATTTCTGGGCGCAGCTCAGCCATGGCGGACGGCAGACCCAGGCGATCGTCAATCCGCATCCCAAGGCGCCCTCGGCGGTGAAGCTCGGCTTGCCGGGCGGCCAGTTCGGCGAACCCGTCGCTCTGACGATCGACGAGATACACGATGTCCGGGACCGGTTCGCGATCGCCGCCCGGGCCGTGAAGGATGCCGGATTCACCGGCGTGCAGGTGCATGGCGCCCATGGCTATCTGCTCTCCTCTTTCCTCTCGCCGCGCGCGAACCGGCGCGACGACGATTATGGCGGATCGCTCGAAAACCGGGCGCGCTTCCTGCTCGAGACCGTCGGCGCGGTGCGCGACGCCGTCGGCGCCAACTTCCCGGTCTCGGTGAAGCTCAACAGCGCCGACTTCCAGCGCGGCGGCTTCCAGTTCGAAGACAGCCTGCAAGTCGCGCAATGGCTGGGCGAGGCCGGCATCGACCTGCTCGAAATCTCGGGCGGGAACTACGAACAGCCCAAGCTGCTCGGCATCGAGGGGATGGAGAGCGAGCAGAGGCAGAATGTCGCGCCCTCGACCGCCCGGCGCGAGGCCTATTTCGTCGATTTCGCGCTGGCGATGCAGGACAAGGTTTCGGTGCCGCTGATGGTGACCGGCGGGTTCCGGAGCCGCGCGGCGATGGACCATGCGCTCGACGGCGGCGCGGCGGACGTGATCGGCATCGGCCGCCCCTTCTGCCACACCCCGGATGCGGCGCGGCGGGTGCTGGACGGCGCGGAAAGGCTGCCGACGCCGGAAGACGAGCTGGCGCTGATCCCGCACTGGCTGGGTTTCCTCAAGCGGCTGCAGATGCTCAAGGCGATCGACGGCTTCGCCACCCAATACTGGTTCTACAGCCAGCTCTACGCGCTGGGCCGGACCGGCGGCACGGCGCCCGAGCGTTCCGTCTTCGCCGCGTTCCGCGAGGTCGAGGCGACGCACAAGCGGCTGATGGCGCAGCGCGGCTGAGCGGTCTTCCGCGCATCCGCAGCCGCCTTCATCCGGTCTCCACGCAACAATATTGCGATAAGTTTACATAGTTCACACACAGACTTGTCGGAGCCGGGCGCGCCCGCGCCCCCATTGCTGCCGCAAAGCCATCCGTTTCGCGCTATATCGGATCAGATAATTTCCTACATTTCAAGGATTTGCATATGTTTTCGTCATTGCGAGGGCCGAAGGGCCGCGGCAATCCAGAGCCGCGGACGCCATCGCTTGCGGCTCTGGATTGCTTCGTCGCCCCGAAACAAGTTCGGGGCTTCTCGCAATGACGATCACCCTTCAACCAAGGCCAATCGTATTCTAGCCTTCGCCCTCTTCCGCCCGGAGCGCCTTGCGGTCGAGCTTGCCGATCATCGTCTTCGGAAGTTCGTCGCGCACGACGACCGCCTTCACCTGTTCATGCTTGCCGAGCTGCGGGTTCAGCCAGTTCGCCAGGTCCTCGCCCGTCACGTCGCCGCCCCTTTCGAGGGTCACGAACGCCTTCGGCTTCTCGCCGGTATAGGCGTCGGGGACGCCGATCACGAGCGCCTCCTTCACCGCCGGATGCCGGTATAGGATTTCCTCGAGCTGGCTCGGGAACACCTTGAAACCGGACACCGCGATCATGTCCTTCAGCCGGTCGACGATGAAGATATAGCCCTCCTCGTCGATCGTCCCGACATCGCCGGTGCGCAGGAAGCCGTCGTGCAGAATCTGGTCGTCGGCATCGGGCCGGTTCCAGTATCCGTACATGATCTGCGGCCCGGCGATCACGATCTCGCCCGGCTCGCCCTCGGGCGCGGGTTCGTTCGGATTTTCCTTGTCGACGAGCCGGACGATCGTCGCCGGGGCCGGCTGGCCGATCGAGCCCGTCTTGTTCTCGCCGTGATAGGGATTGCAGGAGACGACGCCCGAGCTTTCGGTGAGCCCATAGCCCTCGACCAGCTTCGCGCCGGTCAGCGCCTCGAACTTGGACTTGGTCTCGGCGGGCAACGGCGCGCCGCCCGAAATGCAGACCCGCAGCGAGCTGAAATCGGTCTTCGCGGTCTGCGGATGATCGAGCAGCGCGGTATACATGGTCGGAACACCGGGCAGCGCGGTCGCCTTGGTCCGCTCGATCGCCTTCAATGCCTGGGCGGCATTCCAGCGCGGCAGCATGATGATCTCGCCGCCGCGCAGCACCGTCCGGTTGAGCACCGTCGCATTGGCGAAGACGTGGAAGAAGGGCAGCACGCCCATGATCCGGTCCTCGGCCTCCGGCTCGGGGTCCAGCGCCTGGATCTGGCGGGCGTTGGCGGTAATGTTCTGGTGGGTGAGCATCGCGCCCTTGGGCACTCCCGTCGTGCCGCCGGTATATTGGATGAGCGCGATATCCTTGCGCGGATCGATCGGTACGCGCCCGCAATCGCCCTTGTTGTCGACGAGCTCGCTGAACGGGATGACGTCGCGGCGCTTCGGAATGTCGACCGATTCGCCGCCCTTGAACACCCGGAACAGCAGCGACTTCGCCAGCGGCAGCGCCTCGACCACGGTGCCGACCACCAGTTTTTCGAGCGGGGATTGCTCGAGCACCTCGAGCGCCGTCGGCAGCAGCGCCTTGGCCGACAGGGTGAACAGCAGTTTCGTGCCCGAATCCTCGACCTGGTGGGTCAGCTCGTCGACCGTGTAGAGCGGCGAGAAATTGACGACCGTCGCGCCCATCTTCATCGCGCCATAATAGGCGGCGAGATAATGCGGCACGTTCGGCAGGAAGAGCCCGATCCGGTCGCCCTTCCTGATCCCGAGCTTCTGGAGGCCGCGGGCGACGCGGTTCACGCCGAGCCGGACATCGGCATAGCTGTATTTCCGCCCCATGAAGTCGGCGAGATAGGCGTCGGGATGCGCCGCCGCGCTGTCGGCGAACATCTGGGGCACGGTGAGCGGCGCATAGCTCTTGTCCCAGGTGCCGGGATGGCGGTAATCTTGGCGCCAAATATCAGGAATCTCGACCATAATCGCCCTATAGCAACGCCGATTGGCAAATCAAGCTACTTACACAAGTGTCAATAATTCGGTATGACATCGAACGAAGCCCTTTCCGAAAAACGGTGCGATTCCGATTGCCCGGCACCGGAATTCCGCCGGGTCGCATCGGTTTTATGGCGTAGCGAGACGCGACTGTGAATGCCCTGATCCAACAGCTTGTCGCAATCCAGGTCGGGATTCCGCTTCTTCTCATCGTGGCGAACGCAGTCGTGCCGAGCAATTCGGGTACCGCGCTTCTTTTGCGCTTCACGGCGATCGGACTGGCGATCGCCTATCTGTCGCTGGCCGGATTATGGCTGTTTCCGCCATGGTGGACGCCCTATGCGCTCGGCCTCGCCCACATCCTCGGGACGACCATCGCCGCTCGCCGGCTGGCCGGGTCGGAGCGCACCCGAAGACGATGGCTCGTGGCGGGCGAGATGGGCGTCTGCGCGATCGCCCTGGCCGGGATGGCGGCGCTTCTCTTTCCGGCCATCGCGGGGAGGCAGGCTCCGGCCGACACCGTGGATCTCGCCGCGCCGCTGGACTCGGGTCGGTATCTGGTCGTCAGCGGGGGAACGACGCCGGCGCTCAATCCGCATCTGATGACGCTCTCCGGCGCGCGTTTCGCGGCCTATCGCGGCCAGAGCCATGCGGTCGACATCATCGGCATCGACGATTGGGGCTTCCGGGCGCCGGGCATCGGTCCGCGGGACCCGCGCCGCTACTCCATCTACGGCGCGAGGATCCTCGCGCCCTGCTCGGGACGGGTCGTGGGCGTATCGGACGGCTCGCCCGACATGCCGGTGCCGGAGATGGACCGGTCCGACATGACCGGCAATCACGTCCGCATCGCATGCGACGGCGGGATCGTCGTCCTCGCCCATATGGCGCCCGGATCGGTGCGGCCGGCCCCGGGCGACGATATCGAAAGCGGCGCATGGATCGGCAATGTCGGCAATTCGGGCAACACCAACGAGCCGCATCTCCACATTCACGTCCAACGCGGCTCGCCCGACGACATGCCGATCGCCGGAGAACCGCTATGGTTCACCGTCGGCGGTCGGCTCCTGACGAGAAACGATCGGCTGCAGATCGAATGACGATCCGCAGCGGCTAGTCGTCCTTCTTCCTGAACAGCTCTTCCGCGCCTTCGGGAAGCGGCTTGGCGGGCGCGTCTTCGGACGGCATGTCCGGCCAGCCCGACGCCGACTCGCTTTCGGTCTCCGCTTCCGGTTCCGCGGTTTCGCCAGCCGCTTCGGCCGCTTCCGCCGCGAGCAGGGCTTCGGCCTCGGCCGCCGCGACGCGGCGCTCCTGGCGCAGTTCCTCGATCAGCGCCTCGCGATCGCCCTCGATCGTCTCGTCCTTGGGCGCTTCGATACCGGCCTTCTTGGCCGCCTTGGCGACGACGGCGTCGAGCTCGCGCTGCGAACACAGGCCGAGCGTCACCGGGTCCTTGGGAACGATCTCCGCGATGTTCCAGTGGGTGCGATCGCGGATCGCGTTGATCGTGTTGCGCGTCGTGCCGA
>NZ_JBQLZM010000090.1:0-13345 GCF_052168275.1 Parasphingopyxis sp. | reverse complement strand
GAAAGCCGGTCTTCGCGGCCTGGCTGGCGATATTGATGATCCGCCCGCCCCCGCCCTTCGCGACCATCGCCTTGGCGGCGGCCTGGGTGCAGTAGAAGGCGCCGGAAAGATTGACCGCGATGACGGTCGCCCAGTCCTCGGGCTTCACGTCGAGCAGCGGGGTCATCATGAAGCCGATCCCCGCATTGTTGACCATGATGTCGACGCCGCCGAACCGCTCGACCGCCCCGTCGACCAGCGCCTGGCACTGCGCGGCATCGCCGACATCGCAGGCGATCGCCGCGACCTCGGCGCCGCGCCCGCGCAGCTCCTCGGCCACGCCTTCGGCCTCGGTGTCGATCGCGATATCGGAAACGACGCAGTTCGCGCCGTCGTCGGCGAAGCGCTGGAGAATCCCCTGCCCCAGCCCCTTCTCCTTGCCCGAGCCCGTCACGACGATCGTCTTGCCTGCAAACTTCATTGTCTTTTCCTCATTCCCGTAGTCCTGAGCCTGTCGAAGGGCGCTTCTCCGCCGATAGACGCCCTTCGACAGGCTCAGGGCTAACGGAGAGTATTCACCGCCTCTACAAATCTTCGGTCAGGACGAATTGCGGATTGTCCGCATAGTCCTGGAACGGCGCCGCGGCGGCCTGGAACTCTGCCGTCGAGATATCGGCGACGAAGGCGTCCATGTCGGCGACGTCGATGATCTCGAAATAGTCATAGGGCGGCTTGGCGCTGTCGTCGCCGAACAGGCCGGTCGCCTTGTGCACGGTGAAGCCGTCGACCGAGCCGAGCGCGTTGACGCCGGGAATGTCGCGCGTCTTCGCCCATTCCTCATAGTCCGCGACGCTGACCCCGTCCTTCAGGTTGAACAGCACGATGATCCGCATGTCTTTCTCCTCTCGTTGCTCAGAATAGATCGGGCGGGCGATAGCCGTCCAATTGCAGGTCCAGCCCGCGCGCCAGATCGAACAGCCCCGCCTCGTTGCCCGCCGCGGCGATCAGCTGGACGGCGACCGGCAGGCCGGTTTCGTCGGTGCCCGCCGGGATGCTGAGCGATGGCAGCCCGGCGATGTTCGCCAGGCAGGTGAAATCGGCCTGGTTGGCGGGCGCCTTCTCGCTGTGCGGGAACGCCGCCTGCGGCATGGTCGGCAGCAGGATCGCGCCATGGGCGTCGATGGCGGCGTGCAGCGCCTCACGGGTCCGGGCGAGCACCGCCTCGTCCTCGGCGAGATCGGCGGCGGACCGCTTGGGTCCGATATCGATCAGATATTTGAGATGGTCGGACAGCCCGTCCGGATCGGCGGCGCGCAGATCGGCGAGATGATCGTGCAGCGCGCGCGCGGCGCGGATGAAACCGGCAAAGCGGATGCGGGTCAGCGGATCGGGCAGCGCGAACGTCCCGGCCGCACCGAGCAGCCCGACGGCTTTGTCATAGGCGGCGACGACCGCCGGCTCGCATTCGACATCGCCGAGACCGGCGAGCGTCACCGGCATTTCCACCGTTCGAGGCTCGGCGAAATCGATCAATTCGCGCGCGACGATCTCGAGATCGCTGAGCGAGCGCGCCAGCGGGCCGATCGCGTCGAGCGACCCCTCGCAGATTTCGAGGCCGTGCTGCGAAATCGCGTCATGGGTCGGCTTGAGGCCGTAGACGCCGCAATAGGCGGACGGAACCCGGACCGAGCCGAGCGTATCGGTGCCCAGCGCGGCGACGCACAGCCCGGCGGCGACCGCCGCGCCGCTGCCGCCCGACGAGCCGCCCGGCGTATGGCCGATCCGGTGCGGATTCTGCGTAGGCCCAAGCCAGGGATTGTCGGTCTTCGCGCCGAGCGCGGCTTCCTCCATGTTGAGCGTGCCGAGGACGATCGCGCCGGCGTTGCGCAGATCGGCCACGGCCTTCGCGTCGGTCGCGGCGACGCACTCCCTGCGCGCCTCGATCCCGGCGCTCGTGACCAGCCCCTCGACATCGATATTGGCCTTGATCGCCACCGGCACGCCTTCGAGCGGGCGCGGCGCGGCGGAGAGTATCTGCCGGTCGCTCTCGGCCGCCGCCTGCATCGCGCCCGCCTCGTCGAGCTCGACGAACGCGTTGAGATCGCCGTCCAGCGCCGCGATCCGGTCGAACGCCGCCTCGACGACGCCCGACGGCATCGCCTCGCCCGCGCGGTAGAGCGCGAGCAGGCCGGCGACGCCGTGACGATGCAGCGGTTCGGTCAAAGCTTCCTCTCGTCGATCAGGCGGATCGGTTTCTGGCGGACGTCGATCTGCGTGTCCTTCGCGGTCTCGCCGGCGCCGACCATGGCGATATCGACCTCGATGCCGAGCCCGCGCTTCAATATCTCGCCGATCTCGCCTTGGTCCGTCCCGCCCCGGCTTTCCATCACGACCTGCATATGATCCTTGCCGCTCGCATCGCGGGTCACCCGGCAGACATATTCGCCGGTCAGATCCGCGCGGTTTTCGATCAGCGCGCCGATCGCATGCGGGAAGATGTTGATGCCGCGCAATTTCACCATGTTGTCGCTGCGGCCCTTGAAGCCCGAGATGCGCTTGAACACCATGCCGGTGTCGTTCGCGCCGGTCAGCTCCTCGGTCACGTCGTGCGTGTTGAAGCGGATGCAGGGCGCGATATCGTCCTTGAACAGGCAGGTGACGACCATGTCGCCGGTCTCGCCCGTCGCCACCGGCGCGCCCGTATCGACATCGAGCAGCTCCAGATATTGCGCGTCCTCCCAGACGTAGAGGCCGTTGCGGTCCGGCCCCTCGCCCGCGATCGACCCGGTATCGCCGACGCCGTACCAGTCATAGGCTTTCGCGCCATGCCAGGCGGCCTCGGTCGAGGCGCGATCCTCGGTGCCGAGATGGCCGATAATCATGCGCAGCTTTATGCGGTCGAAGAGATTTTCCGCTTCGGCGACCTCGGCGAGCTTGCGGACATAGTCGACGAAACCGACCATCACGGTGACGCCGAAATCGGCCATCAGATTGACCTGGTTGACCGAGCGCGTCTCGATCCCGGTGCCCGCGCTCAGGAACAGCGCGTTCGTATAATGCGTCACGGCCTCGCGGATATAATGGCCGCCATTGATCATGCCATGGCCGTAGACCGACTGGATCACGTCGTCGCCGGTGAGCCCCATCCAGCGGTACATGCGGCCGACGAGCAGGTTGGTGACCTCGCGGCCCTTGGGCCCGAACATCAGCGGCTGGGGACGGCCCGTCGTCCCGCTCGTCGTGTGGAAGACGACCGGCGCGCGCTCGTCGCCCGCGCCGCGCCCGTCGAAATCGCCATAGGGCGGATGATCGTTGACCGAGGCCATCAGGTCGGCCTTGTCGTAGACCGGCAGCCTGGCGATATCCGCCAGCCCCGCGATATCGCCGGGCTCGATGCCTTTCTCGCCCCAGAGCCGCTGATAGAAGGGGATCTCCCAGCCGCGTTTCATCAGCCGCTTGAACTGCGCGTCCTGGATCGCGTGCAGCTCGTCGCGCGACATCGCCGTGTAGCGCGAGACGAAGGCCTCGCCGACCGGATAGTCGGCCAGCATCTGCCTGGCGTCGAAGGCCTCGAAATAGGTGGGAAAGCTCATTGCGGGTCCGTTGCGTAGCTGAGGGGATCGTCGAAGAGCCGCGCATCCGCATCGGGCGACGCGAGCGCGCGGCAGAGATCATATTTCGCCTTGGACTGATCGGCGCTCATCGGCGCATCGGGACTGCCGAGATTGCCGGTGATCTCGCGGGCGATATGGCCGCCATTTTTGAGCATGATCGTCAGCTGTTGCGGGGCGAGCGCATTGGGATCGGGATTGTCGTTCAGCCGCACCGTTACCTTTTCGCCGAGCGCGGACAGGGCCGGGTCGGCGAATTGCTCGGCGGTGAAACAGGCGGGGTTCACGATGCGGTCGCGCAGCAGCAGCGGCACGAGAAAGGCAAGGCAGAGCCGGGCATAGCTCGGCGCCATGTCGGGCTTGTAGGGCCGCCCGACGAGCCGGTTGATCAGCGGCGGCGCGGCGACGTCGACGCTCTCGACCGTCTCAGGATCGAGTTCGCCCGCGCGCAGCAGATCGTCGATCGTGCCGAGCACCCCATGGCTGGCCCGGCCCGAGGGGAAGGGCTTGATGCTGACCTGTTCGATCAGCCAGCGATTGCCGATATCGTTCGTGTAGCGGCTGAGATCGCCGGGCTCGAAAAGCGCGAAATAGCCGAACGGCCCTTCGAGCGCGTCGTGCGGCCCGTCCATCCCGGCCCTAGCGAGATCGACCGCCGCGATCGCCGCGCGCGCGGCGTTGGCGATCTGGAGCGGGAGCGCGATCGAGGCCTCGACATGCGCCTGCATCGTGCCCGCGGCTTGCGAATAGGCAAGACCCAACACATCGGCGAAGCGCTCGGGCGGCAGGTTTTCGAGCCGCGCGACGGCCAGCGCCGCGCCGATCACCCCGGCCGTGGCCGGGCGGAAAAAGGTCATCGCCCCGGTCGCCGCGACGCCCATGCCGCTCGCGATATCGACGCCGATGGCGAGCGCGGCGAGGAAGTCGTCCGGATCGCTGCCGCCCTTGCGGTCGGAGGTCGCTAAGAGCGCCGCCGTCACGACCGACAGCGCATGGACGACCGCCGGCTCGTGCACCGCATCCCATTCGAGGCAATGGATCGCGAAACCGTTGAAGAACGCGGCGGAGGGGGCGGGCAGGGTTTTAACGGCAATATCATTTTCCGTTAGTCCTGAGCCTGTCGAAGGACGCTTCTCCGCCGATAGACGTCCTTCGACAGGCTCAGGACTAACGGATGCAGAAAGCTCTATGGAACCCCCGAGCAGCCTCGCTTCTTCGCCGCCACCCCAACCGCGCACGGCGGCGAGCATATGCTGTGCCCCGTCCGACGCCGCCCCCGCCGCGCCGCCGGCCAGCGTGTCGGCCAACAGCCGCAATACCGCGTCGCGGGCGCTATCTGGCAGACGGTGGTCCGCCATGGCGAAGTCGAGAAGGCGTTGCGTGGCGCTCATGTCAGCCAATCCTCGAGCAGCTTTTCGACCGCCCCGGCCTCATTTTCCCGCAGCGCAACGTCCACCGCCTTTTCCGCATCCTTCGCGCTCAACCCGCCCCATTCGGCAAGATTGTGCATCTTGGCCACGATCTCGGCCTCGCCGACGGGCCGTTCCGGATCGCCGCGCGTATCGACCAGCTCGAGCCCGTTCACCCGCGCGCCGAAATGCGCCGGATAGCGCGCCGTGATCGCCGGGTCCTCGGCCACGGTGACCTGCGCGCGCAGACCGGCCAGCGCTTCAATCGCCGCTTCGGTGAAATCCGCCGGCTCCGCCCTGCGCCCATCGGCCACGACCGCCACGGCATGTTGCAACGAGAATTTGGCGTCGAGCTCGGTCACCGGGTCGGGCCGGTCGCAAAAGGCCAGCGCATCGGCATAGGTTTCGACATGGAAAGGCGCTTCGAGCGTACCCGCCTTGCGCAGCTCCATCGCCGCGTCGATCGCCGGATGGGCATGGCGGCAGGCGGCGAACGGCTTGAAGCTGACGGTGTGGATCAGCCAGCTATCGCCATTATCGGCGAGCGGGCCGGGCTCTTGCGTCATCGCCGCGAACAGACCCTGCGGCCCTTCGAGCAGCGCGGCCGGGCCGGTGATGCCGTTGAACGCCGCCATCGCCGCGTCACAGCCCGTGCTGACTGCGTGATAGACATGCCATTGCTTGGTCATCACATCGTCGTGCCGCATATGCCACAGGCCGCCGGCGACCGACCCGGCATTGGCCAGCGCGGATATCATCGTGTCGCGGCTGAAGTCCCAGTGCGAACCGGCGGCCGCGGCCGCGCCGAACACGCCCGCCGTCGCCGTCGGATGCCAGAGGCTGTAATGATGCGCGTCAAGCGCGCCGCCGATGGCGATCATCGCCTCATAGCCGCGTACCGCAGCGTCGAGAACATCGGCGAGCTTTTCCGGCGCCCCGTTCAACGCGGCCGGCCAGATAACCGGGCCGGGATGCAACAGTGCGGTGCGATGGACATCGTCCATTTCGAGGACATTGCCGAGCAGGGCGGCGCCCGCGAGGGGCATCGAAAGCAGGCCGCTACGCCCCGCCACATCGCTCCGCCGCGCCCCCGCCACGCAGGCCAGCCAGTCGAGCAAATGCAGCCGGGCGCGCAGCCTATCGCTTTCGCCGACGGGCCGCGCTAGTCTTTCCGAAAGTTGCGCCAGAAGCGGTTCGCTCATACAGCCACCGCTCCGGCCGAACGCCGCAAGGGAATGAATACTTGTCCGATACCGCCGCCAAGCCCCGTTACGTCCAGCTCGCCGATTCGCTGCGCGCGGCGATCCTGCGCGGCGACCTGAGCGAAGACGGCCAGTTTCCGACCGAGACCGAGCTGTGCCGCGAACATGGGGTGAGCCGCTATACGGTGCGCGAGGCGCTCAGGCGGCTGGTCGCCGAGGGGCTTATCCAGAGGAAGCGCGGATCGGGCACCGTGATCCAGCCGGCGGCGGCGCGCGGCGGCACCTTGCACCAGCCGCTCTCCAATGTCGGCGAGCTGCTGCAATATGCGCGCGACACGCGCTACGACTTCAAGCCGGTCGGCCTGACGAGCCTGTCGCGGCGCATCGCCGACCATGTTAGCGGCGATACCGACGGGGACTGGTTCCAGTTCCAGGGCGTCCGCACCCGGTTGGGCGATCCCAAGCCGATCGCGATCACCGACGCCTATGTCCATGCCGACTATGCCGAGGCGGCGGCCGAGATCCGCTCGTCCCAGGTCACGATCTTCCGCCAGCTGGAAGAGCTGGCCGGGGTCAAGGTCGCCTATGTCACCCAGGACATCCAGGCGGTCGGCGCGAGCGCGGAGATCGCCAAGGCGCTCGGCATTGCGCGGCGCGCACCCACCTTGCGCATCCTGCGCGCCTATCGCGACGCGAAGAACCGGATCTTCGAGATTTCGGCCAGCCACCATCCGGGCGACCGCTTCGCCTATTCGATGCATATCGACGCCGAGGGCTAGCGCGCCGCTCATCCGTGCTCGTCCAGATCGGGCGCCGGGCCGGGCGGCGGGCCGGGTTCGTTGCGGAAACGGATCGCGGGCGCGATCTGGTGCGCGCCATCGGCCTCGACCAGCATGCCGCGTTCGGCGACGAGAGCGCTGCCCAGCGCCTCGCGGAAATCGAGCACCGGCGAAAAGGCGACATCCTTGTCGGCGAACCAGTCCACCCATTCGTCGCGCGTCTTGGTCGCGAAGGTCTCGGCGAGAAAGGCGCGCAGTTCGGCCTGGGGCTCGCCTGCCTCGGCTTCGCCCAACGGGATCAGGTCGGGCCGGTCGAGCGCCGTCAGGAGATTGCGCACGAACTTCATCTCGCGCGCGCCGAGCGCGACATGCCGCCCGTCCTTCGTCGCATAGACATTGTAGAAGGCCGCGCCGCCCAGCGAGCGCTGCGATTGCGAGCGCGGCGGTTCGCCGCCCGCGATCGCGCCGCCCGCGATATGCGCGCACCAGGGCAGCATCGCCTCGAACATCGTCGCGTCGATATAGTCGCCGCGGCCGGTCTTCTCGCGGCCGATCAGCGCCATCAGGATCGCCGAGAGCGCGGTGAGCCCGGCGGCCATGTCGGCCGAGGGCACGCCGGGCACGACCGGCGTACCGTCCGCGCCGTCATTGACCGAGAGAAAGCCGGTCAGCGCCTGCACGGCGAGATCGTGGGCCGGATGATGCGCCATCGCGCCCGACTGCCCGAAGGCGGAGATCGAACAATAGACGATTGCCGGATTGATCGCCGAGACGGCGTCATAATCGAAACCCAGCCGTTTCATCACGCCCGGGCGGAACCCCTCGACGAACACGTCGGCGCCGGCGACGAGGTCGCGCAGCCGCGCCGCGCCCGCCTCGCTCTTGAGATCGAGCACGATGCTCTTCTTGCCGCGGTTGAGATTGCGGAACCAGACCGACTGGCCGGCTTCCTCGGGGGCCATCTGGCGCGCGGGATCGCCCGCTGCCGGTTCGACCTTGATCACCTCGGCGCCCTGGTCGGCCATCATCATCGTCGCCATCGGCCCCGGGAGGAACAGCGACAGGTCGATCACCTTTATGCCGTCCAGCTGCCCCATGGGATCAAACGATGCCGCTTTGCTTGAGGTCCGCGATCGCCTCGGCGTCATAGCCGAGCGCTGCGAGAATGGCGTCGCTGTCCGCGCCGAGCAGCGGCCCCGCCTGGGTCGGCAGGCGCCGGCCGTCGACCTTGATCGGGCTGGTCAGCACCTTGATCCCGGCGCGGTCCGGATGGTCGACATGGTCGATCATCCCGGTTTCCTCGAGGAACGGATTGTCCATCGCATCCTCGAGGCTGTTGACCGGCGCGACCGGCATCTTGCCCTTCAGCAGGTCGATCCAGTGCGCGGTCGGCCGTGCGCGGAAGACCGCCTCCAGCTCCGCGGTCAGCGCGTCGCGATTGGCGCGGCGGTCGGCGGGGGTGCGGAAGCGCGCATCCTCGGCCAGTTCCGCGCGCCCGATCTCCTCGACAAGGACCGTCCAGAATTTGGGGAGCTGCGCCATCACGAACATCCAGCCGTCCGCGGTGCGGAACATCTGGCTCGGCGTCGCGGTCGGATGGGCGCCATAGGGCGCGCGCGGCGTCACGTCATTCTCGTTCATGTACCACAGGCCCGGATAGCTCATCTGGTGGGCCGCGGCCGACAGCAGGTCGACATCGATATCGCGGCCCAGCCCGGACCGCTCGGCGTCCGCCAGCGCCGCGAGCAGGCCGACCGCCATCATCGTGCCGGTCATGAAGTCGACCATCGAGAGGCCGAAGCGCACCGGCGGCCCGTCCGGTTCGCCGGTCAGCGAGAGGAAGCCCGCCTCGGCCTGCATCAGATAGTCGTAACCGGGCCATTTGGCGCGTTCGTTGTCGCGGCCATAGGCGGAGAGATGCGCGCAGACGAGCCGCGGATTGACGTCCTTCAGCGCGGCATAGGTCAGCCCCAGCCGCGCAGGCAGGTCGCCGCGCAGATTGTTCGCCACGGCATGGGCGTCCGCCGCCAGCTTGCGGAATATCGCGCGTCCCTCCTCGCTCTGCAGGTTGAGCGTCAGCGATTTCTTGTTGAGGTTGAAGGTCTGGAAATAGAGGCTCTCATTCTCGCGCAGGAAATGCGGGCCGACCGCGCGCGCCGTGTCCCCGCCGCCCTTCCCGTTCTGGGGCGGTGGTTCGACCTTGATCACCTCGGCGCCGAGCTGCGCGAGGAACATCGTGCCATAGGGCCCCGCGCCATATTGTTCGGCGGAGAGGATCCGGTAACCGGCCAGGGGAAGCGGGCGCTCGCTCACGCCGGGTTCCGTTTCACCCATTGTTTCGAGATGATCATCCGCTGCATCTCGTTCGTCCCCTCGCCGATGCACATCAGCATCGCGTCGCGATAATAGCGTTCGATCTCATATTCCTTCGAATAGCTGTAGCCGCCATGGATACGCATGCCTTCGTCGGCATTCTTCACGGCCGCTTCGGAAGCGAAATATTTGGCCATGCCCGCCTCCATGTCGCAGCGCTCGCCGCGATCATAGGCCTCGGCCGCGTCGAGCGTCAGCAGCCGTGCCGCCCGGGCGCGCGTCACCATCTCGCCGATCTTGAGCTGGATCGCCTGATGGTTGGCGATCGGGGTGCCCATCGTCTCGCGCGTCTGGGCATATTCGGTCGAGATGCGCAACGCGCCTTCGGCCATGCCGACGCCGCGCGCCGCGACGTTGATCCGGCCGAGCTCGAGCCCGCCCGTCGCCTGGAAGAAGCCCTGCCCCTCGACGCCGCCGATCAGGTTGGCCGCCGGGATGCGGTAATCGTCGAACACCAGCTCGGCGCTGTCGATCGCCTTGTAGCCGAGCTTGTCGAACTTCTTGCCCGTCGTGAACCCGTCCTGCTTGGGCGCGATGAAGAGGCTGATCCCCTTGTAGCGCGGCTCGGCCTTGGGATCGGTCTTGACGAGCAGCGCGAAACAGGAGCCGTTGATGCCGTTCGAAATCCAGGTCTTGGTGCCGTTGATGACATAATCGTCGCCGTCCCGCACCGCCGTCGTCCGGATCGCCTGCAGGTCGGTGCCGGCATTGGGCTCGGTCAGCGCGAGGCCTCCGCGAATCTCGCCGCTCGCGAATTTGGGCAGCCATTTGGCCTTCTGTTCGGGCGTGCCGAACCGCTCGACGGCGGCCGCCATGATCAGGTGCGAGTTGAAGATGCCGGTGATCGCCATCCAGTAGGAGGAGATCAGCATGACGATCTTCGCATAGGTGGTCGCGGGCAGGCCGAGCCCGCCATATTCCTCGCCGATCGTCGCGCCGAACAGGCCCATTTCGGCCATCTGGCCGACCAGTTCCTCGGGCCAGATGTCGCCATGGTCGTGCTTCATCACGACGGGGCGGACCTCGCGATCGACCCATTTCTGGATCGAATCGAGCAGCGCCTGTTCTTCGGCCGGATCCATCGGCGGCCGGCTGGTGTCTGGGGCGGTGGCCATTTTAGCGTCTCCTGCGCCTTGTCATTGCAATAAATCCGCTCACCCGGAGCCTGAACGGAGCGGGAAAACTAGTCGTCGGCATTGCCGAAGCCGCGCTTCCAGATGAGCATCGTCCGCTCGAACGTGCAGACGACGTCGCCATGCTGGTTCTTGCCGATCGTCTTGATCGTCACGATCCCCTGTTCGGGCCGCGAACTCGATTCGCGCTTCTCGAGCACTTCGCTCTCCGCATAGAGCGTATCGCCGGGAAACAACGGGTGGGTGAGCTTGATCTTGTCCCAGCCGAGATTCGCGACCGCCTTCTGGCTGGTGTCGGACACGCTCATCCCGACCATCAGCGCGACGGTGAGCGGCGAGCAGACCAGCGGCTTCTTGAACTCGGTCTTGCTGGCGAACTCATAGTCGAAATGCGCCGGGTGCGTGTTCATCGTCAGCAGGGTGAAATGGACATTGTCGGTGTCCGTGATCGTGCGCCCCGGGCGGTGCTCGTAGATATGGCCCACCTCGAAATCCTCGAAATAGCGCCCGAACGTCTCCCGGAACCGGCCCGGTGAGACTTCGACAACTCCGTCACGCATGGTTTTTCCCTTTCATTCCCAGCATCGCCTCGAACCGCTTGATCACCGGCGCCTCGAGCATCTTTCCGTCGTGGCGGATCGCCTTGCGGCCCGCCGCTTCATAGGCCTCCAGCGCGGATCGCGCCTCGGCCAGTTCGTCTTCCGTCGGGCGCATGACCCGGTTGATCGTCTGGACCTGCTTCGGATGGATCGCGGCCTTGGCGGCGAAGCCCAGCGCCTTGGCGCGCCCCGCCTCCTCTTCGAGCCCCGCCGCGTCGTCGAGCGCGATGAAGGGCACGTCGATCGCCGGTATCCGGGCCGCCGCGGCCGACATCACGAACGCGCCGCGCGCGGCGAGCAGCGGCTCCCAGGCGAGATCGGTGCCGAGCTCGGCCGAAAAATCGCCGCCGCCGAACATCATCGCGGCGACGCCGGGCGCCGCCGCGATCGCATCGCCGGCGCGCAGGCCCTTGACCGTTTCGATCAGCGGCACGAGGCCGGGCGCGGCATCGCCCAATACAGCGCTGGCGATTTCCGGCTCGGCGGCGCTTTCGACCATCGGGATGAAGATCAGGCGCGGCATCGCGGCGGCGGCGCGCAGGGCCAGCAGGTCGGCGAGCCCGGCCGCCGTCCTGAGGCCGTTGATGCGGATCGCGACCTTGCCGGGATCGAGCGTATCGAGCGATGCAATGGCCGCCTCTCGCGCGGTATCCTTGTCGCCCTCGGCAACGGCGTCTTCGAGATCGATGCAGATCAGGTCGGCGCCGCTCTCCGCCGCCTTGGCAAACCGGTCCGGGCGCGATCCGGGCACGAACAATATCGAACTCAATCCGCCCATTTCCCGTCGATCCACTCCCGTTTCATCATTCTCGCCCGCACAATTTGTCCGGACAAATTTAAAGTCAAGCGCCGATTGGTCCGCTCGCCGCAAATCCGGTCACAAAACCGGCTTTACCACGCCGAGCCAGGATGTCGCGATCAGGAGCAGATAAACGATCCAGACCCACACGCGCGTGCGGTCCATCGTCCGGCGCAGCGGAATCTCTGTCTCGTCGCTCGATCCCTCGGCCAGCAGCTTGCCGAGCTGCGGGCCGACGGGCCGGAAGGCAACGTCGATCATGATCGCGGCGGCGAAGATCGCGCCGAACAGCGCCGCCTTCCAGGCGATCCAGGGCTGGTCGAGCGGCGCGCCGGTCAGCAGCGACTGGATGCCCAGCCACAAATAGAAGGCGGTGAGGCCGTATTTGAGCCAGTTCTCGATTTTCCGGTCGCGCGCGGCGCGCGGCGTCTGGTCGTGATTATGTGCGTCCCAGACCAGCCAGAGCCAGAAACCGCCGACGACCCAGCTCGCGGCCAGCAGCCAGCCCGGCACATCCCACCAGTTCCCGGCCGCCAGCACCGAGAGCGAGACCGGCACCATCAGCGCCCAGGCGCTGCGCGGCGTCATGTCGACGAGCACCAGCATCTTCAGCAGGGCGATTCGCTGCTCGAGCGTATAATCGTGGCGTTTGCGGAAATGCTGGCCGAGCAGGAACACGCCGACATCCGCGCCGAGCCACAGCACGAACAGCAGCAAATGCACGTAAACCAGCGTCGGATAGAGATAGGCTTCGAGCGACATGGAAACTCCCCTTGCGCTCCGCTATGACTCGGGCCATTGACAAAGTCAAAATTTGTCCGGACAAATTACACGGACCATTTTGGGCTTTGGGGAGAGGAATAATGGGTATCGGAAAATTCGGCTTGGCTTGCGCGGCACTGGCCGTCACGGGAATGGGCATGGCGGCGGAGGCGCGGACGCTCGATCCGTCGAACCCCGAAGACGCGGTCGAAATATCCAAGCGGCTGCAATGCGGCGAACAGGATGGCGAACCGGCCGTCTATTACTGGTCGGGCCGCGCCTATTCGCGGGTCCGCGGCGAGCGCGACCGGCACCTGTTCAACCTCGAAGGCATGAACATCCGGCAATGCGTCAGCGTGACCGATCCGGAGCGCGGCACCGGCTATCGCCAGGTCAGCCGCGAGATCATGCTCTATACCGATCCCGAAACCGGCGAGGTGCTGCGCGAGTGGGAGAACCCCTGGACCGGCGAAACCAACGAAGTGATGCATGTCGCCAACGACCCGGTGAACATGCGCGCGCCGAACTTCCCGGTCATGGGCGACGGGTCGCCCTACCGGATTTCCACCTATCGCCAGGTCGGCGACTGGGTGCTGATCCCGTTCGAGGTCCCGCTCTTCTACACGAACCCGCTGGGCGGCGACTATCAGGAATTCACCGGCAACATGTATCAGGCGATGGAGATTTTCGACTTCGCCG
>NZ_JBQLZM010000089.1:0-10954 GCF_052168275.1 Parasphingopyxis sp. | reverse complement strand
GCGCGCCCGTGCTCGCCCATCCCGAATGCCCGGCTGCGATCCTCGATCATGCCGATCATGTCGGTTCGACCAGCTCGATCCTGAAGGCGGCGAAAGAGACGGACAGCGATACCGTGATCGTCGCGACCGAGCCGCACATCATGCACCAGATGGAAAAGGCGCTGCCCGAGGTGACCTTCATCGGCGCGCCGGGCGCGGACGGCAACTGCAACTGCAATATCTGCCCCTATATGGCGCTCAACACGATGGAGAAGCTCTATATCGCGCTCCGCGACCTCGAACCGCGGATCGAGCTCGACGAGGAACTGCGCGTCCAGGCAAAGAAGAGCCTCGACAGGATGCTCGAGATGGCGGGCAGCACCGTCGGGCAGGGCGATGTCGGCGCGATAAACGCTGTTGAAGATGCCTGAACAATATCTGGCTGCGGGCAAAGAGTATCACGAACTGATCAATACGGACATTTTCGACCTCGACGACCAGCAGTTGAGAAAACACGTTAATGCGTTACAGGAAAAACGAGAGAAACTGGCTCGATCGGTCGTGCCGTCCGTGTCGCAGTGTGATCAAATGATCTCGCTGGCCCATGCAGAACTATCCACGCGTTCAGCCGCCAAATTGGCTCGGCGAGCGATTTGGATATCAGTTGGGTCGGTTATTCTGACCGGCATCGGCGTGTTGATTGCTGTGGCAATATGAAATTGCCGCTAGGAATGCATTAGACCCGTTTACCCTGAGCTTGTCGAAGGGCTGTTCTTTCTTGCAAGAGAAGGGCAAGGCTTCGACAAGCTCAGCCTGAGCGGAGAGTGGAGATGAAAGCCGTCAATCGTCCGATGATGCACAAATGATCGCGCGCCTCCGTTCCGTCTGGCTGAACATCAACGCCAGCTACTGGTTCTTTCCGGCGCTGTTTTCGCTCATCGCCTTCACATTGTCGTTCGTCACCGTCTATCTCGACCGCAACGGCGCGGCGGAATGGCTCGGGGAATTCTCCTGGCTCCAGCCCGCCCGCCCCGAAGGCGCGCGGACGGTCCTGACGGTGATCGCGGGCTCGATGATCGGCACCGCAGCGACCGTCTTCTCGATCACCATCGCCGCCGTCGCCTATGCCTCGGGCAATTACGGGCCCCGGCTGCTCACCAATTTCATGGAGGATCGGGGCAACCAGGTCTCGCTCGGCGTCTTCATCGCCACCTTCGTCTATGCCGTGATGGTGTTGCGGGTCGTGCGCGGCGAGGACGAGCGGGCGTCGAGCGCCGCCGATGCCGCCGCGACGAGCCTGCCGGGCTTCACGCCGCAGCTGTCGCTGCTCGTGGCGACGGCGATGGCGATCTGGGCCGTCGCCGTGCTCGTCTATTTCCTCCACCACATCCCCTCCAGCATCCGCATCAACACGGTGTTGCAGGGGATCGGCAAGCGGTTCGTCCGCGACGTGAAGACGCGCTTTCCCGAGGAAGAGGGTGGGCGCGAACCGGGGCAACAGAATGCGGGCGAGCCGGTGTCCGCGCTTGCGAACGGCTATATCAAGATCATCGATTTCGATACGCTGCAGGACATCGCCGCCGGGGCCGACGGCTGTATCGCGCTCAAGCTCCGGACCGGCGATTTCGTGCATCGCGGCGTGCCGCTCGTCGAAGTCAGCGGCACGGAACTGACCGACGATCTGGCCCGCGACATCCGCGACTGTTTCGTGACCGGGGGCATGCGCACGGCGACACAGGATCTCGAACATCTGATCGACGAGCTGGTCGAGATCGCGCTGCGGGCACTCTCGCCGGGCATCAACGACCCGTTCACCGCGATCACCGCGAGCCACTGGCTGAGCGCGGGCATGGCCGAGCTGGCGCAGCGCAATCTCGATCGCGGGCCCGAGCAGGACGGCTATGACTGGGAGCATGTCCAGCCGCTGGATGACGATTTCGAGCATTTCCTGAATCGCGGGTTCGGCGCGATCCGGGCCTCCGCGGCCGGCAACCCGATGGCCGCCGTCAAGTTTCTCGACGCGCTGTATTCGGTCGCGCTCTCCGCCAATTCCCGGCACCGCCGCGCGCTGTTGCTGCGCGAGGGCCTGCAGCTCGTCGATCAGGCGAAGGCCGTGCTGGAGGGGCCGTCGCTCGACGAACTGAACGCGCGCTTTGACAATTTCGCCGAGGCCATGGAGAAGCTCGGCACATGAGCTTCTCCCTTGACCGCTTCGACCTCGACGCTTTCATCCGGTCGACCTTCGCCGAGGATCTGGCGGAGGGCGGCGACATCACGTCGGCCGCCGTGATCCCCGAAACCGCGCGTTTCAGCGGGGTCATGGACAGCCGGGATGCGATCACCGTCGCCGGCCTACCGATCGCCGAGGCCTTTTTCCGGGCGCTGGACCCGGACGTGGAGATCGAGACGCTCGTCGCGGACGGCGACAGCGTGCCCGCCGGGACGGACCTGATGAAGCTGACCGGGCGGGCGCGGGCGATGCTGACCGCCGAACGCTCGGCGCTCAACACGGTCCAGCATCTCTCGGGCATCGCGACGATGACCCGGCACTATGTCGACGAGATCGCGGGCACCGGCGCGACCCTGCGCGACACGCGCAAGACGATCCCCGGCCTGCGGGCGCTGGAGAAATATGCGACCCGCATGGGCGGCGCGCAGAACCACCGGATGGGCCTGTGGGACGCGGCGATGATCAAGGACAATCATGTCGCGGTCGCCGGCAGTGTCGGCGAGGCCGTGCGCCGCGCGGTCGATGCGGGCATCGCGGAGATCATCGTCGAGGTCGACCGCCCCGACGAGATCGAACCGGCGCTGGAAGCCGGGGCGACGCATCTGCTGCTCGACAACATGCCGCCGGAAATGCTCCGTCGCGCGGTCAAGCAGATCGGCGGCCGCGTGCCGACCGAAGCGTCGGGAGGCGTCACCCTCGACAGCATCCAGGAGATCGCGAAGACCGGCGTCGATTTCATCTCGGTCGGACGGCTCACCCAGTCCGCGCCGGCGGCCGATATCGGTCTCGATTTCGCCGAGATATGATTGCCTTCATAAAGCCGCTTGGGCTGAGCTTGTCGAAGCCCTGTCTTTTCCTTTTCAGCTATCGAAAGAAAGAACGACCCTTCGACAGGCTCAGGGTATTCGGTTTCATCTTGTTCGTGTCCCTTCTGGCACCATCCATCCTCCACGCCCAGGCCCGCGAATGCCGGATACCCGACCGGATCGCCGCGCCGCGCGCGGTTCCGGTCCCGCCCGGCGAACGCCGGACCGCGCCGGTCACCAACTATCTGCTGGCGCTGAGCTGGTCGCCCGAATTCTGCCGGACGCGCGGCCGCGATCCCGCGCATCGCCTGCAATGCGGCGGCATCGCCGATGGCGGGGCCGGGCGCTTCGGCTTCATCCTGCACGGGCTGTGGCCGGAGACGAACGGACCGCGCTGGCCGCAATGGTGCCGCCCGGTGCCGGCGCTGTCGCGCGCCGCGGTCCGCCCGCATCTGTGCACCACGCCTTCGGTGCGGCTGATCCAGCGCGAATGGGCCAAGCATGGCAGCTGCATGACGCGCGATCCGGGCCGTTATCTGCGGGCCGGTTCGATCCTCTACCGCGCCGTCCGCTATCCCGACATGGATGCGCTCTCGCGGCGCAACCAGACGGTGCGCCAGTTCGCTCAGGCGTTCGCGGCGGCGAACCGCGGCGTCTCGCCGGACATGGTCCGCGTGCAGAGCAATGGGCGCGGCTGGCTGACCGAAGTGCGGATCTGTCTCGGCCGCGACTTCCGGCCCCGCCGCTGCCCGGCCTGGCAACGCGGCGCGCGGCCGAACGAGAGGCTGCGGATATGGAGAGGGAGAGGCTAGCGGTTGAGCTGGCCCTCGATCGTCATCGTCTCGGGATGGTGCTTGTCGAGATGCTTGCGGATGATCCGGAGATTGCGGCTGTTCGAGCGGAAGACGAAGTCGGCCGCGTCGCCGATCAGCGGCACCGCGCCGACGACAAGGTCGACGCCGATATTGCCGAACATCCGCGCAATCTTCCATTTGGGCATGCCGAGATTGCGGGCTTCCCAGACCAGCCAAGTGCCCATCGCCGCCGCGATCACGTCGCCGACCACGGGCAGCAGGCCGAGAACGAAGTCGAGGCCGAACGGACGGTTGATCAGGGGCATGGTGAAGCCGCGCTCGAGCAACGTCTCCATCGTCTCGACGCGCTGCCGGACCGAGGCCGGATCGCGGCCGATTTCGGGTATCGCATCGGCGATGCGATCCAGATGTTCCTGCTTAAGCGCCATCCATAACCCTCTCGAAATACGCGATTTACCGACACCGGAAACCGCTCGTACAGATTTCGATATAGGAAGCCGCCGGGTCGTTATCCAGAGGGCGCGATCAGCGTATCGAGCGGGTGCCGGCCGAAGCGGTTGGGCGCGAAACCGGTAATCCGCGAGGAAACAAGGGCCCAGCGGATGGGGCGGAGCAGCGGAATATAGGGCGTCAGCCGCTGCAGCTCGGTGGCCGCCTCGGCGATCCGGATCGCTCGGACGCGCTCGGACGGCGCTTCGTCGATCTCGTCCAGCAGGTCCGCATAATCGTCGCTGCACGGAAGGCCGCGATTGCAGCGGAACTGTTCGAGATACCAGGTCGCGCTGTCGGTGGCCGCCACCTGGTCGATCAACCGCAGATCGGCATCGGCCGACCAGTCGACGCGCTCGACCGGTATGCCGACGGCCGCCCAGTTGGTCCGCAGCACGGCGAAGATCGCGCGGCTGCCCGGTCCGTCGGGCAGGGCGACGCGTAGCGGTGCGATATCGCCATTGACCGCCCGCCAGTTGGCGACCGCCTGCCGCGCGAAGCTGCGCCGCAGCGCGACGGTGCTGTTCGCCCAGGGCGGTCCGACCGTGTCCGCCAGGCCTTCGCTGTCCGGCGGTACGATGGCGAGGCGCGCCTCGGCCCGGTCGCCCCCGAAATATCCGGCAAGCTGTCCGCGGTCGATCGCGAGCGACAATATCTCCCGGTTCTGCGGCGTCGCGAGAAAGCCGGTCTGCTCGACGATCGCGAGGCCGAACAGGCCTTCGACCGGATCGATCTGCAGCCGGGCCGAAGCCGGGTCGATCGCTTCGGCATAGGGCAGGGTGGTCCAGTCTCCGCCCAGCACGATATCCGCAAGACCGCGATCGAACCGCGCGACGGCAAGGGCGCCGGGCCGGAAGCGGAGTTCGACTGTCTCGTCGGGCGCGATCGGATCGGGTTCCGCGATCTCGCCGTCGATCTCCTCCGGCGGTTCGCGGCGCGGCGCGAGCAGCAGGGCGCCGTCTTCGGGCGCGTACCCGTCGGCGATGACGAACGGCCCGAGCCCCGAGCCCTCGACGAATATGGCGAGATCCGGTGCCGCCAGCAGATGGAGGAAATCGATCCGCGGACGGCGCAGATTGATCTCGACGACCTGCGGCGTGACGGCGTTGACCGCCTCGATATCGGCCAGCAGATGCGCGAGCCGGTTGCGGCTGCCGCGCCGGCCGGCATTGCGCAGCTGCTGGGCGATCTGACCGGCGGTCACCGCCGTGCCGTCCTCCCAGGTGATGTCGTTGAGCCGGAAGACATAGGTCCGTCCTTCGTCGAGCACGATCCAGCGCTGGGCGAGCGCGGGCTCGATCTGGCCTTCGCCGTCGAGCCGGACGAGACCCTGTGCGGTCGCCTCGAGCAGCAGCGCATCGGCGGGCGAGGGAAGCGCGGCCAGCGGCGCCGAAAAATCGGTCGGTTCGGCGATCAGGTCGACATGCACCGGGCCCGCATCCTCGCCATCCGCGCAGGCGGCGAACAACAGGGCGAGAATCGGAAGCGCGCGGCGGATCATGATGCGTCGGTCAGTAGCAAGGTGCGGCTCGGATGCACATTGGCCGGATTGTCGATCCAGCCCGAAACGCGCGGCGACACGAGCGAGCGGCTGACATAATAATAGATCGGCAGGATCGGCGCGTCGCGGACGAGGATGGCCTCGGCGGCGCGCATCAGCCGGGCGCGGGCGGCGGGATCCGGCTCGGCGAGCGCCGTATCGAGCGCCGCGTCGTAGTCGGCATTGGCATAGCCGGAATAGTTGATCGCGCCCGCGTCCGAGCGATGAACGGCGAGGAAATTTTCGGGCGCGGAAATGTCGCCGATCCAGCCCGAGCGGGCGAGTGTGA
Source organism: Parasphingopyxis sp. (assembly GCF_052168275.1). Classification (GTDB taxonomy): domain Bacteria; phylum Pseudomonadota; class Alphaproteobacteria; order Sphingomonadales; family Sphingomonadaceae; genus Parasphingopyxis. Next base: position 4,806 of record NZ_JBQLZM010000089.1, on the reverse strand, counting down.
AATCGGCGCGGCGCAGGGCCGCGAAATGCAGCGTCGCCTCGCTGTTGAACAGCCGCGCGCGGACGCCGATCGGTTCCCACATCGCCGCCAGCGCGACCGAGATGCGTCGGTGCTCGGCGGCGCTGTTAAACCGGATGTCGAAGGACAGCGGATTGTCCGGCCCGTACCCGGCCTCGGCGAGCAGCCGTCTCGCCTCGGCGAGAAGATCCCCGCGCGCCCGGTTCGCGCCGTCGGGGCGGATCGGTTCGAGTCCCGACATGGCGGGCGGGATGATGCCCCAAGCGGGTCGGGTGCCGATCGCCAGCAGCTCCTCCGAGATCCAGCGCCGGTCGACGGCGAGGCTGAGCGCGCGCCGCACGCGGACATCGTCGAAGGGCGGCCTTCTCGTGTTGAACGCGAAATAATAGGCGCCGCGATAGGGCGCGAGGCGGGTGGCGTCCGGACGGCTGGCGCGGAGCGAAGCCAGGCGCGTCGCGGGAAACTCGCCGGCGATATCCGCGCCGCCGGCCAGGAACATCCGCATCGCCGTCAGGCTGTCGTCGACCGGTCGCCAGGCGATCCGCGCGATCGGTGCCCGGCCGCCGTGCCAGCGCGGGTTGCGCGCGAGCAGCGCCCGGTCGTTGAGCGTCCAGTCGACGAGCCGATAGGGCCCCGACGTGACGAGCGGCCGCTCGCCGGTCCAGCCATCGCCGGCGGTCGCGATGCGGTGGAGCGGCAGCGCGGCCATCGCCGGATGGGCGAGCAGTTCGAGCAAGGCCGGAAAAGGATGGGCAAGGGTGACGCGCACCTGTCCGGCCGACGGTGCTTCGACGGACTCGATCGCGTCGAACAGCGAGGCGGTCGGCGCCGCCGAGGCGGGGTTGCGGAGCCGATCGAATATCGCGGCGAAAAGCGCCGCGTCGATCGGCTCGCCGTCGGAAAATACGAGTCCCTCGCGCAGCGCGAATTCCCAGACGCGTCCGTCGCCCGATGCCGACCAGGTCTCTGCTAGTCCCGGTTCGATTCCACCATCGGCCGCATAGCGCGTCAGCCCCTCGAACTGATCGGCCGCGACGCGCAGCGAGGCGAGATCGGACACGCGGTGCGGATCGAGCGACTTGATCTCGTCATCGGCGAGCCGGACGAGCATGTCGGCGGGCGGTGTGCCAGCATCCTCCCCGCCGCACGCGGCAAGCAGGAGGGCGAACAGAATGGCTATCGCGCGCAGATCGGTCATGACCCCATTCTAGGCCAGACGGCAACGCGGGACCACGCCTTGCGTCAGGCGCGAAGCGTTTCCCAGGGACCGCGGATCGCGACCGTGATGCCGGGTTCCTGGATGTTGACGAACAGGATGCTGCCGTCGGGAGAAAAGCAGGCGCCACAAAACTCGCTGCGGTCGGGATGCAGGTTGCGCGCGAAGTCGTAGATCCGCCCGCCCGGCGTCAGGCCGCGCAGATATTGGTCACCGCGCCCGTCCTCGCACAGGATCAGGTCGCCCCAGGGCGCCACGGCCAGATTGTCGCACATGTCGAGCGTATCGGCGCCGGGCGATTCATAGATCAGGGTCAGCGTGCCGGGTGCGGCGCTTTCGCCGCCCTGTCCTTCGGCCGGGCTCGGCGAATAGCGCCAGACCTGTCCGGACCGCTGGATGCCGCCCTGGGTGCAGTTGAAAAACACGTCGCCGCCGCTGCCGTCGGGACGCCGGCCGTAATCCATGCCCTCTCCGCGATAGAATTGCGCCGCGCCGGCAGCATGGCCGCGCGCCGCCAGATCGCCGTCCGGCGCCTCGACATCGTCGAGATCGACCCAGTCGACCGCGAAGGAACGGCCAGTCTCGATCGCGCCCAGCCCGGGGCCGCCCCAGTCGCTCGGCCAGTTGCTGGTATTCGCCGATGGCCATTCGCGTATCGCGAGCGCCTGAAGCCGTCCGCCGCGATGCAGTTCGCCGGGCGTTTCCGGGAGGAACCGGTAGAAGAGCCCGGTGCTGCTGTCTTCTGTCAGATACACGATGCCCGTATCGGGATCGATCGCGACGGCCTCGTGCGCGAACCGGCCCATGGCGGTGAGCGGCACGGGCGGGATCACCCCGGTGGCCGACGACGGGGTTTCGAAGACGAAGCCGTGATAACGCTGCGCTTCTTCGGGCGGTCGGCGCATGGACTCCTCGCAGGTGAGCCAGGACCCCCAGGGCGTTGCCCCGCCGGCACAATTCGCCGCCGTCCCGGTCAGCACGAGATAATCCTCGACCAGCGCCCCGGCGCGCATGTCATAGACGACCTTCGTCACCCCGCCGAAAAACGGACTGCCATCGGGTTTGAGGCCGTAGAGCATTCCATCGCCGAGCCGGGACAGCAGTTCGTTATTCTCGCCGAACGGGCTCCCATGCTCGGTATCGGGCCAGTTCTCGTGGTTGCGCATGAGGATGCAACGATCGGCGTTGGCCGGATCGGCGAAGCAGGCCATCCCGTCGGGCCGCCCGGGCCGGAAAAAGCCGTCCACCATCGTCCCGCCGGTTTCCGAGACGACCGAATAGGTGAAGCCTTCGGGCAGCGCGAGCAGCGCGCCGGCATTTCCGACAAGGCCAATCGGGCGTCCCGATGCCGCGATGGCAGAGAACCCGCCACCCAGCGCGGTCGCCGAGTAGAAGAGGCCGGCGGCCTGTCCGTATCGGAGGAAAGTGCGTCGGGAGAGTGTCATGGGCGCTGTCCATTTTTCCGCGGGATCGAAAGGGCGGAGACTAGCGCGAAAATGTGACAGTGAAAATCTGCGGGTAAAATGGTGCGGACGGCGGGACTCGAACCCGCACTCCCTTGCGGGAAGCAGATTTTAAGTCTGCAGCGTCTACCGGTTTCGCCACGTCCGCACGGGCAAGGGGTGGCCGAACTGCCCCGGCGTTACAAGCGCAAAAGATCGGGCCTCAGACGTTGAGGCGTTCGCGCATTTCCTTGCCCGGCTTGAAATAGGGCACGCGTTTGGCCGGAACGTTGACCGATTCCCCGGTGCGCGGGTTGCGGCCCACGCGCGCCTTGCGCTCGCGCGTCGAGAAGGCGCCGAAGCCCCTCAGTTCGACCCGTCCCCCCTTGGCCAGCTGCTCGGTTATGGAATCGAAAAAGCAGTTGACCAGGCGCTCGACATCCTTGGTCGACAGTTCCGGATTGTCAGCCGCGATCTTCTGAACAAGTTCGGATCGAATCATGAAGGCATTCCCCCAAAGGCCAATTGTTGCGACACCTAACCCGTGGCCGGAGCCACATCGGCAGAGGCTGGTATCGTTTCGATACTCTCGACCGCCGCGTCCTCGGTAATGTTCCGGATTCGTAACTTTTTCAACCCGAACCCGGCGGATTTGCGGTAGTTTGCCGAATATTCAGGCAATTGCGTCGCATTTTGAGACGGATTTATGAAAAAAGAACCCGCGATCGCGGATCGCACCGGATGCGATCGCGCGAGTCGCGGGTTCCTTTTATTGCCGAGCCGACGCAGCCGGCCGAGGGGTTATTGGCCGTCTTTGGCGTCTCCGTCGTCGCTCTTCTGCTTGAGCGCTTCGCCGAGAATGTCGCCAAGGCTCGCGCCGGAGTCGGTCGAACCATATTGCTTGACGGCCTGCTTCTCCTCGGCGACCTGCAGCGCCTTGATCGAGAAGTTCGGCTTCTTCGAGCGATCGAAACCGACGACCATCGCGTCGAACTTCTGGCCGACCTGGAAACGGTCGGGACGCTGTTCGTCGCGGTCCCGGCCGAGATCGGCACGCTTGACGAAGCCGGTCGGGCCATCGTCGCCCACCTGAACGTCGAGCCCGCCGTCGCGAACGTCGAGCACCGTAACCGTCGAAATCTTGCCCTTGCGCAGATCGCCGGTGTCGGTGGAGGCGCCGCCGCGTTCGAGCTGCTTCATGCCGAGGCTGATGCGTTCCTTCTCGGGATCGACATCGAGCACGACCGCCTTGACGGTCTCGCCCTTGTGATGAAGCTCGAGCGCTTCCTCGCCCGAAACGCCCCAGCTGATGTCCGACATGTGGACCATGCCGTCGACATCGCCGTCGAGCCCGATGAACAGGCCGAACTCGGTGGCGTTCTTGACTTCGCCCTCGACCTCGGCGCCGACCGGGAAGCGTTCGGCGAAGCTGTCCCACGGATTGTCCTGGGCCTGTTTGAGACCGAGGCTGATCCGGCGCTTCTCTTCGTCGACCTCGAGCACCACGACTTCGACCTGTTCGCTGGTCGAAACGATCTTGCCCGGATGGACGTTCTTCTTGGTCCAGCTCATCTCGGAGACATGGACCAGGCCTTCGATGCCCGATTCCAGTTCGACGAACGCGCCATATTCGGTGATGTTCGTGACCCGCCCGGTAAAGCGTGCGTCGACCGGATATTTGGCCGAAGCGCCTTCCCACGGATCGGTTTCGAGCTGCTTCATGCCGAGGCTGATGCGCTGCGTCTCGCGGTTGATGCGGACGATCTGCACGGTGACCTTGTCGCCGATGTTCACCATTTCCGACGGATGGTTGATCCGCTTATAGCTCATGTCGGTGACATGGAGCAGGCCGTCGATGCCGCCGAGATCGACGAACGCGCCGTAATCGGTGATGTTCTTGACGACGCCTTCGATCACCTGGCCCTCGGTAAGGCTCTGGATCAGGTCGCTGCGCTGTTCGGCGCGCGTTTCCTCGAGAACGGCGCGGCGCGACACGACGATATTGCCGCGGCGGCGATCCATCTTGAGGATCTGGAAGGGCTGGGGAATGTCCATCAGCGGGGTGACGTCGCGCACGGGACGGATATCGACCTGGCTACCCGGAAGGAAGGCCACGGCGCCGCCCAGATC
>NZ_JBQLZM010000088.1:0-16594 GCF_052168275.1 Parasphingopyxis sp. | reverse complement strand
GCTGAATGCCGATACGCCGCACTGGGTTCCGCCGCTGCGCTCCGACGTGATCGAACTGCTGACGCCGGGCAAGAACCCGTTCTACGAACATGCCGACGTCCAGCTGTTTCTCGCCTGGCGGGACGGCAGGGCCGTCGGCCGGATTTCCGCGCATATCGACCATCTCGCGCTCGAACAGCCGGTCGAACAGGGCATGGGCCCGGGCACCGGCAACTGGGGCATGATGGAGGCCGAAGACGCGGCGGTCATGGCCGCCGTGATCGCGGCCGCCGAGGACTGGCTGCGCGGCCGGGGCATGACGCGCGCGCTCGCCCCGCTCAGCCTCTCCGTCTGGGACGAGCCCGGCCTGCTGACCAAGGGTCACGACCACAGCCCGATGATCATGATGGGCCATCACAGGGCCGAATATGAAGGCTGGATCGCCGCGTGCGGCTATTGCGAAACCAAGCAGCTCCACACGTTCATCGTGCCCGTGCATGAGGGGTTTCCAAAGCTCATCAACCGCATCGTCGCCTCGGGCGAACGCAACGAGCGGATCAGGATACGCCCGGTCGACATGGGCCGATTCGACGAGGAAGCGACGCTGATCCTGTCGATCCTCAACCAGGCTTGGAGCAGGAATTGGGGTTTCGTCCCGATCACCGACAGCGAAGTGCGCTATATTAAGACCAAGCTGAAGCCGGTCCTCTATCCCGAAATCAACCTGATCGCCGAATATGACGGCAAGCCCGCCGCCTTCATGCTCTGCCTGCCCGACGTCAACGAAGCGCTTAAGGATATGAACGGTTCGCTGCTGCCGTTCGGCTGGGCACGGCTGCTCTGGAAGCTCAAGCGCCGGAAATGGACGGCCGGCCGCGTGCCGCTGATGGGCGTGCTGCCCGAACACCAGAACAGCCGGCTCGCCAGCCAGCTCGCCTTCATGATGATCGAACATATCCGTCGCTGGGGCGTCGAGGAGATGGGCGTGGACCGCGCCGAAGTCGGCTGGATCCTCGACGACAATCAGGGAATGGTCGCGATCGCCGACGCTATCGAGGGCGAGGTGAACCGGGTCTATTCGATCTACGACAAGGCGCTGTAGGGCACTCTAAGGCGCGGATTTCCAGACGTTCCCGGGCCGGAACGGTTGGCGGCTTCCCGCCGCGATTTCGGGGCAGGCGAAGCCCGCCCCCCGCGGCTCACAGACCGTCGACCGCCCTGCTGACCAGGATGTTCACCGAAACGCGGCGGTTCTGCGCCCGGCCTTCGGCGGTCGTATTGTCCGCCAGCGGGTCCGCTTCGGCCATCCCGGTTGGGGTCAGCATGCGCCAGGGCGCCCAACCGCATTGCTGCTGCAGATAGTTGACGACGCGACCGGCCCGCCTTTCGCTCAGTACCTGGTTGTAATCCTGGTCGCCGACCGAATCGGTGTAGCCGACAACAAGCAGCAGGGCGTTGTCCATCGCATCGGCCTGGGCAGCGGCGGCGCAAAGATCGCTCTCGGCCTGAGACGACAGCTGCCACCGACCGGTGTCGAAATACACGTTCGTCGTGCCCCGGATGTTATATTGGTCGATATCGCCCACGCGGCCGCGCAGCGCCTCGGTCGCCGCGGTCTGCTCGGCAAAGCCCTGGGCCGTTCCGGCGCGGATCATGGTCGCAGTCTCGAGATCGCTGTCGCTGAACCTGATCTTGCTCGCCACGAGGCCGCCGCCCCATTCCACCGTCTCCACCCTGACCGGGAGGCCGTTGAGCAGCGAATCCGCGGCAAGCTGGGTGCGGCCGAGGCCCAGAAAACCGCCGCGCGCCCGGATTTCGGTAGCCTCGGAGATCAGGATGCTGGTCGTGCTGCCGTCTGCGCTCGTGACCCGCATGCCGTCGCTGTCGCGCGCGGAAATGAAGCCTTCGATCTCGGGCCCCTCGGTCAATCCGGACAGATCGGCCGGCGCCGTGCCGTACACGTGGATCGATTCCAGGCCCTGGTCCAGTTCCTGCGCCGACAGGCCGACCGGGATCGGCACGGCGAGCATGGCAATCAGGGCATATACCGTCGGCCGTCTGGAAATGACATTCACTATGCTGCTCCTTCAAACTCCCGCAACCGCATCTGCGTGGCCGCGAATTTCGACCGCCCCCCGACCACGATGGCGCGTCCGGCTGTCAGAAACGCATCCATCCCGATGGACAGGGTTTGCGACATCCGGACGCCGGTTGAACGCCTCGCTATCGCCGCCTGCCCACCCGAACCTTTCTGGCATATGAAGCGCTCCCGCGCCAGCCGGGTGCCCGGGGCAATTCGAGCCCGTCGTGCGGCGAACCGCGGCGAACGCGGTGTATGTACGAAACGCAACGCCGCGGACGGCAACGGTCAGCCGGCCAGCTCGATCCAGACGGGCGTATGGTCGGACGCCTTTTCGCGGCCGCGATATTCCTTGTCGACGCCGGCGTCGCGCAGGCGGTCGGCCGCGACCGGGCTCAGCATCAGATGGTCGATGCGGAAACCCGCATCGCGCTGCCAGGCGCCAGCCTGATAGTCCCAATAGGTCCAGATCTTTCCGGTCGGAAAGCGCGCCCGGATCGCATCGGTCCAGCCCATCGCCGCCAGCCGCCGGAACGCGGCACGGCTTTCGGGCTGGGTCAGCGCATCGTCGGTCATCTTGTCCGGCGAATAGATGTCCTGATCGGTCGGGATCACATTATAGTCGCCGGCCAGCACGACCGGCCGCTCGGTCGCGAACAGCGCTTCGGCGCGCGCCAGCAGCCGCTCCATCCAGGCGAGCTTGTAATCGAATTTGGGGCCGGGCTGCGGATTGCCGTTGGGCAGGTAGATCGAGGCGACGATCACATCGCCGATCTCGGCTTCGATATAGCGGCTCTGCCCGTCGTCATCGTCTCCCGGAAGGCCGCGCTGATGCTCGACGGGCTCGGCGTCGCGCGCCAGGATCGCGACCCCGTTGAACCCCTTCTGGCCCAGCCAGACGGCGCCATAGCCGGCCTCCTCGATCGCCTTGACGGGCAGCCGGTCGCCATCGCCCTTCAGCTCCTGCAGGCACACCACGTCGGGCTTCTGCTCGTCGAGCCATTCGGTAAGCCGGGGCAAACGGGCGTTGATCCCGTTCACATTGTATGTCGCGATTTTCATGGGAACGCCTTATGCCCCGATCGAAGGTACGGGGCCAGCCGGGAGATGGGATTTGATACGCGCGGCGCGCAGCGAAGACCTCGACGCCATCGGTGCCGTCGAGGAATCGGCCGACACGCTGTTTTGCGGCACCCACCTGGAATGGATGATCGGCAAATGGCCGCCGCAGCGGGATCGCTACGAGCGCAGCCTCGGCGAGGGACGGCTTTGGGTCTGGAAGGAAGGCGACAGGATAGCGGGCTTTCTCTGCGCCCATGCCGTTGACGATCTGCTGTATATCGACCAGCTCGCCGTGGGCGCGGATTTCCAGCGCCGCGGGATCGGTCGCAGGCTCATGCAGCATGTCATCGCCCATGCGCGCGAACAGTCTATGGCGCTGGCACTGATCACCGACCGCGAGATCGCCTGGAACAAGCCCTTTTACGCGTCGCTCGGCTTTGCGGAATGGCCAGACCCTTCGCCCGGCGTACAGACCGAACTCGACCAGGAATATGCCGACGGCTTCGATCCCGCGACCCGTGTCGCGATGCTGCTGGAACCGGACTAGACGGAAAAGCTGGTGCCGCAGCCGCAGCCCGACTGGGCATTGGGATTGTTGACCTGGAACGCCGCGCCTCCGAGATTCTCGACGAAATCGACCGAGCAGCCGCGGACCAGATCGAGGCTGATCGTATCGACGACGAGCTTCACGCCGTCCCGCTCGGCCAGCACGTCATCGTCCGCGATGCCTTCGGCCAGCTCGAAACGGTACTGGAACCCGGCACAGCCGCCACCGTCCACGGCCAGCCGCAATATGGCGGGCTTGCCCTGGCGTTCGGCGATCGCCGCCACGCGAGCGGCAGCCGATTCCGTCAGATCGATGTCGATTACGTCGGTCATGTCTCTAATGTAGGAAAAGGGGCCGTCCGCGGCAAGCGGCGAGCCCCTCTTTCGATACCGCGACGGTCGTGGCTACTGACTGGCGCCCATGGCGGTCGCGCCTTCGGTCGTGCTGGTCGCCGATGCGAGCTGGGCGAGATACTGGCCCGAGGTCAGGAACGGCATGGGGTTGACCGGACGTCCGGCGATGCGGACCTCGTAATGGAGGTGGCTGCCCGTCGAGCGGCCCGTCGAGCCCATCCGGCCGATCAGCTGGCCGCGCGTCACCCGCGCACCCGGCTCGACCAGGATCTGCGACATGTGGCCGTAGCGGGTCTGGATCTCGCCGCCATGGTTGATCTCGACATATTTTCCATAACCGCCGAGCCACTGGGCGCGGCCGACGATGCCGTCAGCGGTGGCGTAGATCGGCGTGCCGATCGGGCCCGCCATATCGAGACCGTTATGCATGCGCCGCCCGCGGCGGAACGGGTCGTCGCGCGTACCGAAGCTGCTCGTCAGGCGATATCCTTCGACCGGGCGGAGAGACGGAATGGCCATCACGCCCCGGCGCTGCCGTTCGTTCTGGCGCCAGCTGGCAAAAAGTGCGCGAACGTCGGAACTTTCGGCGCTCACAGCCGTACTAGTTTGAGCGGTTGCCGGCGCCGAGACGGCGAAGGCGGCCAGAAGTGCGGCGAAAGCATAGGCGGGAGCTGAAACCCAGTGGCCGGCCGATGCGAAAATGCGTGAAATCATAGCGGTTTTGCGACCCGTTACTTGCGATCTGCGGCAGGAACTCTGCGCGCAAACCAGGAAAATACCCACTCCGGAGACGGAATTTGCCTCCCCGCTCCCGGTGTGAGGCGACTTTGTTAACGAACTGGCTAACTGGCAAGCGACAGATAGAAATCTCGGGTCAAACCGGCTTGTCGACGCGCCGAGTCGTTGAACGGAGGCTTCAACCGGCCGCCAAAGTAGCGGCCGACTAGGCTCCGCCACTGTTGCTGCGGTGCAACATTCCCGCTTGCACAGACGAATTCGAACCATTTGACGCCGAATCCGACATGGCGGATCTCGTCGTTCATGATTCTCCCCAGAATCCTTGCAGAACGCATGTCCCCCGCCTTTTCGAAACGCGCGATCGTCGGGGGCGTGACGTCCAGCCCCCGCGCCTCAAGCACCATCGGAACGATCGCGAGGCGGGCCGACGCATCATGCGCGGTCGTTTCGGCCGATTCCCACAATCCGTCATGCGCCGGCAGCGCGCCGTACCGGGATCCGAGATCGCGCAGGCGCCGGTCGAGCAGCGCGAAATGCATCGCCTCCTCCGCCCCGACCCGCATCCAGTCGTCGACGAATTCGCGCGGAAACGCCTTGCCGAACCGGCCGATCAGGTCGAACGCCAGGTCGATCGCGACGAATTCGATATGCGCCAGCGCGTGAAGCATCGCGATCCGGGCGCGTTCCGAGCCGCCCCTGCCGCGACGCGGCATCTCGGACGGCGGCCGCAATTCGGGCCGCTCCGGACGCGCGGGCCGGTCCGGCATGTCCACGTCGAAGCCATGTGGGAGGTTGCCGAGACGCCAGTTTCGCGCCGCCGACCGTGCCGCGAACACCTTGTCCTTCGGATCGGCGGCGCGCAGGACGCCCGCCACCGCTTCGGCGACGCTGGCCCCGCCCATGCGCCTATCCGAGCGCCTTCACTTCTTCGAGCACCGCTTCTGCGTGGCCGGCCACCTTCACTTTCGGCCAGACTTTGGCGACCTTGCCGTCGCTGTCGATGAGAAAGGTCGCGCGCTGGATGCCCATATATGTGCGGCCATACATGTTCTTCTCGACCCAGACACCGAAGGCCTCGGTCACCGAACCGTCGGCATCGGTGGCGAGATCGACTTTCAGGTCGTGCTTGGCGGCGAACTTGACGTGCTTGGCCGGCGGATCCTTCGAGACGCCGACGACCTTCGCGCCCGCCTTCTCGAAATCGGCCGCGAGATCGGTAAAGGCGACCGCCTCCTTCGTGCAGCCGGGCGTATCGTCCTTCGGATAGAAATAGAGGACCAGCGGCCGGCCACGATAGGCGCTGAGCCCGGTCTCGCTCTCGTCGGGCAGCTGCAGCGTCACGTCGGGCGCCATTTGTCCTTCTTCGACCACCGTCAATCTCCTTCTGTCTGAATCATGGCGAGCCTGTGCCATTCGCCGCTCACGCATTGCCGCGCGCGATCGTAATCCGCAACCAGGCTGTCCCAGTCACCGGCGCCGCACCGCGCCGCGACCAGCGCCCGGTTGGCTTCGGCAATCTCCTGCGAGGCCGGCGACACGAGACGCAGCGTCACCAGCATCCGGGTCAGCAGATCATGGGCATCGGCAAGACCGGCGTCGACAAGCCCGGCCGCCGCGAGTTCGGCGATCGCATGGCGCAACTCGGGGTCAAAGCCGGTCCGGTCGCGCAACTGGACCAGATGGACGCAGAATTCGAGATCGACGAGCCCGCCGTCGACGAGCTTGACGTCGAACGGCCCGGCCGGCGGTTTGTGTTCCGCAATCTCGGCCCGCATCGCGCGCGCGTCGGCGGCGAGCTGCCCGGGATCCCGCTCACGATGCAATATCTCGGCGATCCTCCCGGCGATTTCGGCCTGGGCCTGTGCCGGTCCGTAGACGGGACGCGCGCGCGCCAGCGCCATATGCTCCCAGGTCCAGGCATTTTCGCGGTGATACGCCTTGAAACTGTCGAACGAGACGGCGAGCAGCCCCTGCGCGCCCGACGGCCGCAACCGGGTATCGACCTCGTAGAGCGGGCCCGCGGCCGTCGGCACGCTGAGCGCGGCCGTCACCCGCTGGGCCAGCCGCTGGAAATAGGTCGTCGCGCCGAGCGGTCGCGCGCCGTCCGACTGGGCCGAATGATCGCCTGTGAACAGATAGACGAGGTCGAGATCCGATGCGTGGGTCAGCGCCCGGCCGCCGAGCCGGCCCAATGCCAGGATGACGAGATCGCAGCCGGGAACGCGGCCATGCACCGTTTCGAATTCGGCGATCGCGGCATCGGCGAGCACCGTCAGCGCGGCTTCGGCGACCCGGGCATAGCCGCTCGCCACGTCGAGCGGATCGCTCCGCCCCTCGATCAGCTGGACGCCGAGCGCGAACCGCTCTTCGCCGACCAGCTGGCGCATCCGGTCCAGCCGCAGTTGATAGTCGGGCGATGCGCTGCGATCCGCGAGCAGCGCGATAAGCTCGTCGAGCGATTCGGGGGGATCGAGCGCCGTCGCGTCGATCAGGCCGTCGAACAGTTCGGCATGGCGCGCAAGCTCGTCGGCCAGCGCCGGGGCATGGCTGAGCACGGCGACGAGCAGGCGCGCGAGGCCCGGCCGGGCCTCGAGCAGGCGAAACAGGTTGACCGCGCTGGGCAGGCGATCGAGCAATATGTCGAACCGGTTGATGACCCCGATCGGATCGGGAGCCTGCCCCATTTCCGCCATCAGCGACGGCAGAACATCCTCCAGCGCATCGCGGGCGATGGCCGACTGGGTCGAGCGCAATCGCCCTGCCCGCCAGCCCTCGATCCGGCGCCGCGCATCGTCCGCCGGCGTGAAACCGATGGTTTGCAGGGCCTGTTCGAGCCGGTCCGGATCGGTCGGCAACCGTTCCCGCCGGTCATCCTCCAGCTGATCGTAGAGCGCGCCGACATAGGCGACCGGATCCGACAGGGTCTCGAGCAACGCCGCGCCGTCCGCGATGCCGTGAAGCCCCGCCACGGTATCGAGCGCGGCCGGATCGTCCGGCAGGCTGTGCGTCTGCTGATCCTCGATCATCTGCAGCCGATGTTCGATCGTGCGGAACAGCCGGTAGGCGTCCGCGAGCCGATCGGCGTCGTGCTGCGCGATCTGCCCGCTCTCGCCGAGCGCCGAGAGCGCATCCAGCGTGGCCGGCGCGCGCAAATCGGGTTCCCTCCCCCCATGGATCAGCTGGTGGATCTGCGCGTAGAATTCGATCTCCCGAATCCCACCGCGGCCGCGCTTCAGGTCGTAGCCCGGTCCGAACTGCTGGCCCTGCGCGTAATGATCGCGGATCCGGTGCGACATTGCGCGGATCGCCCGGATCGCACCGAAATCGAGCGACCGGCGCCAGATGAAAGGCTGGATCGCATCGAGGAACCGGCGGCCGAGCCCGGCATCGCCCGCCGCCGCCCGCGCGCGAATGAACACCGCCCGCTCCCACGGCTCCGCGCTTGTTTCGTAATGGGCGATCGCCGCGCCCATCGTGAGCACGATCGGCGTGACTTCGGGCGACGGACGAAGCCGCAAATCGACCCGGAAGACGTAGCCGTCGCCGGTCCGCTCGTTGAGAATTTCGACGACCCGGCGGCCGATGCGAACCGCCGCCTGCTGCGGATCGTCCTTCTCCCGGCGCGGCATCGCGTCCGGATCGAAGAGAAACAGCAGGTCGATATCCGATGAATAGTTGAGTTCCCGGCTTCCGTGCTTGCCGAGCGCGATCGCGGCGAAGCCGGCCGGCGCGGCGTCCGGAAACCGTTCCGCAAAGGCCGCCTTGATCGCCTCGTCCAGCGCATAATCGGCAAAGTCGGACAGCAGCGCGGTGGTCTCGACGAGATCGAACTGCCCCGCAAGATCGCCGATCGCGGTAAATAGGGCGAGTTTCTGCCGATCCAGCCGCAGCGCGCGCACCGGATCCGCCCGCTCGGCTTCCAGATGTGCGGCGAAATCGCCGAAACGGAAGGACAGTCGCCCGCCGGCCAGCGATTCGGCGAATTCCGCGTTCGCAGCGGCCAGACGGTTCAGAAACGGCGCATATCGCCGCGCCCGATCGAGCGCCGCGGCAATCCTGTCCTGTTCGGCGGTCTCGGTCATGACAGGGCGGGCGGAATCCTGTGATTGGATGCAACTTTTGCCCGATTCCTACGTTATTTGGGAATGAGCGACAATTCGCCCTTGAAAGATGCCGCCGCCCGCGATGCGGCAGAGGGCCATCTGCATCTCGGTTTTCCGATGAAGAATCGGACCCGGGTCGGCGCGTGTCTGCGCGATGCGTTCGACCATGTGGCTGACGAGGACGTGCCGGACGAGCTGGAACAGCTGCTGCGCCAGCTCAACTAGACGTTGGCCGCTCAGCGATTGCTGAGTTCGTCAACCTCGCTCATGATTTCCTGAAGCGCCGTTTTGCCATTGCTTCCTTCCAGGGTTCCCCGCGGCTTCAGGCTGCCTCCGTCCATCAGCGCTTCGAGCGCCGTGCGTCCGCGCGCGACGCGGCTCTTGATCGTGCCGACCGCGCATCCGCAGATCTCGGCCGCCTCTTCATAGGCGAAACCGCCGGCGCCGACGAGGATCAAGGCCTCGCGCTGCGTTTCGGGCAATTCCATCAACGCCCGCTGCATGTCGCCCAGTTCGACGTGGCGGTCCTGACTAGCCGGTGCGGCCAGCAACTTGTCGGCCGTCAGGTCGTCCCACTCGCCCTTGAACTTCGATCGGCGCATCTGCGACAGGAACAGGTTGCGGAGGATGATGAACGTCCAAGCCCGCATGTTCGTGCCGGCCTGGAACCGCTCGCGCGCCGCCCAGGCCTTGAGCAGCGTTTCCTGCACCAGGTCGTCCGCCGTGTCGCGATTGCCGGAAAGCGAGCGGCCGAACGCGCGCAGGTGCGGGATCACCTGAGCAAGCTGCTCCTTGAATTCGGAATCGCTCAGCGGCTTGGGCTTTTCCGCCTCGTCGTCCGCCTCGCCAGGCGCTTTGGCCATCTAGGACCCCCCCGAAAGCATATCCGCCACCAATCGGTCTATTAGCGATCCCAACGGCTTAAGCCATAACAATCGCTAATGCCACATGCCGAAAATCGTCGGCCGAGGATCACTACCACGCCCAGAACAAAACTCCGAAGATGCCGATGATCAACACAAGCGATACGACGAGTATCACCCGCGTCATATGCGGCGTTGTGCCAGCGCGTGCCTCTTTCTTCGTGAGATGCGGCCCTTCTTCAGTCATTCCTTGTCCTTTGCATTCAATGTAAAACCAAATTGCGATGATCGTCTTGACCCATGTATCCGCTCTTATTCGGGAACGGTGGCATGGTTGAAGAACAGCGCCTGTGCGATCGCGGTCTTCACCGTAGCATGCTGGAACGGTTTCGTAATGAGGAAAGCCGGCTCGGGCCGTTCGCCGGTCAGCAGGCGTTCGGGAAAGGCCGTGATGAAAATGACCGGAACGTCGATCTCGTTCAGGATATCCTGCACGGCATCAATGCCCGAACTGTCGTCGGCAAGTTGGATATCCGCCAAGACGAGACCGGGCGCCCGGCTCGCCGCCTCCGCCACGGCCTCGTCGCGCGTGACGGCGATCCCGGTGACGGTATGACCGAGATCGCGGACGATCGCTTCGATGTCCATCGCGATGATGGGCTCGTCCTCGATGATCAGCACGTCCGTCTTCAACTGCGCCTCGATTTCGCCTCGCGCCTCGGCGATCAGTGCAACGACCCGGTCGGTCGTGCAATCGAGAAGATAGGCGATCTCCGCGTGCGAAAAACCTTCGACTTCCGACAATAGCAGGGCCTGGCGCGAAACCTTGTCGATCATCGCGAGACGGGCATTGGCAATGGCCTCGTTCTTTGCGCCGCCTTCCGAATTGCCGGCCGCCGCGACATCGCCATTTTCCGTCGAAGTCCATATCTTGAGGAACGTCCTGTAGAGTCCGGCTCGCGGATCGACGTCCTGCGGAAAGGAATCCGGATCCGCGACAATCGATTCAAGCGTGAGCCGGACAAACGCATCGCCCTGTTTCTGGTTGCCGGTCAAGGCACGCGAAAACCGGCGCAGAAAGGTCAGGTGCGGCGCAAGTTGCTGGCCCAGTGACGCCATCGGTGATTCCTCCTCAAAGTTTACGCAGACACGCGTAGGCGGATCGTGCGATGTAACTCAAGAGGAAAGGTGGAAATACCGTCCGGGCGGAATTGCGGAATATTATCCCGCGTAACACATATTTGTAAGAAAAGAACTTTTCCCTGGAAATTCGCAGTTGCGCAGCTTGAAGCTATGTGGCTAGGAAGGGCGACGGATCGTGGTTCTTTGGGGGAACGAACAGGTTGGCTTCTGGTGGCAAAATTCCGCGAAAGCCGGACGAGAGAATCAAGGGCAAACCAGCCGAGGATTCGAAGCCAGCGAACGACGCCGATATCGGCGATGCATTGCGCTCGGCATATGAAGACGCCGTCAAAGAGGATATTCCGTCGGAAATGCTGGACTTGCTCGGCAAGCTTGATTGAACCTCGGCCGCCCGTTCCCGGGGCGATCCATATATGAGCCAGTATGATGCCGCGCGCCGGCCCATAGAGAAACTTCCGACGAGCCTGAAAACGCTGGTGTTGCTCGGCATTGCCCTGTTGCCGCTCGGCATCGTCGCCGTCCTGGCTTCGTTCGATCAGGCCAGCGACACGCGCGAAGGCCGCTATGCCGAGGCCAACCTGCTGGCCGAAGTCGGGGCGCGGCATCTCTCCAGCACGATCGCCAACGCCGAAATGGGCTTGCGGTCGGCGGTCGTGGCGATGGCGGCGGACGAGGATCGGGAGGCGAACTGCCGGAGCACGATCGA
Organism: Parasphingopyxis sp.; assembly: GCF_052168275.1. Taxonomy (GTDB): domain Bacteria; phylum Pseudomonadota; class Alphaproteobacteria; order Sphingomonadales; family Sphingomonadaceae; genus Parasphingopyxis. The sequence goes on along the minus strand of NZ_JBQLZM010000088.1, from coordinate 5,020 downwards.
TGGGGTCACGGCTCTCGATTCGAGAAAACCGGCGCTCGCGATGCTTGACGGCGACGGGCGCGTCATCTGCGCATCCGACGGCTTCGAGCCCGATTTCGCCATCGACCCGCCCGTCGCCGGCCAATCGACGATGGCGGTCGACCCCGACCGCGAGGCCATTATCCTCGCCCAGACCAGCCCCGACGGCAGCGTGATCGGTCTCGCAGAACTTACGCGCCAATCCCTCGCGCTGCTCCCGCAGCCGGCGCTGTTGGCGCGCAACTATCAGATCACCCTGGCCCGGGGCGATGTCGTATTCGTCGTGCGTCCCTGGAACGACCCGGTCGCGCAAGACCGGGTGGTGAACGCGGCGAGGCCGATCGCGGATACGGAATTCGCGCTGTCCGCAAGTTTCGAGGAACGACCGCTCAGTACGGCGGAATTGTTCGCCATCGCATTGCCGGTCCTGATGTGGGGCGTGGCGGCTATTCTGGGCTGGATCGCCGTCGCCCAATTGCTGATCCGGCCGTTGACCCAGCTTCGCCATGCGGTCGTCCGGCACGCCAATGGCGACGCCCGTTTCGAACTGCCGCATTTTCCGATTTCGGCGATCGAGATCCAGCAGCTGGCGCACGCCTTCCAGGAGGCGTTCGACACGCTGCGCAGCCATGAGGAGCAGCTGGCCGCCGGCCTGGAGGAGCAGACCCGGCTGACGCGCGAGGTGCATCATCGCGTGAAAAACAACCTGCAGATCATCGCCAGCCTGCTCAATCTCCATGCCCGCGCCGCGAAATCGGACGACAGCGCCGCGGCCTATGCCTCGATCCAACGGCGGGTCGACGCGCTCGCGATAGTCCAGCGCAACCTTTTCGCGGAGCTCGACAAGAATAGCGGGCTGTCGCTGCGTCCGGTCGTCGCCGAACTCGCATCGGGCCTCCAGCAAAGCGCTCCGCCGAACGTCGAAATCGCGATCACGCTCGATGTCGACTCCGTTCGCGTCGGTCAGGACATCGCCGCGCCGACGGCCTTTCTCATCACCGAACTCGTCGAGCTGGCGATGCTGTGCGGCGACCGGGTCGAAATCGCCATCTCGGTCACCGCGCTCGCGGATCGGTGCGCCCGTCTAGCCGTGCGATCGCCGGCTCTTGCGGACGCATCCGACCGCGACGAATTCCCGCGCTACCGCCGTGTCCTGACCGGTATGGCCCGCCAGCTGCAGGCAAGCCTCGACGAGGAGGAATCCGGGACGCTTTTCACGATCGTCATACCGACATTGTAGTTTTCTCGGAAAAAACTCGATATTCAAGCCATTGAAATGAAATCATTTTCATTTTTTTTCGGATTTTTTCGATTTTTTCGGGAACCAAAGGCGCCGCCCGACGTTCTGCTAGTCGGATAGTGACCTTTTTGCCCCCCGCTCTCGCTATCCAACACATTAGCCCGGAAACGCCTCCATCCCCCCCGGAAGGCGTTTCCGGGTTTAATATTTTGGGGCTACCGGGATCGATCGGATTTCCTACAATCACCCATTGGAACGAAACGGATCGCCGGGCATTGTCCGGTCCGCGATAGCCGGGTTCCGCCCGAGAGGAGTATGAGTATGTCGAAGTTCATCGTGCTGGCGCTGGCCGTATCGAGCCTCGCCCTGTCCGCCTGCAATACGGTCGCCGGAATAGGCCGCGACGTCCAGAGCGTCGGCGAAACGGTCGAAGAGGTCGCCGAATAGACAGGCCGACCGCCGTGCTGCGCGGCTAGACCAGACTGTCGGGCACATAGAAATGCGGGCGCCCGAACCGCCGCGCGCGCGCACGCTGATAGGGAATGACGAACCCCTTGCGGTCGCCGGGTTCGGCCAGCCGGTTGTGATCGGCCAGGCTGCGCCATTCCGCGAGCCCCGCATCGTCCGCCAGCGCGCCGCCCGAGAGACGCGACCACAGTTCGCGGCGGAACGCGGCGATGGCGCCGTCCGGCTGCCACCACAGAAAACCCAGCTCGGTGTCCCAGTGGAAACTGCGGCCGTTGATATTGGCGGACGATATCAGGCAGGCGTCGTCGTCGGCGATCAGCAGTTTCGCATGGATATGGATGAGCCCCGACCCGAAGGCGGTCCCGCGACTGTCCGAATAGCGATCTTCGGCACGGTCGGCCGCCTCGTCGCGCGCCATGGTGAAAAGGCCGACGCGTTCGGGCCCGCCCGCCTTGAGAATCCGGGTCAACGCCTTCGCCTGGAGATATTCGCCGTGCCGGTGGGCCGGATTGTCGCCCTGGCCGAGAAAGGCGATCTCCTCGGGAACATTGGCGATCAGGACGATGATCTCGAGCGCCGGATTGTCGCGCAGCGCCGCGATCGCCCAATCCGCGGCGTCCCGCGACCGGAAGAACTGCGCCTCGACATAGAGGCGCTTTTTCGCCGCGGCGATCATCTTGCGGTGCGCCGATTTCAGCTCGCGGATGTCGGGCAACGGCCCGAAGGCGAACATCGAGGCCGAATGGCGCGATCGGGTTCGCAGCAGCTGGACCGTCGCCCCGGCGTCATCAAGGGGCGCGGCGGCGTCCGGGACGTCGATCCGATCGAGCGGGTCGACGGCGATGCCGGGCGTCTCGTCGCTCGTCCACTGATCGACGATTTCGGCGAACCGCGGCAGCTCCGCGTTCCACAGTTCGAGGAAATTGCGGGCGGCGTCGCCCGCCGCCGGGCCCTCGACGATGGCCGATAGATCGTGCCAGGTCTCGTCGGCCGGCCGTTCGTGCCTGGAATCGTCCCAACGCCGCTCGTCCAGATCGAGCCCGCCGATAAAGGCCGTCCTGCCGTCGATGACCGCGCATTTCTGATGATAGGTCGCCGGCCAAAGCCGCGGCGGCGGCCCGGGCTTCCATCCGGACGGCCGATCGCCGCTCCACCGCAGCCAGCGCCACAGGCCCGGCCGGACGTCGAAAGCGTTCGCATCCTCGTCCAGCTGGCGGGAAAGCCGTTCGACCAGCCGCTGCACCCGCCCGCGCAGCGCCGGGCGCAGCAGCTGCCGCCAGAACCAGCCGATCTCGCCCACATGCTGGATCACGATGATCTGGAGCCGCTCCTGATCGGCCGCGGACAACAGCGGCCGGATCGCCTGGACCCGGCGGAAACTGCTCCATGCACCGGCATGCAGCCATTCGGCCATCACGGGTTCGAAATCGGCGAGCAGCAGGCGGACCTCGACCCCGCGCCGGACGGTATCGAGGATGAGATCGGCCCAGTCCGTCAGCCCCCGGCCGCGCGCCGCATCCGAGCGCAATTTCGTCGACGGGTCGAAAATCCGGAACGCGAGCCACACCGTCCGTTCGGCGGTCAGCATCCGCTCTTCGAGCCGCGGATACATTTCCGCGGAATCGATCAACGGTGTCACCCGGCATCCGTCGCGCACCGGAAAGACCGCTTCATCCCCCGCGCGCAGGAAGAGCGTTTCCGGGTTCAACTCGGCTGATCCCCCTTGCGCCGCCTGTCCGTGAACCAGATGATCACCAGGGTCAGTTCGAACAGCAGGCAGAGCGGTATGCCGAGCATGAGCTGCGTGACGGGATCCGGGGGCGTGAAGATAGCGGCGACGATGAAGGCGCCGACGATGATGTATTTGCGGGCGCGGATGAGCTGCTGACGGTCGACGAGCCCGGCGCGGTTGAGCAGGAGGATCAGCACCGGGAGCAGGAAGGCGATCCCGAAAATGATGATGAAGCGCATCACCAGCGACAGATAGCTGCCGACGGCCGGCAGGGCCTCCTGGCTCAGCCCGCCGACTTCCCCCTGATAGCCAAGGAAAAAGCGGAACGCGACGGGCATGACGAAATAATAGGCGAGCGCCGCGCCGAGCGTGAACAGCACCGGCGTCGCGAACAGGAAGGGCAGGAAAGCGCCCTTCTCGTTCTTGTAGAGACCCGGGGCGACGAAGGCCCAGATCTGGTTGGCGACCAGCGGAAACGCGACCACGAACGCGCCGAACATCGCGACCTTTATTTCCACGAAGAAGGCCTCGTAGAGCTGGGTATAGATCAGGCGTCCCTCGCCTTCGGGAAAGGCGGCGGTCAGCGGCTGGACGAGAAACTCGAATATCTCTGTCGCGAAATAGAAGCAGACGCCGAACGCGATCGCGAGCCCGAGCATGCACCAGAGCAGACGGTTCCGCAGCTCGATCAGGTGATCGAGGAGCGGCGCGCTGCTTTCGTCGATTTCCGCGTCTTCGCGCATCGCGTCTTCGCTCATGACCTGTCGTCCCGCGTCTTCGGGCCGGGATCGTCGGGCAGGAGCGGCAATTGCGCTTCGGGCGGCGCCTCGGCACGCTCGGTTACGGCAGGATCGACCTGCGGATGGTCGTCCACCGCCGGTTTCTCGCTCTCACCGAGCGGCCGCATTGCGACGTCGCCAGCCGGCTCCGGTTTCTCGGTCTTCTGATGCTTGTCCGGCGGATGATCGCGTATGATCTGGGCATTCTTTTCCGACCAGGCCTTCTCCTGTTCCTCGATTTCGGCTTCCCGGATCATCGCGTCGATACCGACGCGGAGATGGCCCGTCATCGCCCGCAGCTGGCCGAGCCAGCGGCCCGCCGTGCGCATCGCGATCGGCAAGTCTTTCGGTCCGATGATGACGAGCGCCACCATCCCGACGAGCAACAGCTCCATTGCACCAATATCGAACATAGGCGCCGATCTACCTCAATGCCTGAGCGGCACGCCCGGCCGGCCCCGGCCGGGCGCGAAAACTAGCTGGCGCTGTCTTCGCGCTTGGCTTCGACGGTGGTTTCCGACGCGGGCGGCGCAGGTTGGGGCGCGATGCGCGGCGTCTCCGACGATCCGGCGGCGTCGCCGCCATTCTCGTCTTCGCGCAAGCCCTTCTTGAAGCTGGTGATCCCCTTGGCGAGATCGCCCATCATGTCGGAAATTCGCCCGCGCCCGAAAAAGAGGACGATGAGCAGCACAACAATAACAATTTGCCACGGACCTAAAGCCATGAATTTTCTCCTTATCCGCGGCCTAGTTAGTCATCCTGTTCGGCGGATTCCAGTTCGAG
>NZ_JBQLZM010000087.1:0-3588 GCF_052168275.1 Parasphingopyxis sp. | reverse complement strand
TCGAAAATGGGACAAGAGCGGACCCTTGGGCGCGACACTGGCGAACGCCGCGAAAAGACGCAAGGACAAACCGCCGCGCCGATGGCGGACCGGCCTGTGTCAGGAGGCTTGCCCCCCGGGCGCCGCCGACCGTTGCGAAACCGCCTGCCGCGCTCCATATCCGCTCGCATGGCAATCGCGATCCGCACCGGCCTCGAGGAACCCGAAACCGATAGCGGCTTCGTGCCGCACCGGCCCGAACGGCCCGACAAGGCCGAAGGCGGCAAGCGGTTCGAACTGGCCTCCGACTACGAACCCTCGGGCGACCAGCCGACGGCGATCGCCGAGCTCGTCGAGACGGCGCGGGCCGGGGAGAAGGACCAGGTGCTGCTCGGCGTTACCGGCTCGGGCAAGACCTTCACCATGGCCAAGGTGGTCGAGGCGCTGCAGCGGCCGGCGCTGGTGCTCGCGCCGAACAAGATCCTCGCCGCGCAACTCTACGGCGAATTCAAGCAGTTCTTCCCGAACAATGCGGTCGAATATTTCGTCAGCTATTACGACTATTACCAGCCCGAGGCCTATGTGCCGCGCTCCGACACGTATATCGAGAAGGAAAGCTCGGTGAACGAGGCGATCGACCGGATGCGCCATTCGGCGACGCGGTCGCTGCTCGAGCGGGACGATGTGCTGATCGTCGCCTCGGTCTCCTGCCTCTACGGCATCGGCTCGGTCGAGACCTATGCGGCGATGACCTTCGACATCCGGAAGGGCCAGACGGCCGACCAGCGCGACATCATCCGCAAGCTCGTCTCGCTCCAGTACAAGCGCAACGACGCCGCCTTCGCGCGCGGCAATTTCCGGGTGCGCGGCGACAATCTGGAGATCTTCCCGAGCCATTACGAGGATATGGCCTGGCGGGTCAGCATGTTCGGCGACGAGATCGAGGAAATCGCCGAATTCGATCCGCTGACCGGCAAGAAGGGCGCGAAGCTCGATCGCGTGCGCGTCTTCGCCAACTCGCACTACGTCACGCCCGGCCCGACGATGAAACAGGCGATGGAGGCGATCAGGCGCGAACTGGCGGTGCGGCTGAAGGAATTGCAGGACGCCGGGATGCTGCTGGAGGCCCAGCGGCTCGAGCAGCGGACGAACTTCGATCTCGAAATGATCGCCGCGACCGGCAGCTGCGCGGGGATCGAGAATTATTCGCGCTTCCTGACCGGCCGCCTGCCCGGCGAACCGCCGCCGACCCTGTTCGAGTACCTCCCCGACAATGCGCTGCTCTTCGTCGACGAATCACACCAGACGATCCCGCAGGTCGGCGCGATGGCGCGCGGCGACCATCGCCGCAAGCTGACGCTCGCCGAATATGGCTTCCGCCTGCCGAGCTGCATCGACAACCGGCCGCTGCGTTTCAACGAATGGGACGCGATGCGCCCGCAGACGGTGTGCGTCAGCGCGACGCCCGGCCCCTGGGAGATGGAGCAGACGGGCGGCGTGTTCTCCGAGCAGGTCATCCGCCCGACCGGCCTCATCGATCCGCCGGTCACGATCCGCCCGGTCGAGGAGCAGGTCGACGACTGCATCAATGAGTGCCGCGAGACGGCGAAGAAGGGCTATCGGACGCTCGTCACGACGCTCACGAAACGCATGGCCGAGGACCTGACCGAATTCATGCACGAGGCCGGGCTGCGCGTCCGCTACATGCATTCGGACGTCGAAACCCTGGAGCGGATCGAACTGATCCGCGATCTGCGCCTCGGCGTCTATGACGTGCTGGTCGGCATCAACCTCCTCCGGGAAGGCCTCGACATTCCCGAATGCGGGCTGGTCTGCATCCTCGACGCCGACAAGGAGGGCTTCCTGCGCAGCGAGACGAGCCTCGTCCAGACGATCGGCCGCGCCGCACGCAATGTCGAGGGGCGGGTGATCCTCTATGCCGACCGGATCACCGGATCGATGGAACGCGCCATCGCCGAGACCGACCGACGGCGCGAGAAACAGCGCGAATATAACGCGCTCCACGGCATCACGCCGACGACGATCAAGAGCAATATTTCCGACATTGTCGCGCACACGGCGTCGAAGGACAGCGTGACCGTCGATACCGGCGACGAGGCGGTCAACAATCTCGTCGGCCATAACCTGCGCGCGTACATCGAAGACCTCGAAAAACGCATGCGCGCCGCCGCCGCGGACCTGGAGTTCGAAGAAGCCGGCCGCCTGCGCGACGAAATCCGGCGACTCGAAAGCGAAGAGCTGGGACTGCCGGCGGACGAACAGGTCGCGAGGCCGAAGGGCCGTGCGACCGAGGGGCGGCCGGGGACGCGCAAGCTGCGCTACGGAAAGACACAGCGGAAGATGCGGTAGCAAGCAGCCGCATGTCTTGACAAAAACTATTTTTTCTACGAAGATCACTATATCTTCGGAGATAGGCAATGCAAATTGAAATAGATTTCGAGGTTTTCAAAGCACTTACGGCCAAACTTACCGACGAATCCGATAGCTATAATGAGGCTATTCGCCGGCTGCTTGGTATGCCGGCCACCGAGGTGGCTCCGCGTCTCGGCGAAATAGACACTCCCGGTCTCCCAGGGGTCACGCGCGGTCTTGGCGGCGAAACTGGCGGCGTTTGGTTTTCCAACGTATTCTTTCCCGATGGCACCTGGTTTCGCGCGACGTACAAAGGCAAGACCTATCGGGCATGGATCAATAAATCTCAGTGGGTAGACGAATTAGGTAACGTCAGGACCAGTCCTTCGGACGCGGCTAGTGCGATTTCCAATACGAACGTGAACGGCTGGAGGTTCTGGTTTGTGCGGCGCCCACATGACGAAGATTGGGTCCGCATGGACGCGCTCAAACAATGATCCTCTCCTTCGCCGACAAGGAAACCGAACGCATCTGGAACGGCTCGCGGAGCCGGAAATTGCCGCCGGACATCCAGAATCTCGCGCTCGATAGACTGGCGATGCTCGATGCCGCGGATACGCTCGAGGACCTCAGAAACCCGCCCAGTAACCGTCTTCATGCGCTTTCCGGAGACCGCGCTGGCCAGCATTCCCTTTCCATTAATAGGCAATGGCGTATATGTTTCGTCTGGAAGGACGGAAATGCCGATGGCGTCGAAATCACGGACTATCACTGACTCCGAATCGCTGCACAACAGCCATGCCGGGGAGTTGCTGGTCAGCGAATTCATGGAACCGCTCGATCTCGACAGCGCTGCGCTGGCCGAGGAGATTGCGGTCGATGTCGCGCGTCTGGAAGCCATGATTGATGGTTCGGCCCGGGTGGACGGCGAACTCGACCTGCGTCTCGCACGATATTTTTGCATGTCCGAAGGCTTCTTCCTGCGGCTGCAGGACCAGTTCGAAATCCGCGAGGCCAAGCGCGCATTGAATGGCGAACTCGACCGGATCGTCCCCCGCGCCGCTTGACGGATATTTTCCGTCTTTGATCGAACTCGTTTTGGCGGCCATGCCGGCAGCGTTACTATCGTGTCATGGCGACGCAAAACGCTTCCCTCGTTACCGCCACAGGCTTCGATGACGGATTCCTGCGGCTCGCCGGCGCTTCGGCCTTTCTCACGGCGATAACGACCTTTTT
>NZ_JBQLZM010000086.1:0-38594 GCF_052168275.1 Parasphingopyxis sp. | reverse complement strand
CGAGCGAGGAAACCACGCCGCCGGTGACAAAAATGAACCGCGCCATGGGAGGAAACGCTTACGCAGGGTTGGCCGCAAAGCGCAAGCCGGCGAATCCGACTTTCGCGATTTTTTGTGAGTAAGCGGGTCGGCAGGCGAGTGCTGCGCCGATTATTCCGCCGGCGCGTCTTCCTCGTCCGCTCCGCTGCTCTCCGCCTGTCCGGCGATCGCGCTCAATATGTCGCTGTCGACCGGCTCGGACGCCGGCGCATCGCCGCCGAGCGGCGCAATGGGCGCGACCGGATCTGCCTGGCGCGTCAGGCTGGTATCGATGCTCGTATCGGACTGGCGCGTGGTGGCGATGCCGGCCAGCAGGATGCTCAAGCCGACGAAAGCCACTGCGGTCACCGCCGTCGCGCGCGTGAGAAAGTCCGCCTGTCCGCGTGCCGTCATCAGGCCCGACGATGAGCCACCGACGCCGAGACCACCGCCTTCGGAGCGCTGCATGAGGATCAGCGTGACAAGCAGGGCGGCGATAACGGCCTGGACGACCAGCAGGAAGGTGAACATCGAAACTCTCTATGTAATTGGGTTGGCCGATGACCGGCGCTGCACTGTTGCGCGAAATAGACGTTTCCGCGCCAAGGTTCAAGCGAGAGCCGCGCCGGCCTCGATGATCGGAACGAATTTGTCGGCGCTGAGGCTGGCGCCGCCGACCAAGCCGCCATCCACATTGTCCACGGCCAGCAGCTCGGCGGCGTTGTCGCCGTTCATCGAACCGCCGTACAGGATTCGCACATTCTCGGCCTCTTCGCCGATCGTTTCGATCAGCTTGGCGCGGATGGCGGCGTGCATCGCAGCCACATCCTCCAGCGTCGGAACGCGACCCGTTCCGATCGCCCAGACCGGTTCATAGGCGATCACCAGCCAGTCGGCCGTCGCATCGGCCGGCACGGAACCCACCACCTGAGACACCACTACGGCCTCGGCCTCTCCCGCGTCGCGCTGCGCTTCGGTTTCGCCGACGCAGACGATCGCGATCAACCCATGCCGGTGCGCCGCTTCGGCCTTGCCGCGGACTTCCGCATCGGTTTCGCCCTGATCCGCCCGGCGTTCGCTGTGACCGACAATCACATGATGCGCGCCGGCCTCTTTCAGCATGGCGGCCGACAGGCACCCGGTATGCGCGCCCTTGTCCGCACCGTGGCAATCCTGCGCGCCGATCGCGAGGCCCGGCACGCGCGCGACGGCCGGCGCTATCAGAGTCGCGGGTGGACAGATCGCGACATCCACCTGCGGATGGGCCCTGGCGGCCTTGTCGATCCCGTGCAGCTCGCGGAGATGGTCGAGATGACCGTTCATTTTCCAGTTGCCCGCAATCAGTTTGCGTCGCGCCATGATGTCCCGTTTCCCCTGTTGGTGTCAGGCGGGCCTGATAGCCGCCCGATCGGCGTCTGCCAATCGCGCGACAACGCTTGAAGCGGCGCGGGCACATCCGTAAAGCACGGAGCGAATAGCCCCTTCTCACGCAAAGTTGCAGAAACCATGATCACCTTTTTCCGCAGACTGTTTTCATCGAAACTCGGCCTGTTGTTCGCGATGGCTTTCGTCGGCTTGATCGGCCTCGCCTTCGCACTGGCCGATGTCAGCGCCCCGGGCGGCGGGTTTCTGGGCGGCGGCGGGACGACGGTCGCCTCTGTAGACGGAACGGAAGTCGACGACGAACGCATTTCCCAGTTGATGACCCGGGCGCTGCAAAATGCGCGCGAGGAACAGCCGGGGCTCGACATGGCGGCGCTGATCGAAGGCGGCGGTCTCGACCAGGCGATCGAACAATATATGCAGGGCGAAGCGCTGGCGGCTTTTGCCCGCGACCATGGCCTTCTGATCAGCAAGAGGCTGATCGACGCGGCGATTGCCGAGATACCGGCATTCCAGGGCCTCACCGGCAATTTCGACGAAGCCTCGTTCCGCCAGGTTCTCGCCCAGCAGGGCCTGACCGAGGAGGAAGTCCGCGCCGACCTGACCCGCCAGACGCTGGTCGGCCTGCTGCTCGGACCGGTGACCGCCGGGGCGCAGGTGCCGGCGGCGATCGCGCGGCCCTATGCCGGCTTGCTACTCGAAGAACGCAGCGGCCAGGTCGCGGCGATCCCGTCCAGCGCGATGCCGCAGGGCAACCCGCCGACCGCGGAACAGCTCGACACATTCTATCAGGAGAATCTCCGGCGCTACACGCTGCCCGAGCGGCGCTCGGTGCGCTATGCGATCTTCACGCTCGACCAGCTCAACGTGCCGGCGCCGACCGAGGAGCAGGTCCGCGAATATTACGAGGCCAACAGCGAGACCTATGGCGGCAGCCAGACGCGCACCTTCCAGCAGATCATTCTCGCCGACGAGGCCGACGCCCAGGCGTTTTATGCTGCGGTGAACGGCGGAGCCGATTTCGGCGAACAGGCGGCTCAGCGCGGCTTCTCGATCCCGTCGACCCAGATCAGCGGCGCGACGCCCGAAAGTTTCGAGCGCACGACTTCCGAACGGATCGCGGCTGCGGCTTTCGCCGCCGACGAGGGCGCGCTGCTCGAACCGATGCGGTCCGGCCTCGGCTGGCACGTGATCCGCGTCGCCGATATCGTCAATCGCAACGCGACACCGCTTGGCAGCGTCCGGCCCGAAATCGTGCAGACGCTGCGTGAGCAGGCGGGCAACGAGGCGCTCGCGCAATTCTATCTCGATATCGAAAACGCCATCGATAACGGCGCCTCGTTCGAGGAAGTGGTCGACGACAAGGGACTGACCATCGTTTCGACGCCGCTCCTGGCGCCGAACGGCCTCGCACCGCAGCAGCCCAGTTTTCGGCCGTCTTCGGATCTCCGGCCGATCCTGGAGCTCGCCTTTACGCTCGACGACGACGAGGACCCGGTGCTCGTGCCGGTCGTCGAGAATCAGCGCTACGCGATGGTCGACGTAACCGAGATTGCGCGCACGGCGCCGCAGCCGCTCGACTCGATCCGGCGATTCGTGACCCGCGACTATATGCTCGATCGCGCCGCGCGCCGCGCCCGCGCCATCGCCACCGAAATCGCCGCCAAGGTCAACGACGGAATGGCGTTGTCCGAGGCGATCGCGCAAGCCGATGTCGCGCTCCCGGCGCCGCAGCCAGCCCGGGCCACGCGCCGGGCGATTTCCCAGGCCGGCGCCAACGTGCCCGAACCCGTTCGGCTCATGTTCCGGATGGCGGCAAACACGGCGAAGCTCGTCCGGCTGCCCCGGGACCAGGGTTGGTATGTCGTGGTCCTCGACGCGATCGAAAGCGACCCGGACGAGATAACGCCGGATATCGTCCAGGCGACGCGCCGCGAATTCGCCAATGTGACGGCGAACGAATATGCCGAGCAGTTCGTCAACGCGGTGCTCGCCGACTATCCGATCGAACGGAACGAGGAAGCCATCGAAGCGCTGGCGGAACGGCTGACGACCGGCCGCCGGAACTGATGAATACGCGCGCCGACGCGATAACGGCGCTCGAAGCCGGCCGTCCGGCGCTGATCTGGCGACAGCAGCTGGCGGATCTCGATACGCCGATCGGCGCGGCGCTCAAGCTGATCGAACCGGGCCGCGGAGATTTCATCCTCGAATCTGTCGAAGGCGGCAATGTGCGGGGACGCTACACCTATATCGGCCTCGCGCCCGATCTCGTCTTCCGCGCGGAGGGCGCCGAAGCGGCGATCAACCGCGATTGGCTCGCCGATCGCGACGCCTTTGTTGCGGCCGATCGCGACAGCGTCGCGGCGCTTCGGTCGCTCGTCGAGGAATGCCGGATGGACCTGCCGGACGGGCTGCCGGATTCGCTGGCCTGCCTCGTCGGCTATTTCGGCTACGAGACCATCGGACTGATCGAGGACCTTCCGCGCCCGGCCGACAATCCCCTCGCCCTGCCCGACATGCTGTTCGTCCGGCCGACGCTGATCCTGATCTTCGACCGGCTCGAGGACCGGCTGCATCTCGTCGCACCGATCTGGTCGCTTGGCGAAGACAGTGCGGAAAAGGCTGTGGACAAGGCTGTGGAGCGAATCGAGGCTGCAGCGGCGCGCCTGAACGCGCCCTATCTGCCCCGCCACAGAAAAATCGAGCAATTGCCGGTCGTTGCACCGCGGGCCGAGCTGGATCCGGCCGACTATCGGCGCATGGTCGAAACCGCGAAAGACTATATCGCCGCCGGAGACATCTTTCAGGTGGTGCTGGCCCAGCGCTTCACCCAGCCCTTCCCGTTGCCGCCGGTCGATCTCTACCGCGCGCTGCGCCGGATCAACCCTTCGCCTTTCCTCTATTATCTCGACCTTCCCGGCTTCGCACTGATCGGGTCGAGCCCGGAAATCCTGGTCCGCGCGCGCGACGGCGAGGTCACGATCCGGCCGATCGCCGGAACGCGGCCGCGCGGCCGGACGGCGAGCGAGGACGCCGCCAATCGCGAAAGCCTGCTCGCCGATCCCAAGGAACGCGCCGAGCATCTGATGCTGCTCGATCTCGGACGCAACGATGTCGGCCGCGTGGCCAAGGCCGGAACGGTGACCGTCACCGACAGCTATGGCGTCGAATTCTACAGCCATGTCATGCATATCGTGTCGAACGTCACCGGCGAGTTGGCCGACGATCATGACGCGATCGACGCGCTGTTCGCGGGCTTCCCGGCGGGCACGGTGTCGGGCGCGCCCAAGGTCCGCGCCTGCGAGATCATCGCCGAACTCGAACCCGAAACGCGCGGCGCCTATGCCGGCGGCGTCGGCTATTTCTCGCCCGACGGCGGGATGGACAGCTGCATCGTGCTGCGAACTGCGGTCGTGAAGGACGGGGTCATGCATATCCAGGCCGGTGCCGGCATCGTCGCCGACAGCGACCCCGATTACGAGCAGCGCGAATGCGAGGCGAAGGCCGGCGCACTGTTCGCCGCGGCGAAAGAGGCGGTCGAGCGGGCCCGCGAGCCGGGATTCGGGCAGTAGCACCTAGCGCAGCAGCTTCGGCCCATATTGCTCGAGTTTGCGACGGATCGCACCCGCGAAGGGCGCGAGCAGCGTCGGCAGTTCGAAGGTCGCGATCACCGCGTCTTCGGTGACGTCGAGGCGGCAGGCCAGCCTTTGGCCCAACGCCTCGATCGTGAAAAAGGCGGTGTCGTCCTCCCAGCGCTTTTCGGTCACCGCACCGCCGGGAATGGCGTCGGCGAAGCCGTCCATCCCCCCGGCGATCCGGCGGCGCGCTTCTTCGCGCCCCAGCTGATGGGGAATGTTGGCGGTTATCGTTTCGCTCACCGCCTCTGCTCCCTACCAGATTCGCACGCGCTGTTCGGGCGGAATGTACATCGCATTGTCCGGCCCCACATCGAAGGCTTCGTACCAGGCGTCGATATTGGGCACGACGCCATTGGTGCGATACTCCATCGGGCTGTGCGGATCGGTCAGGATGCGCTCGCGCAGCGCATTTTCGCGGATCAGCCCGCGCCAGACCTGCGCCCAGCTGAGGAAGAAGCGCTGGTCGCCGGTCAGCCCGTCGATCACCGGCGGTTCGCCATGTTCGGCGACGTACCGGCGATAGGCGGAATAGGCCATTTCGAGGCCGCCCAGATCGCCGATATTCTCGCCCATCGTCAGGGCGCCGTTGACGGTGACGCCCGGAATCGGTTCGAACGCGTCATATTGCGCGCCAAGCCGGCCAGAGCGCTCCTCGAACGCCGCGGCGGTCTCTTCGCTCCACCAGTCGCGGATGCGCCCGGTGCCGTCGAACTGCCGGCCCTGATCGTCGAAACCGTGGCCGATTTCATGGCCGATCACGCCGCCGATCGCGCCGTAATTGACGGCGGCGTCGGCATTGGGATCGAAGAAAGGCGGCTGCAGGATGGCGGCCGGGAAGGTGATCTGGTTGAGCAGCGGATTGTAATAGGCGTTCACCGTCTGCGGGTTCATCGCCCAGAGCGACCGGTCGACCGGATGCGGCAGCCGTTCGAGATCGAGGTTGAACGCGAATTCCTGCGCGCGGATGGCGTTTCCGAGCAGGTCGTCGCGCCGGACCTCGAGGCCTGAATAGTCGATCCAGTTCTCGGGATGGCCGATGCGTGGCTCGAACGCTTCGAGCTTGGCAAGTGCTTCGGCGCGCGTCGGCTCGTCCATCCAGTCGCTGTTTTCGATCCGTTCGCGCAGCGCGGCGCGCAGATTGGCGATCAGCTCGGTCATCTGTCGCTGCGATTCTTCGGGATAATGGCGATCGACATAGACCTGCCCGATCGCCTCGCCGATATTGTCGTTGACGAAGGCGACGCCGCGTTTCCAGCGTTCGCGCTGTTCGGGCGTGTCCCGCAGGGTCCGGCCGAAAAAGTCGAACTGCGCTTCGTCGAACGCGTGGGGCAGGAACTGGGCGTTGTCGTTGATGAAGTGGAAGGTCAGATATTCCTTCCACGTGTCGAGCGGCACGCTGTCGATCATTTCGCCAGCCGCTGCAATCGCGGTCGTTTCGGCGGCGACCACCGTATCGACGGTTCCCAGGCCGATCCCTTCGAGCCAGCTGTCCCAATCGAATTGCGGCGCCAGTTCGGCCAGCTGCTCGCGGTTCATCGGATTGTAGATCTGCTGGATGTCGCGCTGGCGGGCGGGTTCCCAATGCGCTTCGGCGAGCTGGGTTTCGAGCGCGATGATCCGGTCGGCCCTGGCCGCCCCGTCCGGGATTCCCGCCAGCTCGTGGAGACGGATGATATAGTCGCGATAGGCGGCGCGGAACGCCTGATACTCCTCACCCTCCTCCAGGTAATAGTCGCGATTGGGCATGCCGAGGCCGTCCTGCCCGGCGGCCGCGATATAGCGGGTCGGGTCGGCGGGGTCGGGCAAGGTGCCGACGCTGACCGGCGAGGAATAGCCGATCGTCCCGAAGACCTCGAGCAGGTCCGCGCGGTCCGCGATCGCGGCGATCCGGGCCAGATAGGGCTCCAGCGGTGCGGTACCGCGCGCCTCGATCGCATCGACGTCCATCCACGACCCGTAGAAATCGCCGACCATCCGACCCAGCGGACCGGCCGCTTCGGGATTCTCGGCAAGATCGTTCAAAATCGCGTGAACCTGGTTTTCCGCGCGTTCGCGCAGGATGTCGAACGAACCGTAACGCGAACGATCGCCGGGCATTTCGGTTTCTTCCATCCAGGTCCCACCCGCATGTCGATAGAAATCGTCGCCCGGATCGACGGCGAGATTGCGGGCTTCGAGATCGACGCCCCAGGGGCCGATCTCGGCCGCTCCACCATGATGGTCGTCATGGTCGTGGCCCTCATGGTCATGAACGTGATCGGCATCGTCATGACCGACGCCTTCGGCGCCGTGGTCATGACCATCGTGGTGCTCGGCATGATCATGCCGATGGTCGGTATCTTCGTGATGGTCGGCAAGCGCGGGCGCGGAAACCGCCATTGCGAGAGCCGAGGCTGCGGCAAGAACGAGGGAACGGGTCGTCATGAAAAGCTCCTGAAAGTCTTTCGGTGTCGTACAGTGCGCGACGCGCACGTCATGGGTGCGTTGCTTAACTATAGCAGCGCGGTTCCACAAGCCGCCCAACACGATCAACGCATGACGAGTCTTGGCGGCGCCGAGCGGAACGGATAGGCAGGCGGCCATGATCCTCGTCATCGACAATTATGACAGCTTCACCTGGAACCTCGTCCATTATCTGCGCGAGCTGGGCGCGGAGGTCGACGTCGTCCGCAACGACGCGATTTCCGCCGGACAGGCAATTTCCTCGGGCGCGTCGGCTTTCCTGATCTCGCCCGGCCCCTGCACGCCCAACGAAGCGGGAATCAGCCTGGATCTCGTCGCGGCCTGCGCCGATGCCGAAAAGCCGCTGCTCGGCGTGTGTCTCGGCCATCAGGCGATCGGCCAGCATTTCGGCGGACGGGTGATCCGGGGCGGCCTCATGCACGGCAAGACCTCGCCGGTCGAGCATGACGCAACGGGCGTGTTCGCTGGCCTCCCCTCTCCTTTCACAGCCACCCGCTATCACTCGCTGATCGTCCCGGAAGACGGCTTGCCGGACAGCCTGGTGATCAACGCGCGCGGCCCGGACGGCACGGTGATGGGCTTCCGCCACGAATGCCTTCCCATTCATGGCGTCCAGTTCCACCCCGAAAGCATCGCCACCGAACATGGCCATGCGCTGCTCGCCAATTTCATGCGGCTGGCGGGGATGGCCGTTCTCGAACCCGCTTGAGCGGCGAGCCAAAGAATTCTTTCTGGCCTTTCGAGCCGCCTCATGCTTTGACGCGCGGCCTATGACCCAATTGCCGGACCCCTCCTCGCCGCTCGACGAAGCGACCGCTTATCACGCCTTTGCCGACATGCTCGACGGCAAGCCGGGCGAAGAGGATATCGAACATTTCCTGACCGTGATGACCGAGCGCGACGAGACGGCGGTCGAGATCGCCGCCGCCGCTTCCGCCATGCGCGAACGGCTGATCGCGATCGAAGCGCCCGAAGGGGCGATCGACGTCTGCGGCACGGGCGGCGACGGACAGCATACGCTGAACGTCTCGACGGCGGTCTCGATCGTCGTCGCATCTCTGGGCGTGCCGGTCGCCAAGCACGGCAATCGCGCCGCCTCGAGCAAGGCCGGTGCGTCGGACACGCTCGAGGCCCTGGGTCTCGACCTGGACCATGCCGGCGAGATAGCGGAACGCAGCCTGGCCGATCTCGGCATCTGTTTCCTCCATGCCGCCAATCACCATCCGGCGATGAAGCGAATCACGCCCATCAGAAAACGCATCGGCAAACGGACCATCTTCAACCTCATGGGGCCGATCTCCAATCCGGCTGGCGTCAAGCGCCAGCTGATCGGCATCGCCCGGCCGGACTATGTTCCGGTCTATGCCGAGGCGCTGAAACAGCTCGGCGCCGAAGCGGCGATGGTCGTTTCGGGCGAGGAAGGCCTCGACGAACTGTCGATCTCGGGCCCGAGCCGGATCGGCAGCTTCGGCAATGTCGATGTTGGCGAAAGTGTTTCGCCCGGCGATGCCGGGCTGGAGGATTTTCCGATCGACGCCATTCGCGGCGGCGATCCGCACTTTAACGCCGCCGCGCTCAAGCGGTTGTTCGAAGGCGAAGCGGGCGGTTATCGCAACGCGGTGCTGCTGAACGCGGCCGGCGCAATGATCGTCGCCGGGAAGGCCGATGGCTGGCGGCATGGCGTGACGCAGGCCGCCGGTGCGATCGACGACGGGGCAGCCAGGGATCTGCTCGACCGCTGGATCGCATATCGGTGAGGGCTGGACGATGAGCGACAAGCTCGCGGAAATCTGCGCGGCAAAACGCGAGGAAGTGGCGCGACGTAAGGCGGCGACGACGCTCGCCGCGTTGGAGGCGCGCGCCAACGCCCAGGATGCGCCGCGGGGATTCCTCGACGCGCTCGGGGCGAAAGCGGAAACCGGCTATGCGCTGATCGCCGAGATCAAGAAGGCGAGCCCGTCCAAAGGCCTGATCCGAGAGGATTTCGATCCGCCGGCCCATGCAAGGGCCTATGAAGCGGGCGGCGCGGCCTGCCTCTCGGTGTTGACCGACGAGCCTTATTTCCAGGGATCGGACGACTATCTTGTCGCCGCGCGGACGGCCTGCGCGCTGCCCGTCCTGCGCAAGGATTTCATGGTCGATCCGTGGCAGGTCGCCGAGGCGCGCGCGCTCGGCGCCGACGCGATCCTCGTTATCGTCGCCGCGCTCGACGACGATGCGATCGCCAATATCGAGGCGGCCGCCATCGACCATCGCATGGACGTACTCGTCGAGGTGCATGACGAGGCCGAGCTCGACCGGGCGCTCGCTCTCAAATCGCCGCTGATCGGCATCAACAACCGCGATCTCAGGACGTTCACCACCGATCTCGCCGTCACCGAACGGCTCGCAGCCCGTGTCCCGGACACCCATTTCCTCGTCTCGGAAAGCGGCATCGCGACCAAGGCGGATTGCGACCGGCTGGCGGAAAGCGGTATCCGGGCTTTCCTCGTCGGGGAATCGCTGATGCGGCAGGCGGATGTCGAAAGCGCGACGCGCATGCTATTGACCGGCCATGGCTGATCTCACCCATATCGACGACGAAGGCGCGGCGCGCATGGTCGATGTGTCCGGCAAGGCCGCAACCGCGCGCGAAGCAACCGCGAAGGGCCGGATCACGATGTCGGGCGAAGCGACCGCCGCCATTCGCGCGGGCAATGTCAAAAAGGGCGATGTGCTGGGCGCGGCCCGGATAGCCGGCATCATGGCCGCGAAAAGGACCAGCGACCTGATCCCGCTCTGCCACCCGCTCCCGCTGACCGGCGTGACGCTCGACCTCGAAGCGGACGATACCGGCGTGACGGCGACCGCCACCGTCCGCACGACGCATACGACCGGTGTCGAGATGGAGGCGCTGACGGCCGTCTCGGTAGCGCTGCTCACCGTTTACGACATGGCCAAGGCGCTTGATCGCGGCATGGCGATCGGCGAGATTCGCCTGCTCGCCAAATCCGGAGGGCGTTCGGGCGACTGGACCGCCGAATGAGCGGATTGCTTCCCGTCGAAGACGCCCAGCAGCGGCTGCTCGCGCTTGCAGAACCGGTGGAGCCCGAAACGCTGCCCGTCGGCGATGCGGCGGGACGCTGGCTGGCGGAAGACGTCGCCGCCCGGCGCACCCAGCCCGCCGCCGATCTTTCGGCCATGGATGGTTATGCCATCCGCTTTGCCGAATGTCCGGGCCCCTGGACCGTCGTCGGCGAGAGCGCGGCCGGATCGCCGTTCGAACGCCGCGTCGAGCCGAGAGAGGCTGCGCGCATCTTCACCGGCGCGCCGATGCCCCAAGGCCCCGATACGGTCATGGTGCAGGAGGAAGCCGCGCGCGACGGCGATACGCTGCGGCTCGATGGCGAAGGGCCGTCCCGCAAAGGCGGCAATGTCCGGCGCAAGGGACGCGATTTTGCCGAAGGCGATATCCTGATCGATGCCGGAACGAAGCTGATGCCGCCCGCGCTGGCGCTGGCGATCGCCGGCGGCCATGGGACGCTGTCCGTGCGGCGCGCGATCCGCGTGGCGCTGATCTCGACCGGCGACGAACTGGCGCCGCCGGGCGAACCGACGGAGATCGCGCAGCTTCCCGCGTCCAACGGCCCGATGCTGGCGGCGCAACTGGCCGGGCTGCCGGTCAAGATCGACGATATCGGCATCGTACCCGATATGCGGGAAGCGCTGGCCAAGGCGCTCGACGCGGCGGCCGGCGCCGATGTCATCGTCACGATCGGCGGCGCATCGGTCGGCGATCGCGACCTTGTCCGCCCGGCGCTCGAAACGGCGGGTGCCGAAATCGATTTCTGGCGGATCGCGATGAAGCCCGGCAAGCCGCTGATGGCGGGCCGACTCGGCGAGGCGATGGTGCTCGGCCTGCCCGGCAATCCGGCCTCCGCATTCGTCACCGCCAAGCTGTTTCTGGAACCGTTGATCGCGCACCTCTCGGGCGCCGCCGATCCCCTGCCCCGCTTCCGGCCGGCCCGGCTCGCCGCGGAGCTGCCCGCGACCGGCACGCGTACCGAATATCTGCGCGGCCGCTGGCGCGACGACGCCGTCGAAGCGCTCTCCCAGCAGAGCAGCGCATCGCTGGCGGCGCTGGCCGAGGCCGAACTGCTGGTCCGCCGTCCGGCGGGAAGCGCGGCGGCACGCGCCGGAGACACGGTCGATATCCTGCCCCTCGCTTGACAGCGAATCTTTTGTTTCCTACACGTTCCCCGTTCGTTCCAGAACGGAACAGCCATGAAGGAGGCGAAGGCAATGCTGACCAAGAAACAGCATGAGCTGCTGATGTTCATCCATGACCGACTGGCCGATACCGGCATCTCTCCTTCCTTCGAGGAAATGAAGGACGCGCTCGATCTCAAATCGAAATCGGGCGTCCACCGGCTGATTTCGGCGCTGGAGGAACGCCAGTTCATCCGCCGCCTGCCCAATCGCGCGCGCGCGCTCGAAATCCTCCGCATGCCCGAACAGTCGGGCGTGAAATCCTCGCCGGTAACGACCGCGCCGAAGATGATGCCGGTCGCCGCCAACGACATAGTCGATCTCCCGCTGCATGGCCGGATCGCGGCGGGCCAGCCGATCGAGGCGATCGAGGGTCAGGAATCGCTGAGCGTGCCCGCCGCCTTTCTCGGCAGCGGCGAACATTATGCGCTCGAGGTCGCCGGGGACTCGATGGTCGAGGAAGGCATTCTCGACGGCGATTACGCGCTGATCCGCAAGGCCGACACGGCGCGCGAGGGCGAGATCGTGGTCGCGCTGATCGACCAGAACGAGGCGACGCTCAAGACCTTCCGCCGCGAAGGCTCGATGGTCCGTCTCGATCCGGCCAACCGCAATTACGAGCCCCAGCGCTACGCGCCCGAACAGGTCGCGATCCAGGGAACCCTTGCGGGCCTGTTGCGGCGCTACTGAACGATCCGCCGCCAGGGGTGATCGTCGCCCGGCTCCAGCACGGTCCGGATACCCGGCGGTGACAGGGTGATCGCCAGGCCGCCCGTTTCCCGCAGCAATGTCCGGTCGGCGAGCAGCCAGCGCGGGGTGCATCCTTCCGGCATCCGGCGGTCGCTGACAACGATATCGGCGGCGGCGCATTCCTCGACCAGCGCCGGATAAGGGAGATAGTAGCGGCTGCGCGTCGCGAAGACCCGCCACTGCCGGTCGCCGCGCCAGATGGTCGTCCGGCAGCTGTCGGCGCTGCACCAGGCCGCCGGCAGATCCTCGAGCGCGCCGGCTTCCGCCTCGGTTCCCGATGTTTCGTTGAACATGTCGCGGACATAGTCGCCCGCGCGCGGTCGGAGCAGCGCCAGCTGGCCGTCGCCGTCGCGCACTGCCATGTGCCGTCCGTCCCCGGTGACGAGGATATCGGCCGCCGGCGTGACCAGCGCCCAGATCGCGCCCGCACCGATCGGCGCGAAACCCCAGAACCGCCATCCGGTCTTCCACAGGCAGAACCAGAGCCCGCCGACGATCATCAGCGCATAGGCGGCCATCGGCATCGCCGGAAGGAGCGCGACCGCCCCCGGCGTGCTCGACACGCCATGGGCCAGGTCGAGCAGCAGTCCGAGCGTCCCGCCCACCAGCCACCAGACCGGCGCGCCGAGCCCGAAAATATCGAGAAACAGCGCCAGCGCCTCGAGCGGGATGATGATGAACGTCGTCAGGGGGATCGCGACGATGTTGGCGAGCGCCCCGTACAATCCGGCCTTGTTGAAATGGAAGAGCGCGATCGGCATCAGCGCGATCTCGACGACGAGCCCGGTCAGCAGAAGGCCGAGCGCGAAACGGCCGAGCTTCGCGGCCCATGACTCGTCCCGCCGCGAGAGCAGTTTCTTGGCGCGCGGATGCTCATGCAGGGCGATGATCGCCGTGACCGCGGCGAAGCTCAGCTGGAAGCTCGGTCCGACCAGCGTTTCCGGCCAGAACAGCAATATGACCAGCGCCCCGGCGGCGACCAGCCGCAGGGTAATGGCATCGCGCCCCATCGCCACGCCGGCCAGCACCAGCATCGCCGCAACGCAGGCGCGCACCGTCGGCACCTGGGCGCCGGTAAACAGTGTATAGGCCAGGCCGGTCAGCGCGCCCGCCCCGGCGGCGATCAGGATCAGCGGCGCGTTGAGCGCGAGCCTCGGGCTCAGGGCCAACAGTTTGAGGACGAGCAGCATCGCCACGCCGATCACCGCCGTGACGTGCAAGCCGCTGATCGCCAGCAGATGGGCCAGCCCGCTGCGCCGCATCGCCTCGGCATCCTCTTCCGTGATCCGCCCGCGGTCGCCGGTCGCCAGTGTCGCGGCGATCGCGCCCTCCCCGCCGCCGACCCGCTCGGCGACGTGCGCGGCAAGCTGCGCCCGGCGGGTTTCGAGCCAGCTGCGCCAATTGTCGCCGCGCGCCGGACGGACGATCCCGATTTCGCCCCATGCCCGGCCGGTTGCGCCGATCCCCTCGAACCAGGCACGCTGCGAAAAATCGTACCCGCCGGGCACGGCGGCAAGCGGCGGGGGCATCAGCCGGGCGCGCAGCGATATCCAGGCGCCGGCGCGCAAACCGTCGGGCGCATTGCCGTCATCGACATTGACTCGGAATTGCCGCGGCAGCGCGGGATCGGTCGGCGAGCGCAGCAACAGGCGGACGCTTTCCCGCGCGGGCATGTGCTCGACCGAGACTATCTCCGCCGCGAAACGGCTGACGACCGGCCGTTCGAGCGTTTCGGTGTCGACCCATTCGGCGCGTATCCATACGAGCGCGCACCCGATGGCGGCGACGAGCGCGAAGATGCCGACGCCGCGCGCCGTCCGTGTGGTGCGCGCAAGGGCAAGCGCCGCGAGTCCCAGGCCCGCGCCGGTCAGCAGGAACGCGATCCAGCTGTTGCGGTCCGTCAGCGCGAACCAGCTGGCGATCCCGAGCCCCAGCGCCACGGGCAACCAGAGCGGCAACTGGTCCCGTTCGCGCTCCAGCCGATGCTCGATGGCCGCGAAGAGGCCGGACAGTCGCGATTGTCGCCCGCCGGGCGCTATGCTAGTCCGCGCTCCCACTGTTCCCCGCATCAAATACAGTCTTGGAGATAGCGCGCATGGGCGCAACCGAAAAAGCCGACCGCAATGAACGCGTTGTCACGCGCTTCGCACCCTCACCCACCGGATTCCTGCATATCGGCGGCGCGCGCACGGCGTTGTTCAACTGGCTGTTCGCCCGCCATCATGGCGGCGAATTCAAGCTGCGCATCGAGGACACGGACCGGACCCGCTCGACCGACGAGGCGATCGAGAAGATTCTCGACGGCATGCGCTGGCTCGGCCTCGATTGGGACGGCGAGGAAGTCTATCAGTTCGCCCGGGCCGATCGCCATGCCGAAGTCGCCAACGCGCTGCTCGATCAGGGCAAGGCCTATCGCTGTTACGCGACGCCGGAGGAGCTGGCCGAGATGCGCGAGCAGCAGCGCGCAGCCAGAGAACCAATCCGCTATGACGGCCGCTGGCGGGATCGCGATCCCGCCGAAGCGCCGGAAGGCGCGCCCTTCGTGATCCGGCTGAAGACCGAGACCGAGGGCGAAACCGTGATCGAGGACGCCGTGCAGGGCCGCGTCACCGTCCGCAACGCGGAGGTCGACGATTTCGTCATGCTGCGCGGCGACGGCACGCCGACTTATATGCTCGCCGTTGCCGTCGACGATCACGACATGGGCGTCACCCACGTAATCCGCGGCGACGACCATCTGAACAACGCCTTCCGCCAGCGCGCGCTGATCGATGCGATGGAGTGGCCGCAGCCGGTCTATGCCCATGTCCCGCTGATCCATGGCCCCGACGGCGCGAAGCTCTCGAAACGCCATGGCGCGCTGGGCGTGGAGGCCTATCGCGACGAGATGGGCATGCTGCCGGAAGCGGTGGTCAACTACCTGCTGCGGCTGGGCTGGGGCCATGGCGACGACGAGATCATCAGCCGGGACCAGGCGATCGAATGGTTCGACCTCGACGGCGTCGGCAAGTCGGCCGCCCGGTTCGACATCAAGAAGCTCGAAAATCTCAACGGCCATTATATTCGCGAGGCCGACAACGACCGCCTGGCCGATCTCGCCGCCCCCTCTATCGCCGCCGATATCGGACGCGAACTGACCGAAAATGACCGAAAATTATTGCAGCGCAGCATGGAGAGTATCAAGCCGCGCGCCAAGTCTGTCGGCGAGTTGGCGGAAGGCGCCGGATTTTTATTTCGCACCCGCCCCCTGAATCTGGACGAGAAGGCGGAAAAGCTGCTACAGGGCGATACGCCTGCGCTGCTTGCCGATCTCGTGCCGCTCCTTGAGGGACTGCCGGACTGGTCGGAAGAGGCGCTAGACACCGCTGTAAGGGAATTTGCCGACGCCCGCGATCTCAAGCTGGGCAAGGTCGCTCAACCCTTGCGAGCGGCGCTCACCGGTCGTGCGACATCGCCGGGAATATTCGATGTGCTGCTGCTCCTCGGTCGCGAGGAGTCGCTGGCGCGGATCGCCGATCAGGCAGGACAGCAGGAGCAAATATATGGGTGACAACAGCGCCAAACTCTCGGTCAACGACGGTGACTATGAATATGCGGTGGAGTCCGGTTCGTGCGGCCCGGACGTAATCGATATCCGCAAGCTCTATTCCGAGACGGGCCTGTTCACCTTCGATCCCGGCTTCAAGTCGACCGCAAGCTGCGAATCCGGCCTGACCTATATCGACGGCGGCAAGGGCATATTGCTCCATCGCGGCTATCCGATCGATCAGCTCGCCGAACAGTCGAACTTCATGGAGGTCGCCTATCTGCTGCTCAACGGCGAATTGCCGGCCCGGCAGGATTTCGTCGATTTCGAACGCACGATCACCTTGCACACCATGGTGCACGAGCAGCTGAAGCAGCTCTACAGCGGCTTCCGTCGCGACGCGCACCCGATGGCGATCATGTGCGGCGTGGTGGGCGCGCTGTCCGCCTTCTATCACGATTCAACGGACATCTCCGATCCCGAACAGCGCAAGATCGCCTCGCACAGGCTGATCGCCAAAATGCCGACGATCGCGGCGATGGCCTACAAATACGCGATCGGCCAGCCCTTCCTCTATCCGGACAACGACCTTTCCTATACCGGCAATTTCCTGCGCATGACCTTCGGGGTTCCGGCCGAAGAGTATGTAGTGGATCCGGTGGTCGAAAAGGCGATGGACCGGATTTTCATCCTTCATGCCGATCACGAGCAGAATGCCTCGACCTCGACCGTGCGCCTCGCCGGCTCGTCGGGCGCCAATCCGTTCGCCTGCATCGCGGCCGGAATCGCCTGCCTCTGGGGCCCCGCGCATGGCGGCGCCAACGAGGCGGCGCTCAACATGCTGCGCGAAATCGGCACGCCGGACCGGATCGGCGAGTATATCGAGCGCGCCAAGGACAAGGACGATCCGTTCCGCCTGATGGGCTTCGGCCACCGGGTCTACAAGAATTTCGATCCGCGCGCGAAAGTGATGAAGGAAACGGCCGCCGATGTACTGAACACGCTCGGCGTCGACGATCCGATCTTCGATGTCGCGCGCGAACTCGAGCAGATCGCGCTCAACGACGAATATTTCATCGAGAAGAAGCTCTACCCGAATGTCGATTTCTATTCGGGTGTGATCCTCTCGGCGATCGGCTTCCCGACGACGATGTTCACCGTCCTGTTCGCCTTGGCCCGCACGGTGGGCTGGGTCGCCCA
This sequence comes from Parasphingopyxis sp., assembly GCF_052168275.1. GTDB lineage: Bacteria > Pseudomonadota > Alphaproteobacteria > Sphingomonadales > Sphingomonadaceae > Parasphingopyxis. The sequence continues at coordinate 21,365 of NZ_JBQLZM010000086.1, read as the reverse complement.
ATGGAACGAGATGATTTCGGATCCGGATCAGACGATAGGCCGTCCGCGCCAGCTCTATACCGGCCCCGAACAGCGCGACTATGTGCCGATCGGCAGCCGCTAGAAATTAACTGCCGACCCGCAGGGTCAGCACGAAACGGGCGCCCTGCCCCGGCGCGCTGTCGACATCGATATCTCCGCCCATCGCCCGCGCCAGACGCCGGGCGATGTAAAGGCCCAGCCCCGTACCGGGCTCGTCGGCCGAAAGGCGTTCGAATTTCTCGAAGATGCGCGACTGGTCGTCGGCCGCGATCCCGCGCCCCTGATCGGCCACGATAACGGCCGCCAGATCGCCTTCGGTTTCGCAGCGAATCCAGACATGGCTGTCCTCGGGCGCGAAACGCACGGCATTCCCGACCAGGTTGACGAGAATTTGCAGCACGCGCTTGTAATCGGCGCGAGCCGGCAGGCTTTCATCGTCGGCGGGACGGTCAATCCGAATGTTCTTTTCGCTGGCGCGCACCGAAAGAAGCCCGGCGGCGTCGCGCGCGACATCGGCAAGATCGATATCCTGGGCTTCCGGCTCGAAATCCTCGCGCTCCACGGCCTGGAGATCGACCAAATCGTCGATCAGGCCGAGCAGGTGGCGTCCGGCGCGCGCGATATCGCCCGCATATTCGGCATAATCGCCACGGATCGGACCGTCGAGCTGGGCTTCGATGCTGTGGGCGCTCGCCACGATCCGGTCGAGCGGTGCCCGCAGGGCCCGATTGATCTGGCGCCCGAAGGCGTCGGGAATCTCTGCACCGCCGTGCGATACGCTCGCCTGCTCGGGTTGCGGCTCCACGGCAATCGCCGTGCCGCGAAAACCCGCAAAGCGGCCATTGCCGTCGATCAGGGGAACCGCGGTCAGTTCGACACGCTGCGTCCCTTCCGGACGAAGCACCGCTTCCTGCCGCTCGAAACGACGATGTTCGGCCAAGGCATTGAGAATGGGCAGCGCGCCGTCATCCCGCTCGACGAACCGGAACAGGCCGGTAAGCGGTTGGCCCACGAAAGATTCAATGGCGCCCAGCATCTTCTCCGCATCAGGCGACAGCGCGGTCAGCCGCAGCGTGTGATCGGTCTCCCAGAGCCAGTCGGCATCGGCGCGGAGGAAATCATGCTCGCGCAGTTCGGGATCCCGTCCGGCCGGAGAGGCGGGCTCCCGCGACACCCAGCCGCCCACGGCCAGCTTGACGCCGTCGCTGTCCGGCTCGGCTTGGATATGCAGTTCGAGATCGCGATCTCCGTCGGCGGTTATGACCGAGCGCGAGACGGTAATGCCGAGCCGACTGGCGAGTTTCGCGAGTGCGGCGATTTGCGGGATGGCGAGGCTCCCCCCCGGAACCCCGCCTGCACGCATGTGCAACTCTTCAAGCGCCGTATCGGCCGCGACCAGGGAGCCCTTCTCGTCCAGTCGCCCAAATGACCGATCGGCAGGGCTTGTCGCGCCGTTCATCGCGACGCTCCGCCGTCGGCGACCGCCAGCCGGGCGATCGCGGAACGGTAGACCGGATCGAGCCGCCAGGGCCGCATAGCCGCCTCGATATCGTCGGGGCGCAGCACGTCGTACGTTTCAATCCAGTCGGCCGCGACTTCGTCGGCCTTGCGATCCTCGACCAGAACGGCATGCAGCATCGCCACGAGCAGTTGCGATGCCGCTTCGCGTTCGACGCCGATCGATTTCAGGACGAGCATGTGATTTGGCGCATCGGGCATGATTGCCATGTCCCAGGCCATCTCGAAAGAAATTCCGGCACGAACCGCTAGCATGGCAGCGTAGAATATCGGTCGCGCGCCGTTCAATGCCTCGGCGAGGAGCCGATCGTCGATCAATCCTGCGTCATTCAGCTTTGCCGCAAGGCTCATCGCCGCGGCGTCGACAGGCGCTTCGTCCCCGCGATCCTCGAGCATTCGGCAGGCGACATTCGTGATGGGCCCATCCAACACCGCTCCGTCCAGACGGTGGACGCGTTCGCCATAGTCGCGCAAGGCCGCCGCCACGGTCCAGACCAGACGCTGATCAACCAGGTCGGGCAAATCGTTCCTGCCCAGACGCGGGTCGTCGAACCGCTCGTTGATCCGGCTTTCGGCAATCAGCAGCTTCATCGCATGCGCGGCTATGTCACGATCGCCATGCTGGACCAGCATATCGAGCCGCCCATTTTCGTCGGTCACGGCATTCCGGCGCAATTGACGGATGATGCTGTAGGATTTGCCCCGCCGCTCGAGGAGGTCCGCAAGCTCGCCATCTTCGGGGAAACCTGCGCGGGCAAGTATCGGCCAGGCGATCGCGACGTGCGCGGCGCCGAGCGAGGCGGTGAATTCCGCCATGTCGGGCAGTCCGGCCCCGGTCAGCAGTCGGGTACGTATTTCGCCTTCGATACTGTCGACCAGCCCCGCGAACATCCGGCGGATCGCCGTGCGTTCGACTTCGCTCAGGCGATTGCGTTCAGGTTCGACGAGATCGGCCAGCGTGACACCTGTTCCGGGGCCGCTTCTGTGCGCCGCACGCACCGCGTCGGCAAGCAAAGCCGAGGCGCGCTCGTCAACGGTTTCCGAGCGGGAATTGACCGGATCAGACATGGCCGTGACATAGCCGAAACGTCGTTAAGACCGTGCTAATCCTGTTTTGTCCGGTCAGTCCCGCTGGCGAACCGCCTCTTTTTGCATATTCTGCTGCAAAAACAATGTGATATAAGCGTATATCGCGACCGCGATCGGCCAGTAGAACCAGTAACCGGCCGCCGCGAAAGGCAAAATGAGCCATATCGCCGCATTTCCATCGGCCAGCCAGGGCGCATAGGGATTGTCAGCACCGACCAGTTTGCGCAGCTGCCCGCCGCCGCGGCGGGCCAAAATCAGGAGCAGAACGGCTGTGATTGCGAACGCGATATAGACGATCTCTCCGGTGTTCGCGGTCGCCAGCCCGCCCATGGCCAGGATCGCCAGACTTTGCAGCATGCCCTTGAGAACACGAATTTCCCAACCGCCCTCGTGATCGCGCAATTGGGCGAGGTCGATGCGGCCCGCGATCGCGTCGACCGGACCGGCGATCAGTATGAGCGCGAGGCCTGCCCACAACCAGCCCCACCAGAATGCGGCTGCACCGGCGAGCGCGAGGATCAGCGCCGCAATCCGCAGCCAGATCGCCTCGATACGACGATCGAGCAGCATCGGCGCCAAGCGGGCAACGAGCGGCGCATAGATGAAGCGCTCCGGCCAACTGCCCGCTTTCACGCTGTTGCGACGCAACATCGTGCGCCCCGCCCCGCGGCTCTTGTCGCTATGTTCGGCGAGAAGAACGGCATCGCTGGCATCGGCGACGACGCCCGCTTCGCCGTCGACCGGCAGGAAATCGGCGCCAGCCTGAACGATCCGCCGCATCAATGTCGATTGCAGATCCCAATCCCCCAGCATCGCAGCCGTGGCCGACAGCGTATCGACCGTCGTCAGCGCCAGCCCGGCCCATCTGCAACTGGCATCGACACGCTCGAAATCGCCGTTTTCCGGCGTGTCGGCGACGACGAGCAGCGCCGGCGTCGTCCGTGCCGCCATCGCCTCGAAACAATCGGGCGCGGCCACCAGCCCGTCCGCGATGAGCAGGATATTCTCCTCCGGATGAAAATGATCCGCGGCATCCATCGGATCGCGCGCCAGGTTCACGGCTATTCCGTCGCGCCGGAGCCGGTCGAGCGCGGCGCTCAACGCCGCCGGTACGCGCTCGACGAGAATGACGGCATGGCTGGCGCCGGCTGCGGCTGCGCGACGGACCTGATGTTCGAGGAGGCTGCGGCCGGCCATCGGCAACAAGGCACGCAAACCCGCTTCACCCTCTTCGGCTTCCTGATAGGCAGCGATCAGCGCCGCAAAGGCCACGATATGCGTTCCAAAACCATTTGATCCGTGGAGATACGCGGAGAATGGCGGCCTTGCAAAGCCGCTCGTCCCGAAAAACCGGGGATGCCTCGGATTTGCAGGACGCTACTGGAGGGTATTGCCGGTGTTGAAATCCAGGCTGCTCGAAAAACTGGCGAGCGATTTGTCGATACGCTGGAGGAGGGCCTTGTCGAACGGGACGCCCTCGGCGGCCTGATTGGCGAGCGTCATGAGATCCACTACCCCGAAGCTCGCCGCCAGCCCCTTGAGTCGCCATGCGGCGACTTGCCAATGTTGATCGTTTACGGCGTTGTGAAGCGCGGAAACCTGCCGCTGCGCGCTCTGGATGAATGCCGAACGCAACTCCGCGATCAGCGACGGATCGTCGCCGACAGCGGCGGCCAACGTCTTGTCCAGCGCTCCGGGATCATAAGCCATGGTGTGGCCCTAACGCATCGCCGTTAACGCTCCGTTGCCGCGCGAGGCTTTCGATGGCCCGAAAACATGGTAAACACGGCCAGTTGAGAGGGAAATGCGATGGCCGAACCAGCGAACGACATAGTCGAACTCGAAACTCCGGTGGAAGCCGGCTCCCGGCCTGACGAGTCCGCATCCGGCCATGCCGCGTGGATCGAGGAAGATGACACGCCGTTCGATATCGACGAACCGACTTTGGCCGAGCGTTTTCCGACCATCGCGATCATATTGCTCGCGCTCGGCTGGACCGGATTTGTGGGATGGACGGCCTATTCCAGTATCGCCGCGGAAACGCCCACGCTTACGCAGATCGCCAACTGGATAGCCATCGCCAGCGTCCCGCTTGCGCTGCTCGGCGTGATATGGCTGCTCACCCAGCGCACGAGCCGGCGCGAAGCCGAGCGGTTCGGCCGGACGTCTGAAGCGATGCGCGCGGAAGCCCGGCGTCTCGACAACAGCATCGCCGTCGTCGCGAGCCAGCTCGCCGAAATCCGCGAGGGCGTCTCGGCCGAAACCGACCGGCTGCTGGCCCTGGGCGACGAAGCGGCGGGACGGTTGCGCGCGGTCAGCGACATGATGCGCGAGGCCAGCGCGTCGATCGAACAGAAATCGGGTGTCCTCGACCGCGCGACCAAATCGGCGCGCGAGGATGTCGACGTACTGATGGCCGACCTTCCGCGCGCGGAGCAGCAGGCGCGGGCGGTCAGCACCGGACTGCGCGAAGCCGGGATCAACGCCCATGAGCAAGCCGCGGCGCTCGACACCCAACTCCTCACGCTCAAATCGCGGGGCGAACAGGCCAGGGACGTCGCCAGCGGCGCGGCCCAGTCGCTCGCCGCCAATCTCGCCCGGATCGAAGGAGTCGCCGAAGTTGCGGCGGCCAGGCTCCACTCGACCGGCAACGAGATCAACGCCACGGTCGACTCGGTACTCGACCGGTCGAGCGCGGCGGTCGAGGATACGCGCAAGGTCGTCGACGAGATCGGCGTGGCGCTGACCGCCATGATCGAAAATGCGCGCACCAATTTCAGCCAGGAGGGCGAGGAGGCTGCGGCGGCGCTCAATGCACGGATTTCGGCTACCGATGCCGCGCTGAAGGCGTTCGACGAACGACTGACCGAACAACGCGCGGCAGCGACCGCGGCCCTGGGCGATATCGATACCGGGCTTGGCGATATCGAGGGCCGGCTCGCGAATCTCTCCGAAGGCGGTGCGGCCCATGCCCGCGCCCTGGGCGAGGAAATCGAGGCGCTCAGCACCGGGATGGCGGCGCTTGGCGAAAGCATCGGCGGCAACGACGAAGCCACGGAACGGCTGATCGCGCGCGCCGCGGAAGTGAAAGCCGCGCTCGATTTGAGCGCGGCGTCGCTGAGCGAGGCCCTTCCCCAAGCTTTTGCCGAAACCGAAGCTCGGGCTGCGGACCTCAAGACCGCCGTTACGAATATCGAACCCGATCTCGAAGCGCTGCAGAAGATGGCCGACGACATGCGCAACTTCATCGGCGTCAGCGGCGAAAGCCTCGAGGAACAGCGGATCGCCATCGCGGCATTCATCGATCAGGTCGGAGACCGCATCACGTCCATGCGAACGGACATCGACAGCATCGAGGGCGCCCTCACCCATTCGGCCGAACAGGCCGAGAGCATCGCGAACGGGGCCGCACCGCGCCTGATCGAAACGCTCATGGAGGTGCGGGAGATCGCGGCTCAGGCGGCGGAGAAGGCGCGCGCGGCCTTCGGTGAGGTGATCCCCCACACCGCCGCCGCGCTCAGCGAGGCGACGCAGCAGGCGATGACGGAGGCGCTCGGCGAAAATGTCGAGGAGCGCATCGCCAGGCTGGCCTCGGCTTCCGAAAGCGCCGCCGAGATCGCGCAAACCGCGATCGCGAACCTCGATGCGAAGATGGAAGAGATCGAAAGCCGCAGTACGGCGCTCGAAACCCAGCTCCGGGAAGTCGAAACGGAAGTCGAAGAGACGGGTCTCGACAGCTTTGCACGGCGGGTCACGCTGCTGATCGAATCGCTCAATTCAACGGCAATCGATGTCAGCAAGATATTGTCGAACGAGGTCACGGATACGGCCTGGGCCGCCTATCTCAAGGGCGATCGCGGCATCTTCTCGCGCCGGGCGGTACGGCTTCTCGATACCGGAGAAGCGCGCGAGATCGCGGCGCAATATGAGAATAACAGCGAATTCCGCGATCAGGTTAACCGCTACGTGCACGATTTCGAGGCGATGCTGCGCAGAGTGCTGACCGCGCGGGACGGAGCGCCGCTGGCCGTGACTTTGCTCTCCTCCGACAATGGCAAGCTCTACGTCGCCCTCGCCCAGGCAATCGAACGGCTGCGCTAGCGGCTAGCCCGCGTTGCGGATTTCTGCCGGCTTGAGGAAATCGAGAAAGTCCGAGCCGATCCAGCCATAATTGTAATTGGCGTAGAACAGCGCGAAGAAAATCGTCGCGAGGATCGTCGTGCGGATCACGATCCGCATCGCCCGGAACTGGTGCGGGGCGCTTTCCGCATGGCCCGGCTGGGGCTCAACGCCCATTTCGCGATCCGTCCTGACGCCGAACGGCAGGACGGTGAACAGGCAGAGGAACCAGAACAGAAAGAATATCGCTACGGCCGAGATCGGCTGCATGGTCACACCTCCATCAGCGACACATTGACCACCGGTTTCTTGCCCGTCCAGTGGGTGGCGGTCCGGCGAACGGCGAGGCGGACTGCTTCGCGCAATTTCTCGGGATCCTTCGCACCCTTGCGAGCGGCACCGGCTGCCGATTCGACGGCTTCGTCGATAAATGCATCCCGCTCATCGTCTATCGGAATGCCCGCCATCGAGAAGGACGGCGCACCGACCAGCTTGCCGCCGCCGTCTAGCGCCACGGTAACGGCGATGATGCCGCGCTGGGCGAGACGGCGGCGTTCGTTCATCGCCTCGCCATCGGCGGCGATTATCGTGTCGCCATCGAGTACGAGCCGCCCTACCCGCTCATGGCCGATCACCGCCGGCCCATCAGGGGCGAGACGAACGACATCGCCATTCTGCTGGACGATCGTTTTCGGAATGCCCTGCGCCGCGCCGAACCGCGCCTGTTCGGCCATATGCCGTAGCTCGCCGTGCACCGGGACGAGGATTTCGGGCCGGATCCAGCTGTACATTTCCGCTAGCTCCGGCCGACCCGGATGCCCGGAAACGTGCACATGGGCCTGGCGGTCGGTGATCATCGGGATCTGGCGCGCGGCGAGCGCATTCTGCACGCGCCCGATCGCCAGCTCGTTGCCGGGAATCTGCTTCGAGCTGAAGATGACGAGATCGCCGCTATCGAGCGTGAGCGGATGATTGTCTTCCGCGATCCGCGACAGCGCGGCACGCGATTCGCCCTGCCCGCCGGTCGCGATGATCAGCAATTCGCGCGGCGGCAGGCGCATCGCCTCGTCGAAATCGACGGTCGCCGGAAAATCCCTCAGATAGCCAACCGCCTGGGCCGTATCGATGATCCGATCGAGCGACCGACCCGCGACGCAGACCTTGCGGCCCGTTTCCTTCGCGATGCGACCGAGGGTCTGCAGCCGGGCCGCGTTCGACGCGAAGGTCGTGACGAGCACGCGTCCCGTAGCCTCGCCGACGACCCTCGCGAGCCCTTCCTTCACCGCGCCTTCGCTGCCCGACGCCTTTTCGTTGAACACGTTGGTCGAATCGCAAACCAGCGCGAGCACGCCCTCATCGCCGATAGCCGTCAGATCTGCGCCCGGCGTCGGGGTTCCGGTCTGCGGATCTTCGTCGAGCTTCCAGTCGCCGGTGTGGAAAACGCGCCCATGCTCGGTCTCGATGACGAGCGCGTTGCCCTCCAGAATCGAATGCGCGAGCGGAATATAGCGAAAGCCGAACGGGCCGAGATCGAAACTGTCGCCATTGTCGATGACGTTCAGCTCGATCTCCTCGGTCAGACCTGCTTCCTCGAGCTTCTTGGCGATCAGCCCCGCGGTAAACGGCGTCGCATAGAGCGGAACTCCCAGATCGCCGGCCAGATAGGGCAGCGCGCCGATATGGTCCTCATGGCCATGGGTGAGCACGATGCCGAGCAGGTCATCCACGCGATCCTCGATGAATTCGAGATCCGGCAGCACGAGTTCGATCCCCGGATAATGGGGATCGCCGAAGGTCAGGCCGCAATCGACCATGACCCATTTGCCCTGGGTGCCGTAGAGATTGACGTTCATGCCGATCTCGCCCGACCCGCCGAGCGCGAGGAAAAGCAGTTCGTTTTTTGGAGTCATGCGGGTCTATCTAGACCTTTGGTAGAGCATGGCCAGCCCCTGAATGGTAAGGTCGGGCTCGATAACGTCGAATATGTCCGTATTCTCGTCGAAAAGCTCGGCCAGACCGCCGGTGGACACGACCTTGGCCGGCCGGCCGATTTCGGCCTTCATCCGGGCGACGAGCCCCTCGATCATCGCGACATAGCCCCAGAACACGCCGATATGCATCTGGTCTTCGGTGGTCACGCCGATCACCGATTTGGTATCGGTCGGCGCCTCGATCGCGATGCGCGGCAGCTTGGCCGCGGCGCTGACCAGGGCATCGAGCGAAAGGTTGATGCCCGGCGCGATGATCCCGCCCTTGTAGCTGCCGTCATAGTCGATGACGTCGAAGGTCGTCGCCGTACCGAAATCGATGACGATAAGGTCTTCGGGATGGAGGCTGTGCGCGGCGATCGCGTTGACCACGCGGTCCGCGCCCACCGTATGCGGTTCGGGCACGTCAAGGCGGATATTCCATTCGACCGGCGGCTGCCCGGCGATCAGCGTCTCCGCGTCGAAATATTTGGAGGCAAGCACTTCGAGATTGTGCAGCGCGCGCGGCACGACCGTCGCGATGATGACCGTATCGACTTCCTTTGCGTCGAAACCCTCCAGCGTTATCAGATTGTGCAGCCAGACCGCATATTCGTCGCCCGTACGGCGCGGATCGGTGGCGATGCGCCAGCGGGCCGCGATTTCCCCGTCCCTGACGAGCGCGAAGACGACATTGGTGTTTCCGGCGTCGATGGCGAGCAGCATCAATCAGTCCTCAGATCAGGAAAACATCGCCGGCATGCATGACACGGACGGCCCCGTCCGCCAAGCGCAGACGCAGGGCTCCGTCGTCGGTGAGGCCATCGAAAGTCCCTTTGAGCGTTTCGCCGGCGGGATCGTGAACGGTCAGCGCGCTGCCCGTCGCATGGGCGTTGGCCAGCCAGGCATCGCGAACCACCATGACGCCTTCGGCGCGCCACCGCGCGAGCCACGCCGCGAACCGTCCGGAAAGATCGCGCAGGAAGATATCGGGCGACGGCGCCATCATATGGACGGAGAGACTGGCAACCGGCCGATCGAGGCTCTCGGGATGGCGGGCCAGATTGACGCCGATACCGACGACCACCGCATCGCCTTCCCGTTCGAGGAGAATGCCCGATAGTTTGGCCCCGTCGAGTAGCAGGTCGTTCGGCCATTTGAGGAGGACGGAATCCCGCAGATCTTCGGGGAGAAAGGCACGTACCGTGTCGATCAGCGCGAGCGAGGCGACGAGCGCCAGGCTGGCGGCCGGCGGATCCCCTTCCCCCAGCCGAACCAGCGTACTGGCGAACAAGTTGCCCGACACCGAGTCCCAGGCCCGGCCCTGCCGGCCACGTCCGGAATGCTGGCGCTCGGCCCGCAACCAGAAGCCTTCCGCCTCGCCCTTGCGGGCCAGCGCCATCACGTCGTCATTGGTCGAGCCGGTCTCGGCAACCGTCTGGATACGGATAGTCAGGACCCGACTATCCTAGAACAGCGCGGCCGCCGCGTTGCCCGCCGTCAGGGCGAGGAACGGCACGAGCAGATAGCCGAGCGGCGAGACAGCCGTCGCGGTGATCGCGATCAGGCCGTTTTCGAGCACCGAATTGGCGGGCGCATAGGCGGGCGCGGCATCGTCGAAATAGATCGTCTTGATGATCCGCAGATAATAATAGGCACCGATCACCGACAGCGCGATGCCGATTACCGCAAGCGGGAACAGTCCGGCCGCCACCGCCGCGTCGAAGACGAGGAACTTGCCCCAGAAGCCGAGCAGCGGCGGAATGCCGGCCAGGCTGAACATGAAGATCGCGAAGGCCGCCGCGAGCGCGGGCTGCGACTTGGACAGGCCCGACAGGCTGGCGACATCCTCGACCGGGCGGCCGGTCGCGTCGCGCATCTGCAGCACGCACAGGAAGCTGCCGAGCGTCATCACGAGGTAGATCGCCATATAGGACATCGTCGCCGCGACGCCCGCTTCGGTGCCGGCCGCAAGACCGATCAGCGCGAAGCCGATATTGTTGATCGAGCTGTAGGCGAGCAGCCGCTTGATATTGGACTGGCCGATCGCGGCCACCGCGCCGAGCGCGATCGAGGCGAGCGCCACGAAAATCACGATCTGCTGCCACGCATCGGTAGCCGGGGCCAGCGCGTCGAACATCACCCGGATCGAAAGGGCGACGGCGGCGATCTTGGGAGCCGAGGCGAAAAAGGCGGTGACCGGCGTGGGCGCGCCTTCATAGACGTCCGGCGTCCACATGTGGAACGGAACGGCGCTGATCTTGAAGGCAAGGCCGGCCAGCACGAAGACGAGCCCGAACAGCTCACCGGTCGACATCCCGGCGGCCACGGCTGTCGCTATCCCGGCATAGCTGGTCGTTCCGGTGAAGCCGTAGAGCAGCGACACGCCGTACAGCAGGATGCCGCTCGCCAGCGCCCCGAGGACGAAATATTTGAGGCCGGCTTCGGCCGAGCGCGTATCCTGCCGCATGAAGCTCGCCAGCACATAGGCGGCGAGGCTCTGCATCTCGAGGCCGATATAGAGCATCATCAGGTCGCCCGACGACACCATGAAACCCATGCCCAGCGCCGAAAACAGGATCAGGACCGGATATTCGGGCCGCATCTCGTTGCGGTGATCGAAGAAGCGCGGCGCCATCAGGATGGCGATCGCGGCTGCGGCGTAGATCAGCACCTTCGAGAAGGTCGAAAAGGCGTCCGCCACGTAGAGACCGCCGAACACCGCGCCTGCGCTGCCGGCCGGGCCGAGCAGCGAGATGCCGCAGGCGACCAGCATCAGAACCGCATAGAGGCTGACGCGCCGGGCCACATCGGGTTTCTTGCTGAACGCCGCGACGAGCAGCAGGTCGGTCGCGCCGAGCGTCAGGATCAGCTCGGGCAGGACGACGAGAAGGCTTTGCCAAATGGTCATCAGTGCGCGCCCTCCGCTGCGTGGCCGTCGCCATGTTCAGCGTCGACCGGCATACCGGCGCCCATGGCGAGCTGCGCGTCGCCCGGCGGGTTGGCGCGTTCGATCCGGGCGAGCAAGGTGCCCACATCGTCGCGGATCGGCGCGAGGAAGCTTTCGGGATAGACGCCCATCCAGAGAACGACGGCGGCGATCGGCCCGAGCGTTGCGAGTTCGCGAACGGAAAGATCGGGCATCGCCTTCACATCTTCCTTTTCGAGCTCGCCGTAGCAGATCCGCCAGTAAAGATAGAGCATATAGGCAGCGCCGAGAATGATGCCCGTCGTGCAGACGAACGCGACCCAGCTGTTCGCTTCATAGGCGCCGACCAGGCTCAAAAACTCGCCGACGAACCCGCTCGTGCCGGGCAGGCCGACCGAGGCCATGGTGAACAGCATGAAGAGCAGCGCATATTTGGGCATATTGTCGCTCAGGCCGCCATAGCGCTCGATCTCGCGGGTATGGAGGCGATCGTAGATGACGCCGACACAGAGGAAGAGTGCGCCCGATACGAGGCCGTGCGAGAGCATGACGATCATCGCGCCCTCGATGCCCTGCCGGTTGAAGGCGAAGAGCCCGATGGTGACGAAGGCCATGTGCGCGACCGACGAATAGGCGATCAGCTTCTTCATGTCCTGTTGCACCAGTGCGACGAGCGAGGTGTAGACGACCGCGACCATCGACAGGCCGAAGATCACCCAGACGAGTTCGGCGGAGGCTTCGGGGAACATCGGCAGCGAGAAGCGGATAAAGCCGTAACCGCCCATCTTCAGCAGCACGCCGGCGAGGATCACCGAACCGGCCGTCGGCGCCTGGACATGGGCATCGGGCAGCCAGGTATGGACCGGCCACATCGGCATCTTCACCGCGAAACTCGCAAAAAAGGCCAGCCAGAGCCAGTTCTGCGCTCCGCCCGGGAAGTCGTATTCCATCAGCGCCGGGATGTAGGATGTGCCCGCTTCCTGCACCATCCACAGCATCGCGATCAGCATCAGTACCGAACCGAGCAAGGTGTAGAGGAAGAATTTGTAGCTGGCGTAAATCCGGTCCTTGCCGCCCCAGATGCCGATGATCAGGTACATCGGGATTAGGCCTGCCTCGAAGAAGATGTAGAAGAGGAACAGGTCCTGCGCGGTGAACACGCCGATCATCAGCGATTCCATGAGCAGGAACGCCGCCATGTACTCGGGCACGCGCGTTTTGATCGACTGCCAGCTCGCCAGAACGCAGATCGGCATCAGGAAGACCGAAAGCATGATCAGCATCAGCGCGATGCCGTCGATGCCCATCGCCCATGCGAAACGCCCGAAAATCGGGTAATTCTCGACAAACTGCCATTGCGGCCCGCCGATCTCGTACGTCACCCAGAGCAGGATGCCGAGCGCGAAGGTCGCCAGGGTCGTGCCGAGCGCCACGATCCGGGCCATCTCGGCCTTGCGGTCGCCCTCGCCGGGCCAGATCAGGCAGAGCAGCGCGCCCGCCAGCGGCAGGCCGATCATCAGCGACAGGATGGGAAAGTCGAGCTGGTTCACCGGGTGATCGCCCAGGTTGCGGCCGCCGCCAGGCCGATCAGCATGACGAGTGCATACGTGTAGAGATAGCCGGACTGGAAGCGGCGCGTGACGCCGCTGCCGCTGGCGACGAGCGCCGATACGCCGTCAGGCCCGAACCGGTCGATAAAGCCCTTGTCGCCGCGCTTCCAGAGGAAGCGGCCGACGGCGAAGGCGGGCCTGACGAAGATCAGGTCGTAAAGCTCGTCGATATACCACTTGTTGTAGAGAAACGCGTACAGCAGGCGGAACTGGTCGACGAATCTCTGCGGCCAGTCGGTATAGCGGATATAGGCAAGCCAGGCGATGGCGAGACCGGTCAGCATCACGGCGCCCGGCGCATATTTCACCCAGGTCGGGACCTCGTGGATCGCATGGAGCAGATGCGTGTCGAGCGCGATGCTGCCAGCCCAGAAGACCTCGCCCTGCTCGGCATAGCCGAACGGATAATAGAAGAGATAACCGGCAAAAATCGCGCCGAGCGACAGCACGCCCAGCGGCACGAGCATCGACCAGGGGCTTTCATGCGGATGGTAGCCGCCGGTCGCGTCTTCCGCGGTTTCGGGCGTCTTGTGCACGCTATGCTGGATATGCTCGCTGGTGATCCAGCGCGGCTTGCCGAAGAAGGTCAGGAAAATCAGCCGCCAACTGTAGAAACTCGTCAGCAGCGCGGCGAAGACCAGCGTGAAGAAAGCGACACCGCCCATCTCCGTACCGCTCGCAAACGCCGCCTCGATAATCAGGTCTTTCGAATAGAAGCCTGCGAACCCGAACACGCCGACGATGCCGACCCCGGTGATCGCCAGCGTGCCGATGATCATCGCCCAGAAGGTGAACGGGATTTCCTTCCGCAGCGCTCCGTAGTGCCGCATGTCCTGTTCGTGATGCATCGCATGGATGACCGATCCGGCGCCGAGGAACAGCAGCGCCTTGAAGAAGGCATGGGTGAACAGGTGGAACATCGCGATGCCGTATGCCCCGACGCCGGCGGCGACGAACATGTAGCCAAGCTGCGAGCAGGTCGAATAGGCGATGACGCGTTTGATATCCATCTGCGCGGTGCCCACCGTCGCCGCGAAGAAAGCGGTCAGCAGGCCGAAGAAGGTAACGACGGCGAGCGCCATGTCGCTGGTTTCGAACATCGGCGAGAGGCGGCAGACCATGAACACGCCGGCCGTCACCATCGTCGCGGCATGGATCAGCGCGGAGACCGGGGTCGGCCCCTCCATCGCGTCTGGAAGCCAGGTATGGAGGCCGAACTGCGCCGACTTGCCCATCGCACCGATGAACAGCAGCAGGCAGAGCAGGGTCATGGTGTCGACGCGATAGCCGAGAAAGCCGATCGTCGATCCGGCCATGGCCGGCGCGGCCTCGAGGATTTCGGGGATCGAGACCGTTCCGAATACCAGAAACGTCCCGAAAATGCCGAGCGAGAAACCGAAATCGCCGACCCGATTGACGACGAAGGCCTTGATCGCCGCCGCGTTGGCGCTGGGCTTGTGATACCAGAAACCGATCAGGAGATAGGACGCCAGGCCCACCCCTTCCCAGCCGAAGAACATCTGCACGAGATTGTTTGACGTCACGAGCATCAGCATCGCGAAGGTGAACAGCGAGAGATAGGCGAAGAAGCGCGGCTGGTCCGGATCCTCCTCCATATAGCCCCAGCTATAGAGATGGACGAGCGCGGAGACCGTCGTGACAACGACCAGCATGACCGCGGTCAGCGTGTCGACGCGCAGGCTCCAGGCGACGTCCATTTCGCCCGAGCGGATCCAGTCGAACACCGGCGCGACATAGGCTTCCTGCCCGCCGACCATGAAGTCGAGGAAGATCGGCCAGCTCAGCGCGCACGCCACGAACAGCGCGCCCGTCGTCAGCAGCTTGGCGAGGAAGTTGCCGAGCATCCGGTTGCCGAGGCCAGCGATGACCGCCGCGAGCAGCGGCAGGAAGACGATGAGCTGGATCATCTCAGGTCAGCCCTTCATCCGGTTGACGTCGTCGACCGCGATGGTACCGCGGCCGCGGAAATAGATGACGAGGATGGCGAGCCCGATCGCCGCCTCGCCGGCGGCCACCGTCAGCACGAACATCGCGAAGACCTGGCCGACGATATCGCCGAGAAAGGCGCTGAAGGCGACGAGATTGATGTTCACCGCAAGCAGGATGAGCTCGATCGCCATCAGGATGATGATGATGTTCTTCCGGTTGAGGAAGATGCCGAGCACGCCCATCACGAACAGGATCGCACCGACGACGAGATAATGGCCGAGGCCGATCACAGTTCGACCCCCTCGCCTACCTCAGGTTGTGTGTTGCGCGTCGCCTCTTCGGGGCGCCGCTTGATCTGCTTGGAAATGTTCTGCGGCCGGACCCCGCCGCGCTCGCGATGCGTCAGCACGATCGCGCCGACCATGGCAACGAGCAGCACGATACCGGCCCCTTCGAACACCAGCAGATAGCGGTCGTAGAGCGCCCGACCGATCGCCTCGATGTTCGGCATTTCGGGATCGATCGTCGCCATGCGTGTGTCCGGCCCGAGATCGGCGAAATTCCAGACGCCGATGACAAGGATCATCTCGGCCAGCAGCACCGCCGCGATCAGCAGCCCGAACGGCAGATAGCGCGTGAAGCCGGCGCGCAGGGCGGCGAAATCGATATCGAGCATCATCACGACGAACAGGAAGAGCACCGCGACCGCGCCGACATAGACGATCACCAGCAGCATCGCGATGAATTCGGCGCCGACGAGCAGCATCAGCCCGGCCGCGTTGAAGAAGGCGAGGATCAGCCAGAGCACCGAGTGCACGGGGTTGCGCGACACGATCGTCAGCGCGGCGGATGCAACAACGATGCTTGCAAACAAGTAGAAGGCGAATGCCTGAATCACGATTTGTCCTGGACCCCTTTGAGAATCGGCTGCGGCTTAGCGATAGGGCGCATCGGCGGCAAGGCTCGCGGCGATCGCGCGCTCCCATTTGTCGCCATTGGCCAGCAATTTTTCCTTGTCGTAGAGCAGCTCCTCCCGCGTTTCCGTCGCATATTCGAAATTCGGCCCCTCGACGATCGCATCGACCGGGCAGGCTTCCTGGCACAGGCCGCAATAGATGCATTTCGTCATGTCGATATCGTAGCGCGTCGTCCGTCGGCTGCCGTCTTCGCGCGGCTCGGCCTCGATCGTGATCGCCTGGGCCGGACACACGGCTTCGCACAGCTTGCAGGCGATGCAGCGCTCTTCGCCATTCGGATAGCGACGCAGCGCATGCTCACCCCGGAATCGCGGGCTAATCGGATTCTTCTCATAGGGATAGTTGATCGTCGCCTTGGGCTTGAAGAAATATTTGAGCGTCAGGACATGCGCCTTGACGATTTCCCAGAGCGTGAAGGATTTGATGAAATGGGCGACGCTGCTCATGAGGGTATCTCCTCTTCCACCGTCAGCACCCGGCATTCGCCTTGCGTTTCGGTCATGCTCGACGCGCGTGCCGCCGGTTGAATCTCGTAGCTTAGCGCGAAGCGCGCTGTGCCGGCGGCCGCATCATAGTCGAAAATGCCCAGGCTTACCGGGGAATTGTTGGTCACGCGCCAGTTCAGCATCAGCAGGGCCGGAAGGCGGTCCACGATTACTTCATAGTTTTCCGGCGGTTCGATCAGATCGGCCGGCATGCTCCAGCGATACAATGTCGTCCAGTCTCCGAAATGCGCGGCAAAGCTCTGCGCATCGGGCACGGTGAGCTGAAAGGGAGGCAGCCGGTCCGCCGGCTGGCACTGAAAGGCAAGGCCGGCAACGGCTCCGATGATAATCTCTTCCATCAGAAACCGTACCGCGTGAACATCAGATAGCCTGAGACCAGGACGACCCAGATCAGCGACATCGGGAGGAAGACCTTCCAACCAAGACGCATCAACTGGTCGTACCGGTAGCGCGGCACCGTCGCCTTCACCCAGCTGAAGATGAAGAAGAAGATCAGGATCTTGAGGAAGAACCAGAAGATGCCGGGAATCGCATAGAGTGGCGCCCAGTCGATCGGGGGCAGCCATCCGCCCCAGAAGAGGATGGCGTTGAGCGCGCACATCAGGATGACGTTGCCATACTCGCCGAGCCAGAAAAGCGCGAAGGACATGCTCGAATATTCGGTCTGGTAACCCGCGACGAGTTCGGACTCGGCCTCGGTCAGGTCGAACGGCGCGCGCGCGGTTTCCGCCATGGCCGAGATCAGGAAGACGACCGCCATCGGGAAGAGCAGCGGGTTGAACGCGAATCCGTTGATGAAGCCGAACACATGGCCCTGCTGCGCCAGAATGATGTCCTGCAGATTGAACGTGCCGGCCCACATCACCACCGCGAGCAGCACGAAGCCGATGGAGACCTCGTAGCTCACCATCTGCGCCGCGGCCCGAAGCGCGGAGTAGAAGGGATATTTGGAGTTGGACGCCCAGCCGGCGATCACGACGCCATAGACGCCGAGCGAACTCGCGGCGAGAACGTAGAGCAGCCCGACATTGATATCGGCCAGCACCATGTCCGGGCCGAACGGGATCACCGCCCAGGCGATCAGCGCGACCGTAAAGGTGATAATCGGGGCGATGAGGAACAGGCCGCGATTGGCCGATGTCGGGACGATCGTTTCCTTGAGAAACACCTTGATCCCGTCGGCAAAACTCTGGAGCAGCCCGAACGGCCCGACGACATTGGGCCCCCGGCGGAGCGCGATCGCCGCCCAGATCTTGCGGTCGGCATAGATGATCATCGCGATCGCCAGCATCAGCGGGAACGCGATCAGCAGGATGAGGATCGTCGTGCCGGCGAACCAACCCAGGCCGAAGCCGAGCATTTCCTGGAACCAAGCGGTCATTCGGCGGCCTCCGCGAATTCTTCGCCATGGATCAGCTCCGCCGAGCAGCGTTGCATCGTCTCGCTGGCGCGGCAGATCGCATTGGTCAGGTAGAAGTCCTTGATCGGCAGCGCGATTGCGCCACTCGGGGCGTCGGCCGACAGTTTGGGCGGCGCCCATTCATGTTCGGCCAGGCCTTCATCGGCGAGCGCGGGGAATTCCGCGGCGATGGCGTCGCGCAGCTGGTCCAGCGTATCGAAGGGCAGCGGATTGCCGAGCGCGTCGGACAGCGCGCGGAAGATCGTCCAGTCCTCGCGCGCGTCGCCTGGCGGGAAGACCGCGCGGTTGCCGCGCTGGACCCGGCCTTCGAGGTTGACCCAGGTGCCGCTCTTTTCGGCATAGGAGGCGCCGGGCAGGATGACGTCGGCATGGGCCGCGCCCTGCTCGCCATGATGGCCGACATAGACCGTGAACGCATCGGCGAACGCGTCGAAATCGACGCCGTCCGCGCCAAGCAGGAAGAGCAGTTCAGGCTTCGTGGCCGCGATATCGGCCGTGCCGCCCGGCTGGGCCCAGCCGAGCATCAGCCCGCCCATCCGCGCCGCGGAGAAGTGGAGGACGTTGTAGCCGTTCCAGCCGTCCCGCACGAGATTGAGGCGATCGGCCAGCGCCAGCGACGCGGCCTGCAACCCCGGGACCATCAGCCCGCCGCCGCCGACGATCATCGCCGGCCGTTCGGCGCCACTGAGCGCGTCCGCCGCCTCGGCGGGCAGGTCGGCGACCAGCGCGGCATCGTCGCCGAGCCAGGTGACCGGATAGGTCAGGTCGATCTCCGGCCCGATGGCGAAGACCTTCGCGCCCGCCTTCACCGCCGTGCGGATGCGCGTGTTCACCAGCGGCGCCTCCCAGCGCGGATTGGTACCGATCAGCAGGATCCCGTCGGCGTCTTCCAGCCCCGCGATCGTCGTGTTGAAATTGACCGCCGCGAGATTGCTCGCGTCATAGTCCATGCCGTTCTGCCGGCCCTCGATCAGCTTGGAGCCCAGCCCTTCGAGCAGCTTCTGCGCCGCATAGAGCGCTTCGACTTCGACCAGGTCACCGCCGATCGCGGCCACCTTGCCGCCAGCCTTGTGCGCCGCGTCGGCGATCGCGGCGAAGGCCTCGCTCCAGCTCGCCTTTTCGAGTTTGCCATCCTTGCGCACCCAGGGCGTATCGAGGCGGTTGCGATAGAGTCCGTCCACCGCGTGGCGCGTCTTGTCGCTCGCCCATTCCTCGTTGACGTCGTCGTTGATCCGCGGGAGCGCGCGCAGCACTTCGCGGCCCCGGCTGTCAAGGCGGATATTGGTGCCGACCGCGTCCATCACGTCGATCGAAGGGGTCTTGCGCAATTCCCAGGGCCGCGCCTCGAAGGCGTAGGGCCGCGCGGTCAACGCGCCGACCGGGCAGAGATCGACGACGTTGCCCGAAAGCTCGCTCTTGGCGGCATGCTCCAGATAGGTCGTGATCTCCATATTCTCGCCGCGCCCGACCGCGCCGATTTCCTCGACGCCTGCGACTTCCTGCGCGAAACGGACGCAACGCGTGCAATGGATGCAGCGCGTCATGATCGTCTTGATCACGGGCCCCATGTACTTTTCGGTGACCGCGCGCTTGTTCATCTCGTAGCGCGTGCTGCCCTTGCCATAGGCCATGGCCTGGTCCTGCAGGTCGCATTCGCCGCCCTGGTCGCAGATCGGGCAATCGAGCGGATGGTTGATGAGGAGAAACTCCATAACCCCTTCGCGCGCCTTCTTGACCATTTCGGTGGTGGTGAAGATTTCCTGCCCCTCGGCGGCCGGCAGCGCGCAGCTCGCCTGCGGCTTGGGCGGCCCGGGCTTCACCTCGACGAGGCACATGCGACAATTGCCGGCAATGCTCAGGCGTTCATGATAGCAGAAGCGCGGTATTTCCTTCCCCGCCAGCTCGCACGCCTGCAACACGGTCGCGCCGTCCGGAACCTCGAGTTCGATGCCGTCTACGGTGACTTTAGGCATCTGAACCACTCCCACGGCGATTGCTGCTAGGCCGTGAAGCCCAGAGCATGGCAGCAAATATTGAGGCGAAGATGGTGACGCCGCCAGCCATCAACATAACGGTCATCGCGTCACTGCATTGATTAGCGTTCGGGCAGCCTCGCGAATTGTAATCCGAAAATGCTGCGAGACCGGCAAATAGAGAGAATAGAGCCAAGGCGCTCAATGCGCTGGCACCTATGATATTCAGCGCCTTCATTCCGCCGCCTCCAATGTCTCGCCGCCGTCGTTCGCGCCCGCCTGTTCGCGGATGCGGCGTTCCAGTTCGGGGCGGAAATGGCGGATCAGGCCTTGGATCGGCCAGGCCGCGGCGTCGCCGAGCGCGCAGATGGTGTGGCCTTCGACCTGTTTCGTCACTTCGTGCAGCATGTCGATATCGGCGATGTCCGCCTTGCCTTCGCGCAGCCGCTCCATCATCCGCCACATCCAGCCCGTGCCCTCGCGGCACGGCGTGCACTGGCCGCAGCTTTCATGCTTGTAGAAATACGAAATCCGGCTGATCGCGCGGACGATGTCGGTCGATTTGTCCATCACGATCACCGCCGCCGTGCCGAGGCCCGAGCCCAGATCCTTCAGCCCGTCGAAATCCATCGGCGCGTCGATAATCTCGTCCGCCGGCACCAGCGGCACCGAGGACCCGCCCGGGATCACCGCCAGCAGATTGTCCCAGCCGCCCGTGATCCCGCCCGCATGCTTGTCGATCAGTTCGCGGAACGGAATGCCCATCGCCTCCTCGACGACGCAGGGCTTTTCGACATGGCCGGAAATCTGGAAGAGCTTGGTGCCCTCGTTCTTCTCGCGCCCGATCCCGGCAAACCAGCTCGGCCCGCGCCGCAGGATCGGCGGTACGACCGCGATGCTCTCGACATTGTTGACCGTGGTCGGGCAGCCATAGAGGCCCGCTCCGGCCGGAAATGGCGGTTTCAGCCGCGGCTGGCCCTTCTTGCCCTCAAGGCTTTCGAGCAAAGCCGTTTCCTCGCCGCAGATATAGGCGCCCGCCCCGCGGTGAACGAACACGTCGAAATCGTAACCGGAGCCGCAGGCATTCTTGCCGATAAAGCCCCTGGCATAGGCCTGCTGCACGGCGGCGAAGAGCGTTTCGGCCTCGCGGATGAATTCGCCGCGGATATAGATGTACGCCGCCCGCGCGCGCATCGCATAGCCGGCGATCAGCGCGCCCTCGATCAGCTTGTGCGGATCGTGGCGGATGATTTCGCGGTCCTTGCAGCTGCCGGGCTCGGATTCGT
>NZ_JBQLZM010000085.1:0-5010 GCF_052168275.1 Parasphingopyxis sp. | reverse complement strand
CGAGGCGATGATCGACAGCGCCGCGGTGCGGTTCTCGCGATCGGTGCGCGCGGCGACATAGGCCTGGACGGCGGGCGGGGCCGCCGAACCGAAACCGCCATAGAGGCTGCGCGCGAGCGCGAAGATGATGAAGGTCGTCGCCGGCAGCAGCCAGCCGATCAGCCCCAGCCACAGGATCAGCCCGCAGATCGCCATCGACGAGATGAAACCCAGCGTGCCGAGCAGCATCAGCGGCTTGCGCCCGCGCCGGTCCGACTGGCGCGCCCAGTGCGGCGCCAGCAGCACCCAGAGCAGGGCCGACCAGGTATAGGCGAGCGACACCCAGAAATCGGGAATGTCGAGCGCGCGGCCGATCGTCGGCATGACCGATTGCATCGCCGTATTGCCGGCCGCGGCGGTCAGCATGACGAGGAAGAGCACCGCGAACCGGTCGCGCCGGATCTGGACTGCGGGCGCCCCGGCCATCAGGCCCGCGACCGCCGCGACGGCGCCGCGAAATCGGGAGGAGGCTCGGTGCGCATGGGGTTTCCCTTAACGGCAACCACTAGCGGGCGATAGTCAGCAATCGCTTGCCATTTTCCCGGGCATTTGCGAACGCGTGCGCATGACAGCCCCGGACCATGCGAAACGAATGACCGAAATCCTTTCCAGTGCCGCCAAGCGCAAGACCGCATCGGGCGGCCCGGGGCCGCTCGGCCTGTTCTTCAAGGGGTTCCTCAAGCACCCGGTGATGGTCGGCTCCGTGATCCCGTCGTCGAAACGGCTGATCGACAAGATGCTCGCGCCGGTCGACTGGGAGAATACCAAACTGTTCGTCGAATACGGCCCGGGCGTCGGCACCTTCTGCCGGCCGATCCTGGACCGGCTCGCGCCCGATGCGACGCTGATCGCGATCGATACCAATCCCGACTTCGTCGACTATCTCCGGCGCGACATCCATGATCCGCGTTTCCACGTCGTCCACGGCTCGGCGGCCGACGTCGAAACGATCGTCGCCGACAAGGGCTTCGACAAGGCCGATTATGTGGTGTCGGGGCTTCCCTTCTCCACCCTGCCCGACGGCGTCGGCGAGGAGATCGGCAGGGCCACGGGCCGCGTGGTCCGTCCGGGCGGGGCGTTCCTCGTCTATCAGTTCTCGCCCAAGTGCCGCGACTATATCGAGCCCAATTTCGACCGGATCGACAAGGATCGCGAATGGTGGAACATCCCGCCCGCCGTCCTGTTCTGGGGCTGGAAGAACGAGGCCTGAGCGGCGCTACTGGCCGTCGAGGCCGAAGTTCAGCCGCCGGGTCACATTGTAGTCGAGCACCGACATCAGGAAATAGGACAGCCGGCCCTTGAACCGCGTCCACGGCGTCTGGCTGCGTTCATAATCGTCCGGCGTGATGCGGAGACTGTCGCCGATCTCGTGATCGACGAAGCCGCGCAGCGAATCGGCGAACGCCGCATCGCGGATGCGCAGCATGACCTCGAGATTGAGATAGAGGCTGCGGACGTCGAAATTGGCCGAGCCGATATAGACGACATCGTCAATCACATAGAGCTTCGTGTGCAGCATCATCGGCCGATATTCGTATATCTCGACCTCGGGCAGCAGGTAGCGATAGCGGTTGCGCGCGGCGGCGATGGTGACGGTGTTGTCCGATTTCGCCGCGGTGATCAGCCGCGCCCGGCCGCGCCGCGCGGCTTTCCGGATCGGGCGGAGCAGCGGCGCATAGGGGGCGAAATAGGCGGCGATGATGTCGATATGGGTCGCCCCGTTGAGATCGTTGCGCAGCGTCTGCGCCCAGGGGCTCAGCTCGCGCGTCGGGCCGCCGAACAGCAGCCGGACATCGCCGTCCTGCTGGTGATGGCGCAGCAAGATCGCGCGCAGATCCTCCATCTCGGACCGGGAATCGCCCGACCAGGCGACGATCTCGTCGAAATAGGCGGCCAGGCGGGCGGCCGCCGGGCCTTCGACCGCAAGCCCTAGGTCGCGCCAGCCTTCGGTGCCGGCGGGCGCGAAATAATCCTGTTCGACATTGAAGCCGCCGACCAGCGCCTTGCGCCGGTCGGCGATCGCCATCTTCTGGTGATTGCGCAGCAGATAGCGGCGGCTGCGCTTGGGTTCGTAGCGGCAGAATATGCAATCGCTGTCGGCGAGCGGCGCGAAAAACGCGTCGCTGGCCTTGGCGCTTCCGAAACCGTCGACGAGCAGGGCGACCCGGACGCCGCGCCGCTGGGCCGCCACGAGCGCGTCGCGCACGCGCGTCGAAACCGGGTCTTCGAGAAAGATGTAGAACAGCAGCTTGATGCTGTGCCGCGCATTGTCGATCAGCGCGAGCAGCGCGTCGAGCCGCTCGGGCCCGTCGGGCAACAGGGCGAAACTGTGCCCGTCAATGTCGGGCAGCGTGTAATCGGGCCGTTCGATATCCGCCATGGGGCCCGCTCTAGGCTGCAATGCCCCGGTCCGGCAAGCCGGGGATTTCTTGACAATCCGGGCCCTTGCGCCTATTTCGCCGCCTTTCCCGTTTTGCTGAACATTGGAACCTGCCATGGCGCGCGTTACCGTCGAAGATTGCGTCGACAAAGTCCCCAACCGTTTCGATCTCGTCCTGCTCGCCGCCCAGCGTGCGCGCCAGATTTCGGGCGGCGCCGAGCTGACGCTCGATCGCGACCGGGACAAGAACCCGGTCGTTGCGCTGCGCGAGATCGCCGAACAGACGGTCAAGCCCAAGCATCTCGAGGAAGCGCTCGTGCAGAGCCTGCAGCGGGTCCAGATCGACGACGAGGAAGCGCCGGACGAGGTCGGCTCGCTGTCCCAGTCCGCCGAGGCGCTGCGCCTGACGGCCTCCGCGCCGCCGCGCAACACGAACGTCGCGGCCGATTACGACGGCTAGACCCGCGCTCCGCCGCTGAACGAAAAAGGGCCCGTGCATCGCACCGGGCCCTTTTTTCTGTCCGCCGTGGAACTGCGGGCTATTCGGCGGCCTGGGCGACCACCTCGCTCTGGTCGACCCAGAGCAGATCGTGCCAGTCGAGCGGCCGGCCGTCATGCGCATGGACGCGGATCTGCTGGACGGGCTGGCGGTCGCGCTCGTCGCACAGGACCGGATTGGAGGGCACCCCGGTGCCCCATTGCTCGCCCCATTGGCGGAGCGCGATCATCGCCGGCAGCAGGGATTCGCCCTTCTTGGTCAGCTTGTATTCGATCTTGCGCCGATCGTCCGGACAGGGCTGGCGCTCGAGTATCTCGCTCTCGACGAGCCGGCCCAGGCGGTTGGCGAGGATGTTGCGCGCGATGCCGAGATTGGACTGCATTTCCTCGAAATGCTTGAGGCCATTGAAAGCGGCGCGCAGGATCATAAATGACCATCGCTCGCCCATCGCCTGCAGCGCGCAGGGAAGGCCGCATTCGTCGTCGCCGATATCGCCCAGTGGTTCGGTTAATTTGCCCATTATGCGGTCAGCCTACTCCAAAAGCGTGGATTCGCAAAATATGTGCACCAAAAAGTTTTTAGTTGCAACTTAAAACCGAATCGATTAGGTAGTGATTCGCAACTTAAAGCCAAGGACCCGAATCATGCAACAGTTCCTCAGCGCCCTGCTCTCGTTCGTAACCACCTCGGTGCTGATCGCGGCCACGGCCGTCTAGGCACCACCGTCTCCCCTCCATCCCCAGGAAAGACCATCATCATGCAACGCACTCTCTCCCTCGTTCTCTCCCTGATCACCGTCGCCTTCCTGTTCACCGCGACCGGCGCCCAGGCCGGCACCGTCTATCGCGCGACGCTCGCCGAAGCGACCGATGAACGGGTGCACGTCATCCGCAACGCCCCCTGGGTCTGCGATGGCGCCGAATGCGCGACCGACCGCGCCCGCAGCCGCCCGGCCAATGTCTGCCACGCGCTGGTCCGCGAACTCGGCACCGTCGTCTCCTTCTCGATCGACAGCGAAGCGATGGCCGAAGAGGACTTGGCCCGCTGCAACGAAGCCGCCGGCTAGATCCGACCAACCACTAATATGGTTGCGATACACCGGCACCCGGCCCTCCGAGC
Organism: Parasphingopyxis sp.; assembly: GCF_052168275.1. Classification (GTDB taxonomy): domain Bacteria; phylum Pseudomonadota; class Alphaproteobacteria; order Sphingomonadales; family Sphingomonadaceae; genus Parasphingopyxis. The sequence goes on along the minus strand of NZ_JBQLZM010000085.1, from coordinate 973 downwards.
GAGGGTCGGGTGTCGCTTTTCGCGCAACTTCTGTCGAAAGGAACGGCGGGGCGATCACCGGGCCCTGTCCCTTATATGGTTGCATTATTTCAGTACCCGGCCATCTTGGTCGGGTGCTGAGGCAATATGAACTGATCGAACGGGTCAAGAGCTACGACCCGGGCGCCGACGAGGCGCTGATCAACCGCGCCTATGTCTTTTCGGTCAACGCGCACGGCACGCAGAAGCGCGCCTCGGGCGATCCCTATTTCAGCCACCCGATCGAAGTCGCCGGCATCCTGACCGACCTGCGCCTCGACGACGAGACGATCGCGACCGCGATCCTGCACGACACGATCGAGGACACGGTCGCCACCCAGGGAGAGATCGAGAATCTGTTCGGGGAGAATGTCGCGCGGCTCGTCGATGGCGTGACCAAGCTCTCGACGATCGAGGCGCAGTCCGACACCGAGCGGGCGGCCGAAAACCTGCGCAAGTTCCTGCTCGCCATGTCGGGCGATATCCGGGTGCTGCTCGTCAAGCTCGCGGACCGGCTGCATAACATGCGCACGCTCCACTTCATCGAGAATGACGAGAAGCGGCGCCGCATCGCGCGCGAGACGATGGACATCTACGCGCCGCTCGCCGAGCGGATCGGCATGTACGAGTTCATGAAGGAGATGCAGACGCTCGCCTTCCGGCAGCTCGAGCCCGACGCCTATGAATCGATCTCGACCCGGCTCGACCGGCTGCGCGAGGGCGAAGGCGCGGCGACGATCGAGCGGATCGCAGAGGAGCTGAAGATCGTGCTCGGCAGCCACGGCGTCGACGCCGAGGTCACGGGCCGCGAGAAGCACCCCTATTCGATCTGGCGGAAAATGGCCGAGCGGCACGTGTCGTTCGAGACGCTGACCGACGTGATGGCGTTCCGCGCGATCGTGCCCGATGTCGCGGCCTGCTACCAGGCGCTCGGCATCCTGCACGAAAAATGGCA
>NZ_JBQLZM010000084.1:0-15474 GCF_052168275.1 Parasphingopyxis sp. | reverse complement strand
ACAGAAGTGGAAACCGGCGGTCCGGGGCGCACCGAGCAACAGAAGCGCCCCACTTCATTTGTCAGACCTTCGCTTCGGACGCCGCACCGGGATTCTGTTTGTCAGAAACTTTCTGGCGAAAGTTCGCCGCACCGGCCCGCACCCCCTCCCGGCCTCCCATTCAGTGTACAATAGATGGGAGGCCGGGAGGGGGTGCGGGCTGGTGCCGCGCTCGACCGTCAGGTCGAGTCTGACAAGAAATCCGGGAGGGGGAGAGGGCCGGTGCCGCGATGGCGCGCTGGCGAAAGTCCGGCAGACACATCCTCACCCCCCGTCCGCGCCGTCCCCGTCCGCGCCGTCCCCGGCTTCCATCCGCGCCTTCACCATCGCGATCTTGCGGTCGAGCCGTTCGCGCAATTCTTCCACCGACAGCGGCGGGCGGGCCATGCGCCGCTCCGCCGCCGCGTCCGCGCGCCGGAGCAGCGTCACGAGGATCGCGTCCGAATAGCGCTTTTTGTAGACCGCCACCTTGCCGCCCGAGACGACCGGCTCCCACACCCCCTCCACCGCCCGCTCGAACGCCGCCGCCTCGAGCACCGGCAGCGCCTCGGTCAGCGCCCGCTCCCAGGCCGCCGCGAACCCCGCATCGCGCTTGCGGTGGCGATAGGCGCTGGTCGAGGAGATATGGGCGATGGCGCACGCATCCCGCACGCACCCCGTCCGCGCCAGCGCATGGAGGAACGCGCGCTTGCGCGGTTCCGTCCACCCGTCATGCCGGGTGCGATAGGGGGCGGGGGGGTCGACTATTTCCGTTCGCCCTGAGCCTGTCGAAGCCTGTCCTGAGCTTTGTCGAAGGGGACTGTTCTTCCTTTTCGACGGTGAAGAAGAAGGGCAGGGCTTCGTGAGCGACCAATCCTGTGGTCGCTGTAGCCCAAGCGGAAGGGGTTCAGGACCAGGCGCCGGCAGGCGCGGCGGATCGGGATCGGCCATGACACGGGCTCCTCACACAGGGAATGGAGCCGATCTATCTATACTATCCGGGGGTCTGTAGGACAGGGAATAGTCGTCCGCAGCCGTCCGGGATATTTAGAATTGGTTGCCCGGATGTTCCCAGGTGCCGGTGCTAGCATATTTGAGCATGCGGGATTTTGCGGAAACCACCTCTGGCGAGCTTACCTCGTTCTCAAGCTTGGAAAGGCGGTTAAAATAGGATTGAGCCATAGCTCTCGCTTCGCCTTGTTTTCCGTGTTTCATGAGTGCAGCAGTATGAAAGTTGGCCAGTGTGACAAGCGGGTATTGATCGATCTTCAAGAGAGGCTCGGCTGCCATTTTCTCCAACGCCGCAACCGCTGCGCCGATAAGGCTTTCAGCGCGACGATCAGAGGAACTCATCCGCTCCGCCTGTATCAGCTGCAATTGTGCCAGAGCATGTATCGCGAATGGATTGTCCGGGTAGGCCTTGATAGACTTATCCAGCATTTCAATTGCAAGATCTTTTTGGCCCAAGCCCCTGTAATACAATCCATATTGAAGCCAGAAATGGCCATCTAACTGGAATTGCACTTCAAATTTCTTGTAGACTTTTAGCCCAGCTTCACGTTTTCGTCCGGATTCAGCGCGTTCGCGCAAAAAGCTGTGATTCAAAAGAAAACGAAAGAGCGTAGCATCAGGTTTGGATACATGGCGGGTCACTGGAATTTCGTATTTAGTGAACACGTCAAGGCAATCGCAAATTATGTCGAATATTATGTCGAGGTCGACCCGAGTGTCAAAAATGTGGCGAACGTAAAATTCATGTCTGGCATAAAGGCGTTTATCATTGTCAACTCTAACGATGCCGCTAAGCGCATTCAGTGCATTTTCATAGCCGGTCAATTGTGGGGCCGCGCTGAACGCTTCAAAAGCGCTTCCATTAGAAATACCCGAGCGCGCAAGAGTCGCGATGCCCGCGATGATAAACAGCCGTTTCGCGGAATCATTGGGAAGCGATTCAAACTCGTCGATGATAATTTCTTCAAAGTTCCGCGATTCTGTTGCTTCCCGAAGAGCCATGAGGAGCTGACTTTTTGATTTTGCCAACTTCGCTCGCTGTGCTTTTTCGCTAAGTTTCGTGAACTGAGGTGCTGGCACGTATTTCCTCAGTCTTGCAAGGAGCGGCTCATAATCGCTTTTTGTAAAGCGTTGAAATTCAAACGTGATCGCATCTTTCCCGAAATATCGAACGAACCTGTCTGCCCACTCACTTGATCTCGCGGTCGAGACGAACATTGCATTTGCCTCTTTAGCGAAAGCGAAGTCCTCAGCTAAAGATTGGCCAGTTACCGGGAGGTTCGGAATGAAAACAAGCTTCGGTTTGTCGTTGATGCGCCTTAGGATACCCAACGCTTTTGCGATTGAGCGTGTCTCGGGAGCAAACTCAAAAACTTCAAATTCTTCAGCGTCGCTGAGGTCGACTAAAGCCTGCATGGTGGCTGTGGTCTTTCCGCTACCGGCTTGGCCAATTGTCGCGAACAGCGGCGCGCCCATTTCAAAGGCTTCAGCAATTTTTTTTGAGAGGTTCTTTCCATTATTTAGCCTCACTGGAATTTCAGTGCTAACTAAGCTCCAGCTCGGGCCGAATCCATTTAAATATTCACGCGCCTGACGATCTTTTATGTGATTTGGCTGTTGCTCAAAATCAGAGAGCAGCCGTCTTTTCTGCTTGGGAAAGATGCTTTGCGCAGCAGATAGATCTGCCGAAGTGAAGCGGCTTAGGGATTCAGAATCGAAATATTTTCCGGTGTCGACAATATCTCGGGGCGAAAGGCTATCGCCCACCTTTCTCTTTAGCCATTCGATGAAATCTTCAAAGGTGGCCCGAATGTGGATAACACCTCGGTTTTCTAGAGCTGCGATCCGTATCTCAGTTAACTGATCCGGAGTAATCAAAAAAGATCTTCCTTGACTCCCATATAAACCAGTAACGGCCCTTTGAATTTCAGTTTCGAGAATGGGTTCGTTAAGCGAAGTTCCCAAGAATAATACGGTCGACACCATATAGTCGTTCGCTGCTTGCCGATACCAGCCGTGCTGAGAATTGTGTAGCGCTCGCGCATAATCTTCGCGTGAAAATATCACCCCGGACTGTATATTGGTTGATTGTCCATTTAGATATACAAGTTGGGCGTGCTCCAAACCGGGAGAATCTTCAACTTTGTCCGAAATCCCATTGTATACCTGTATTCTCTGGACGGATTTCTTAGTAGCCTCAGCGATAGCGTCATCTACATTCCAAGTGTATATTCTCATCCAAGGATATTTGAATATATCCTCTAGAAATGCGGACGGTTTGCAGTAACGAAATTCTCGAATGATGATTTTTTCAAAGGCAGGCCGTCCGAGTCGGCTTTCGAAAGCGGAAATTACCTCCGACAAAGATTCGGAACCATATTGTACGCCCATTTCACTGCAAAGAATGTTGGCAAGTTCACCGCTGTCAGCTATTGCATTGTTACGTCGGTTAGTTGATCCGCCATTTACGCCAGCACCTAACGCGAGAACAACTTGCCCTTGCTTAATCTGAGCAAGTAATAACTCCTCCGTACTGGCGTTCATTTCCATCTTTGATCTCCTGGATCGACTATCGCATTATGGCATAAAAATTTTGGACTCTGGAAGAGAAATCGTGAGCTTCTTGCGCGAACCCCGTTGTTCTTGCGTCCTTTCGATCGAAAGTAAAAAAATGCGAGAGCCGGCCCACTTCCCCAACACCCGCTCACCCGCTAAACCCCTCCCGACTCATTCACCGTCCGCCCGCCGGCCGCTGCGCCCCGCCGCAGTCCCCCTTCCGGCGTCGGGCACAGTTCGCGAAGGGCACTCCATTGACGCAGACCGGCCACGACACGCTTTCCACCCGTTCCTCCCTCACGGTCGAGGGCAGGACCGTTCATTATTACTCCCTCGCCAAGGCGGCCGAGAAGCTCGGTGACGTTTCGCGTCTGCCGTTCAGCATGAAAGTGCTGCTCGAGAATCTGCTGCGCTTCGAGGACGGGGTCACGGTGACCGGGGACGATCTGACCGCGATGGCGGACTGGCTCAAGGAGCGGAAGATCTCGCGCGAGATCCAGTATCGCCCGGCGCGCGTGCTGATGCAGGATTTCACCGGGGTACCGGCGGTCGTCGATCTCGCCGCGATGCGCGACGGGATCGTGGCGCTGGGCGGCGAGGCGGAGAAGATCAATCCGCAGGTGCCGGTCCACTTGGTGATCGATCACTCGGTGATGGTCGACGAGTTCGGTACGCCGACCGCGTTCGAGGAGAATGTCGCGCTCGAATATCAGCGCAACATGGAGCGCTACGAATTCCTCAAATGGGGCGCGGGCGCGTTCGACAATTTCAAGGTCGTGCCGCCGGGGACGGGCATCTGCCACCAGGTCAATCTCGAAAATCTCGCGCGCGCCGTCTGGTCGAGCGAGGATGCGGACGGCAATCTCGTCGCCTATCCCGACACCTTGGTGGGGACGGACTCGCACACGACGATGATCAACGGGCTCGGCGTGCTCGGCTGGGGCGTCGGCGGGATCGAGGCCGAGGCCGCGATGCTCGGCCAGCCGGTCTCGATGCTGATCCCCGAAGTCGTCGGTTTTCATCTGACCGGCGCGATGGCCGAGGGCGTGACCGCGACCGATCTCGTGCTGACGGTCGTCCAGATGCTGCGCGAAAAGGGCGTGGTCGGGCGGTTCGTCGAGTTCTACGGCGAGGGGCTGAAGAGCCTGACGCTCGCCGATCGCGCGACGATCGCCAACATGGCGCCCGAATATGGCGCGACCTGCGGCTTCTTCCCGATCGACGAGAAGACGACCGAATATATGCGCCTGACCGGGCGCGACGAGTGGCAGATCGCGCTGACCGAGGCCTATTGCCGCGAACAGGGCCTCTGGCATTCGGTCGACGATCCGGACCCCGTGTTCACCGACACGCTCGCGCTCGACATGGGGATGGTCGTGCCGAGCCTCGCCGGGCCGAAGCGGCCGCAGGACAAGGTGATCCTCCCCGAGGTCGATGAACTCTTTAATGGCGAGATGCAGAGCGTCTATGGCCGCGACGGCAAGCGCGTGGATGTCGAGGGCGTGGACCACGATATTGGCGATGGCGATGTCGTGATCGCGGCGATCACGAGCTGCACCAACACCTCGAACCCCGCGGTGATGGCGGCGGCCGGGCTGGTCGCGAAAAAGGCGCGCGAAAAGGGGCTCACCGTCAAGCCCTGGGTGAAGACGAGCCTCGCGCCGGGATCGCAGGTGGTGACCGACTATCTGGAGAGCTCGGGCCTGCAGGACGATCTCGACGCGCTGGGCTTCGACCTGGTCGGCTATGGCTGCACGACGTGCATCGGGAACAGCGGGCCGCTGGCGCCGCCGATTTCGAAGGCCGTGAACGAGAACGACCTCGTCGCGGCGAGCGTGCTGTCGGGGAACCGGAATTTCGAGGGCCGCGTGTCGCAGGATGTGCGCGCGAACTTCCTCGCCTCGCCGCCGCTGGTGGTGGCGTACGCTCTCAAGGGCACGGTGACCGAGGATATCACGACGACGCCTTTGGGGCAGGGGCATGACGGGGCGGACGTGTTCCTCGCCGATGTCTGGCCGTCGAACGCCGAAGTGGCCGAGACGATCCAGGCGCATGTCAATCGCGACATGTTCGAAAGCCGGTACGCGAACGTGTTCGATGGGGACGAAATGTGGCGCTCGATCGATGTCGAGCCGAGCGCGACCTATCGCTGGCGGAGCGGATCGACCTATGTGCAGAATCCCCCCTATTTCGAGGGGATGACGATGGAGCCGGAGGCGATCGGGGACATCGTCGACGCGCGGCCGCTGGCGCTCTTCGGCCAGTCGATCACGACCGATCATATTTCGCCTGCCGGGGCCATCAAGGAGGACTCACCGGCCGGAAAATACCTTACGGATCATCAGGTTAGCCGGAAGGACTTCAACAGCTACGGCTCGCGCCGCGGCAATCACGAGGTCATGATGCGCGGCACTTTCGCCAACATCCGCATCAGGAACCGGATGCTCGACGGTGTCGAGGGCGGCTATACGAAGCACATCCCGTCGGGCGAGCAGATGTCGATCTACGACGCGGCGATGCGCTACAAGGCCGAAGGCACGCCGCTGGTCGTCATCGCCGGCGCCGAATATGGCACCGGCTCCTCGCGCGACTGGGCCGCGAAGGGCACCAACCTCCTGGGCGTAAAGGCGGTTATCGTCGAAAGCTTCGAGCGTATCCATCGTTCGAACCTCGTCGGCATGGGCGTCCTCCCGCTCCAGTTCGCCGAGGGCGTGACCCGCGAAACGCTCGGGCTGGACGGCACCGAGACCTTCACGATCCGGGGCGTTGCGAGCATCGATCCGCGCCAGACGGTCGAGGTCGAGATGACGCGCGCGAACGGCGAGAAAGCGACCTTCGAAACGCTCTGCCGCATCGATACCGCGAACGAGATGGAGTATTTCCGCCACGGCGGCATCCTCCATTATGTGCTGCGGAACCTGGCGGCCTAATGCCGCTCCCAGCCCCGTCTATTCGACGGGGTTGGTCGGGCGCGGCGCATAATCGAGCCTCCCGATCTCGGTGATCCGGCCATCCTCAAGCCGCCCCTCGACCAGCTCGTAACCGAGCAGGGCGAAGGTACGGGTGCTGAGGAAGATCGGCCGGGCGTTCCCGTACCAGTCGGTGCAGGAGGCGCGGCAGCCGTCATTGGTGACGCCCTCGACCACCGCATCCAGTTCCCCGGCCGGTGAGAATTGCCGGTCGTCGCGGCGCAGGAACAGCATCGCCGCCGCGCTGCCGAACAGCTGGCGATATTGCGGCTGGACTTCTCGCGCGATGGGCAGGCCGAGCGTGCCCGATGCGCCATCCGCCGACCCCGGATCGGGCCGGTAGAAATAGGCATGGCTGCGCGATTCTCCCTGGCCCGTGGCCGCCAGCACATAGGCGTCGCCGAGATCGGGCAGGCCGCCGGTCAGCTCGATCGCACTGAAACCTAGGCCGTTTTCGAGATTGCTGCCGACGATAATCGCGTCCGCCCCCATCGGCTCGATCCGTTCGACGCCATGCCCGAGCCTGAACTCGGCAATCGATCCGCCGCTCAGCGGCACGGCATAGGCGAGCGGTTCGGAACTATAGTCGGGCGGGTTGCGCCATGCATTGGCGCGGCCATGACCGTAAACCAGGTGATCGCCGACGAACCGGTTTTCGAACTGGTAGACGGTCTCGTTGCGTTCGAGATGCCGGTAATAGCGCTGGCGCACTTCGCTGCTGCCGTCGCCGAAGTCGCTCAGCGGCACGCGGATCAGGCTGATCGTGCCGGTCGGTGCCTCGGGTTCCCACATGGCATCGCCGCCCCCGCCCGCGCGCGCGACCACGTTGAGCATGTCCGGATCGGAATCCGCGCGAAAGGAGAACTGGTTGATCGGTGCGCCGCGCGCGCCGATGGCCGAGGGCGCCTCTTCGCCAAGCGGTAGCCGGTAGATATGCGAATAGCGGGGTGCGCCCGATCGGTCATAGGGATCGGCGTTGCTGACCCAGAGATAGACGGCGTCCCCCGCGACATAGAATTCGCGAGACGGGCCTGCGATCACACCGGTCGCGGTACAATCGAAATCCGGCGAGGCAACATCGCAACTCGTCACGCTGTGCAGTGTCGAGAAACTCTCCGATGCCGAGCGCCGGATGGCAGGCGTCGCATAGACCCGGCCCGGCGGGGTGATCCGCTCGAATACCCGGTTCTCCGGATTCCCGCCCCAGTGCTTTACCCCGGGCAGGGCATCCAGCGGATCCTCGCCGCGGAACAGGTTGAGCGGGGTGTAGAAAATCAGCCAGTTGCCGATCAGGCGCGAGGCGTAATTCTCGGCCGAATAATAGTCGTTGGACCGCAAATGGTGCGCGTCTTCGAAGGCCAGCCGCCCATCGTCGGACAGGCGGAAGCGGTTCACCTCCGTGCCGCCGCGCCGATAGCTGTATCCGATCACGATGACCCGGTCGCCGGCAATCAGCATCTCGTCATACCAGGATTGGCTGCCGTCGGTATCCGGCGGGAAGGCGTCGATCATATCGATCGGCCGCATGCCGCCGCCCGCGATCGATACGGTGAACAGCCGGCCGCGCCGCAGGATGACGAGGATATCACCCCGGATTTTCACGATGCCGCCCTCATCGACGCCGGCCGTTTGATTGTTGGTGATGCTCTCCGAGTCCGCCATTTCGGCCGCCGGTGCGGGTGGCGGGGGCGGCGGAGGCGGTGGTGGTGGAGGGGGTGGCGGCGGAGGCGGCGGGCCGTCGGGCGGGGGCAGACCGGCCTCTTCGCGGCGCCGAACCTCTTCCTGATAGGCGTCGAAGCGTTCGCGCATTTCCTGCATCCGGCGGCGCTGCTCTTCGGCTTCGCGCCGTTGGCGTTCCAGCCTCGCCTCGCGCACCTCCCGGATGTCTTGCAGATACTCGGTCAGTTCGGCCTGGGTTTCAAACGCCTGGAGCGATCGGCCCTGATAACCGATAGCCGCGTCCGGCTGGACCATAGCGAGGCCTGCTATCAGCAGCATCGCTGCGAATGCTCCCCGAATAGCCGGCCTGCAGTGTGCGAAAACGGTATCGGTCATCGATTTCCCCCTGACCCGAATATGGCGCGGAGGGCGACCCCGCGTCAATCGCACGAACCCGTTTCTCGACGGGCTGGTTGCCCATGGCGCTTTCCGCTAGTCTCCCGCCATGCCCCGTCTCTCCCAAGTGTCCCGCGACAATGCCGACGACTATGTGAAGGCGCTCTACACCGCGCTGTTCGGCGATCGCGATCCGGTGGCCGAGCCCGGAACGGCGACGGGAACGCCCGGCAACTGGTGGACGGTGTTCGCGCTCGTCCCCGACGCGTTCAAGCACACGACCGAAGGCTTCGGCTTCTATCGGTCCGCCAATCGCACGCTCGATCCGGTCTTGCGCGAGCTCGGCCAGACGCGCGCGGGCTATGCCGTCGGATCGCGCTTCGTCTATTCGCAGCACATGAAGGCCGCGCGCTTCGCCGGGCTGACCGACGAACAGGCCGAGGCGATCGCCCATTGGCCGGTCGCCGACTGTTTCGACGAGATCCAGCGCGCCGTGCTCGCCTATACCGATTGCCTCGTGCTCCAGCATGGCCGCGTGCCGGACGGCGTGTTCGATACGCTCAAGGCGCACCTCTCGGACGAGCAGATCCTCGAACTCACCTACATTACCGCGACCTATATGATGCATGCGGTCATGAGCCGGGCGCTCCGCCTCGAATATGACGATGTCGACGATCCGGTGGCCGAGGTGCCGGCGCCCGAAGGCGCCACCGCCGATGTCATGGGCATGGTCGACAACAGGCGTAAGGACGACTGAATGTTGCCTCACCGTCATTGCGAGGAGCGAAGCGACGAAGCAATCCAGAGCGGCTGGCGGCGACTCTCGCGGCTCTGGGTTGCCGCGCGCCTTCGGCGCTCGCAATGACGGGTATGGAACATCCGCCGAGACGCGTAATGGAAATTACAGTTGAGGAGCACTGACATGGCCTATCACCATCTCGCGCTCGCCGCGAAGGACATGAAGGCGATCCACGCATTCTACGAGGGCGTGATGGGTTTCGAGCTGGTCAAGGTCGAAATCGCACCGGTAATGGGCGGCGGCTGGGGCAAGCATTTCTTCTACCGGATGGACGGCGACGACAGCCGTTTCATCGCCTTTTGGGAGCTGCACGAGGTACCGGGGCAGGCGGACCAGGTGCATGATCTCAACGCGGCCGCCAAAATGCCGCCGGGCACCAACCATTACAGCTTCGCCGTCGATACGCGCGAAGAGCTGGATCACTGGCGCGAGCGCTGGAACGATGCCGGGCTCGACGTGCTCGAGATCGACCATAATTGGTGCCGCTCGGTCTATACGCGCGATCCCAACGGCAACATGGTCGAATTCTGCCTGACGACGGGCGCGTTTACCGAAGCAGACCGCGAACGCGCGCTGGCCGCGCTCGACGAGACCGAAATGAAGGCGAGCCCGCCGCCCGGATCGATGAAGAACTGGCCGGGGGTCAGTTTGTCAGAAACTTCCTAGCAGAAGTTCGCCGCACCCGCCCTGAGCCGAAGGCGAGGTCTGACGAAAAAATCCTAAGACGCCAGCTTCAGAGGCGTTCCGCTCGCTTCCGGCGCGTCCGCGCATTTGGCGCTCAGTCCGTTGAACAGCGTGTTGACCGCGATCCGCAGGTTTTCCATGTTCGCGCTGTCATAATGCGGGATCAGGCCCGGGTCGCAGAAGGGCGCGAGCATCAGATTGACCGGCGACATCAGCCCGTCGATCGTCATGCCCGGAAACTCTCCCTCGGAAATGGCTTCGGCGAGGATCGTCGCCATGTAATGATCGGCGAGATCGACATAGCTCATGACCACTTCGGGGTGCTCTTCGCCGAGCGCCATGCAGGCCAGGAAATAGTCCCGGTCGTCCTCGTAGCGCCGCCGCTTCTCGGCGAACCGCCGGGCGAAGAACTGGTAGAGCTTCTCGCGCGGCGGAAGGTCGCTCTCGACCACTTCGTCCATCATTTCGTTGAACGGCCGGAACCAGCGCTCGACGGACGCTTCCCACAGCGCTTCCTTGTTCGGGAAGAAGCGGTAGACGTTGGACTGCGACATGCCGCAGGCATTGGCGATATCGGTGATGCTCGGTATCACCGGGCCGCGCTCGCGGATCAGCTGTTCGGCGGCCTCGAGCAACTGCTCGGCGGCGGCTTCGTGGTCGGTCTGGGGACGGGCCATGCTATTCTCCTCGATGCTACTGTATCGCATCAGCATTACAGTTTTATGATAAACGATAGTAAATATCAATTATTATTTGCGCCAGGGAGAATTGTCGCACCGGAGCGTTGCGCCTATGCCTGCGCTTTCCACTTAGGGACGGCGAAAAATGGCGGACGGACAAGCCGATAGCGGAGTTAATCGCAATCCGGTCAGCGGCTCGATCGCCCTGATCCGCCGCTGGTGGCGCATGGTATGCCGCGAGGTCGACCAAGTCGCGGTGATCGAGAAGGTGCGCGGCGAATCGGGCTGGACGCCCCGCTATGTCTTCATGACCTGCATGTCGGCCGGGATCGCGATTCTCGGCATGCTGCTCTCCTCGCCGGCGGTCGTGATCGGCGCGATGCTGCTCTCGCCGCTGATGGGCCCCATTCTCGGCATCGGTTTCGCGCTGGCGGTCGGCGATTTCCGCTGGCTCAGGGATGCCGGGCGCGCGCTCGGGCTCGGCACGATCGTCGCGATCCTGTTCTGCGCGGTCATCGTCGCCATGTCGCCGCTCCAGACGATCACGTCGGAGATCGCGGCGCGCACGCGGCCGAACCTGTTCGATCTCGGCGTCGCGCTCTTCTCCGCGCTGGCCGGCGCCTATGCGATGATCCGGGGGCGGGACGGGACGATCGTCGGCGTCGCCATCGCGACCGCCCTAATGCCGCCGCTCGCCGCGATCGGTTTCGGCCTCGCCACCTTCAACTGGGCGGTGTTCGGCGGCGCGCTGTTCCTCTTCTTCACCAACCTGATGACGATCGCGCTGACCGCGGCGGTCATGGCGCGGGTCTACGGCTTCAGCACCTATCTCTCGTCCAAGCAGAGCTTCGCCCAGTCGGTGGTGATCGTTCTCGTGTTCGTCGCGCTCGCGATCCCGCTCGGCTTTTCGCTGCGCCAGATCTCCTGGGAGGCGAATGCGACGCGCCAGGCGCAGGAGCTGGTCCGCGACGAGTTCGGCGACGCGGCGCGCATCTCGCAGCTCGATTTCGATTTCGACGCGGAGCCGATCACCGTCACTGCCTCGGTGCTGACCCCCGAGATCGTCGGCGGCGCCGAGGAACGCGCGCAGCGGACTTTGCGGCGCGAACTGGGCCGGATGGTGAATGTCGACCTGCGCCAGTTCCAGGTGGACACCGAAAGCACGACCGACAGCGCCGAGCTGGCCCTCGCCCGGATGCGCGAACAGGCTGCCGCGACGCGCGAGGAGATTGCCGACCTGACCGACCGGCTGGCGCTGATCGCCGGCGTCAACGCCGACGAGGTGACGGTGGACCGCAATAGCCGGCGCGCGATCGTCCGGGTGCGGGCGCTGCCGGGCGCGGAACTCGAAACCTATCATGCGCTCGAACGCCGGGCCAATGCGCGGGCCGAGGACTGGGACGTGCAGGTGATCCCGCCGGCCAAGGAGCTGCCCGCGCTCGGCGTGGGCGAGGACGGGCTCGATGCGGCCGGACGGCGGAACATCGATCTCGCCATCTGGGCGGCGCAGCGCCTAGCGGTGCCGGTCGGCGTTTCGGGATCGGACGCCGCGTCCGCCATCGTCATCGAGCGGATGCGCGAAGCCGGGGTCGATGCGCGGCGGCTGCCCGGCGAGCAGCCCGGTTTCGTGGCGCTGAGCTGGCTCGCGCCGGACGGCGGCGCGCAGGAATAGGCCCGTGCGCCGCTACCCCGGTTGGGAAATCGCGGCGGCCAGCCAGTCCGGCATGTCGAGCCCGGCCAGATCCTCGACCCGGCGATGGTCGACCGACAGGCCGAGATCGGGATAGGCGATGCGCTGGCGTTTTTCGTCGGCCCGGTCGAGCGGCACGACGACGAGACGGCGGTTGACCTTGTTGCGGTAATGCATGCGGGCGGTGTTCTCCTGCCCGACATAGCAGCCCTTCGCGAAATCGACGCCGTTCAGCTCCTCGGCATTGCATTCGAGCCAGAGCGTCCTGTCGCTGCCCAGTTCCGTGATGCCCTCGGTCACGCCAAGCGCCAGGCGATGGGCGCGCCACCCCGCCGCCGGTTCGCCGGTCGGTGCGATCCAGCGATGGCCGAGCGCGGCAAGGCGCGGGTCGGCCGGATGGTCGCGCGCATCGGGCGACCAATGGACCGCCAGCGCGTCGTCTCGGGCGATCGTGATCGGGCGGCGCAGCCGGTAGAGCGTCAGGCGTTTCGCGAGATCGTCAGCCGCCGCGGCTTCGCAGTCGACAAGCAAGTCCTCGCCGTCCGCCCAGAGGAGGAAGTCGAACAGCGCCTTGCCCTGCGCGGTCAGCAGGCCCGTCCATTGCGGCGCGCCGGGCCGGACCCGGTCGACATTCTGCGTGACGAGGCCCTGCAGGAATTCGCGGACATTCTCGCCGGACAGGCGGATCAGCGCGCGGTCGGAAAGGGTGGTGGCGGCCATGGGCTTCAATTAGGTATCGGACCGTGCAAAGGGAAGCCGCATGACCGATATTCTGACGATCCGCCGGCCCGACGACTGGCACGTCCATCTGCGCGACGGCGCGATGCTCGAGGCGGTGGCGGGCTATACCGCCCGGCAGTTCGCCCGCGCGATCGTGATGCCCAATCTCGCGCCGCCGGTGACGACGGCGAAGGCGGCCGACGCCTATCGCGACCGGATCATGGCCGCGCTTCCCGAAGACAGCGATTTCACCCCGCTGATGACCGCCTATCTGACCGATACGATCGATCCCGACGATCTCGCGGCCGGCCATGCGGACGGCGTGTTCACCGCCGCCAAGCTCTATCCGGCCGGGGCGACGACCAATTCCGACAGCGGCGTCACCGATATCGCGAATATCCGCGGCGTGCTCGGACGGATGGAGGCGATCGGCATGCCGCTCCTTATCCATGGCGAGGTGACCGATAGCGATGTCGACATCTTCGACCGCGAGGCCGTGTTCATCGAGCGCATCCTGGAGCCGCTGACCCGCGATTTCCCGGCGCTCAGGATCGTCTTCGAACATATCACCACGGCCGACGCCGTGAGCTTCGTCGAAAGCGCCGGACCCGATATCGCCGCGACCATCACGCCCCATCACTGCGTCATCAACCGCAACGCGATCTTCGAGCGCGGCATCCGCCCGCACGCCTATTGCCTGCCCGTCGCCAAGCGCGAGCGGCACCGGCTGGCGGTCCGCGCGGCGGCCGTGTCCGGCTCGCCCAAATTCTTCCTCGGCACCGATACCGCGCCCCATGCGCGCGCGGACAAGGAATCGGCCTGCGGCTGCGCGGGCATCTTCAACGCGCCGTTCGCGCTCGAAAGCTATGCTTGCGTTTTCGAGGCCGAAGGCGCGCTCGACCATTTCGAAGGCTTCGCCTCGGAACATGGTCCGCGCTTCTACGGCCTGCCGCTCAATACGGGCACGGTGACGCTGCGCCGCGCGCCGACGACGGTGCCCGAGCGGCTGGCCGCGGGCGGTGCCGAACTCGTCCCCTTCCAGGCCAGCGAAACTCTCGGCTGGACGCTGGACGGATAGCGGATCCTCAGGCCGGGATGCGCGCGCGCAGCCGGCTTGCGCGCGCCAGGCGGAGATTGTCTATCGTGAACAGCGCAAGCCCGGCCCAGATGAACAGGAAACAGGCGATCTGGCCGCTGTTGAGAGGCTCGTCGAACACGAAGGCGCCGATCACGAACACCATCGAGGGCGCGATATACTGGATGAAGCCCAGGGTCGTCAGCGTCAGCCGCTTGGCCGCGGCGGCGAACAGCATCAGCGGCACGGAGGTGACGAGCGCCGCCGTCACCAGCAGGATGTCGGTTTCCGTGTCGGTACCGAACATCAGCCCGCCGGACAGGCCCAGCCAGACCAGATAGGCGATGCAGAGCGGGCTCAGCAGCGTGGTTTCGACCGCCAGCCCCGCGATCGCGCCGGCGTCAGTGACCTTGCGGACATAGCCGTAGAGCGCGAAGGAGACGGCGAGTGTCCCGCTGATCCACAGCGTGTCGAGCGCGCTCCAGGCGAGGATCGCGACCCCGATCGCGGCGAGGGCGATCGCGACGACGGTGGCCGGCCGCAGCCTTTCCTTGAGCAGCACCGTGCCGAGCGCGACGTTGAGCAGCGGATTGAGGAAATAGCCGAGGCTCGCGGCGAGGATATGTTCGTTGGTGACCGCCCAGATATAGACGAGCCAGTTCACCGCGATCAGCGCCGCCGACGCGGTCAGCGCCAGCAGCGTGCGGCGGTTGCGCACCGTGGCGCGCAGGTCGCCCAGCTTGCCGAGCGCGAGCAGCAGCGCGAGCAACAGCCCGACCGACCAGAGGATCCGGTGCGCGACAGTTTCCACCGCGCCGACATGGTCGAGCAGCTTGAAATAGAGCGGCACCAGCCCCCAGAGGAGATAGACCCCGATCCCGAAGGCATAGCCGGCCGGCGTGTTCTGCTGCTCGCTCATGGCGCTGCGCTAGGCCGATCGCGCGGACCGCGCCACACGAAAATTGTTGGCGAAGGAGAAGGTGTGTTTGTTTGTCAGAACGCTGCTCGCGCAACGTCGCTGGATACCGTCTGGGGGCGGTGCTGCGCTCGACCGTCCGGTCGAGTCTGACAATCAACTTCCGGTGCGGCGATTTCCCGTCAGGAAAATCCTGGCAATCTAGAAGGGCAGCCAGCGGCGATTGCGGCTGAAATTCATATACCCGATATTGGCGCCGAGCCTCAGCCCCGCGCCGAGGCGGATCGGGATAAGCACCTTG
>NZ_JBQLZM010000083.1:0-14259 GCF_052168275.1 Parasphingopyxis sp. | reverse complement strand
AGCAGAGCTCGTCGGCTTCGGCCGCGTCATAGACGCGCGCCTGCTCGACCGGATCGCCCGCATCGGCGAGATCGACGAAATTGACGCCTTTCACGACGCGGCCATTGGCGACGTCGAGACAGGGGATGATGCGCTTGCGGACGGTCATGGAGCGGCCCTTTTTGTCGGACTCGCCCTAACGGTCGAGCGCCGCACCGAAATCTGTTCGTCAGAACGTTGCTCGCGCAACGTCGCCGCACCGGCCCGCTCCCCCTCCCGGCCTCCCATTGAGTGTACCCTGTTGGGGGGCCGGGAGGGGGAGCGGGCCGGTGCGGCGATTTCCCGACAGGGAAATTCTGACAAAAAAAGGAATCTGCGGCGCTCGACCGACAGGTTGAGTCTGACGATATCAAAGCGCCCCCGCCACCAGTTCCTCGAGCGCCGCTGCCACGCCGCGGGTTTCCGCTTCCGTGCCGATCGTGATCCTGAGGCCGTGGGCGAGGCCCTGGCCGGGGAGCCAGCGGGTGATATAGCCGCGCGCAAGCAGCCCTTCATAGGCGGCTTCGGCGGTCAGAGCGCCCTCGAACAGGATCAGCAGGAAATTGGCTTCGGACGGGATCGCGCGCAGCCCGGCATTGCCGAGCGCCGCGATCCGCTCCGCCAGCCAGCGGCGCCACTCGCGGTTGTGCGCGCGGCTGGTCTCGACGAAATCCCGGTCCTCGAGCGCCGCGATCGCCGCGGCCTGGCCGGCAGTCGTGACGTTGAAAGGCGCGCGGATCCGGTTGAGCGCGTCGATCACCGGCGCCGGGCCATAGCCCCAGCCGATCCGCTCGGCCGCGAGCCCGTAAATCTTCGAAAAAGTCCGCGTGACCAGAATGTTGCGCGCGTTGCGGGCCAGTGCGAGCGGCGCCTCGGCCTCCCCGTCGGGCAGATATTCGGCATAGGCCTGGTCGATCACGAGCAGGCAATCGCCGGGCATCGCCGCGTGCAGCCGCCGCACCTCCGCCATCGGCGTATAGGTGCCGGTCGGATTGTTCGGGTTGGCGAGGAAGACGACGCGCGTGCGCGCGGTGAGCGCCGCGGCCAGCGCATCGACATCGGTCGCATAATCGCGGTCCGGCGCCTCGACCGGGGTTGCGCCGACCCGTCGCGCGGCGAGCGGATAGACCGAAAAGCCGTAGCGGACATAGAGAATTTCGTCGCCCTGCGCGGCATAGGCGCCGGCGGAGAGATGCAGAATCTCGTCCGACCCCGTGCCGCAGATGATCCGCTCGGCCGCGATGCCGTTCAACGCCGCGATCGCCTCGCGCAGCGCGGTCGAGGCCGGATCGGGATAGCGGGCGAGGCTGCCGCGCGCCCCGGCCAGTGCCTGCGCCGCATTCTCGCTCGTGCCCAGCGGATTCTCGTTCGACGAAAGCTTGACCGCCGGCGCATCGGACGCGCCTTTCGAGCGGCCGGGCGCATAGGGCGTCATCGCCGCGATCCAGGGCTTGGGCGTGGGTCCGGTCATGCCCGTCTCGATAGAGGGATTCGCCGCCGGTTCAAACAAAAGCTTGGCCGGGCGGTCCTGCGGCCGATAATCCGCTTTTACCGCGCGCAAACCGCCCTATGCTGGCGGCTCGGATCAGGCACAGGAGGGTCCCATCCATATCGGCATCCTGACGGGCGGCGGCGACGTGCCGGGACTGAACGCCTGTATCCGCGCGATCACGCTGGGCGCGCTCGACGAAGGCTGGACGGTGACCGGATTCCGGCGCGGCTGGGAGGGGTTTCTCCGCATCGATCCCGACGATCCCGCGACGGTCGCCGCGCAGAGCTGGCCGCTCGACCGCGCCCGGGTCCGCGGCATCGACCGCAGCGGCGGCACGATCCTCCACACCTCGCGCACCGATCCGCGCACGCAGAAGGAGGGCGACCGGACCGATCATGTGCTGCACGTGCTCGACCGGCTCGGCATCGACGCGATGGTCACGCTGGGCGGCGACGGCACCTTGCGCTTTTCCGCGCATCTGGCCGAGCAAGGCTTCACCGTCATCTCGATCCCCAAGACGATGGACAACGACGTTCACGGCACCGATTACTGCATCGGCTTTTCGACCGCGATCACGCGGTCGGTCGAAGCGATCAACGCCCTCAGGACGACGACGCGCAGCCATGAGCGGATCGGCGTGGTCGAGCTGTTCGGCCGCCGGTCCGGCGAAACCGCGCTGCTTTCGGGCTTTCTCGCCCAGGTCGCGCGCACGGTGATCGCTGAAGTGCCGGCGGACCCCGATATCCTTGTCCCGCTGCTTGCCGAGGACCGCGAGCAGAGCGGCGAAAATTACGCGATGTGCGTGATTTCCGAAGGCGCGCGGATCGTCGGCGAGGAGGCGAGCGGCGAGCTCGGCAAATCGGCGACGCACCGGATCGAGGGCGGGGTCGGGCAGCGGCTGGCGCGGATCATCGAGGCGCGGACGGGCATTGGCACAGTCGTCCAGGAGCTCGCCTATCTGATGCGCGCGGGCGAACCCGACGCCATGGACCGGATGGTCGGCTTCGCGTTCGGCGGGCTCGCGGTCCAGCTGCTGCGCGACGGCCAGGCGGGGCGGATGGTCGCGCTGACCGACGGCAATTACTGCCATGTCCCCAACGACACGCTGCTCGAACGGCAGAAATCGGTCGATACCGCCAATCTCTACGACAGCACGGCCTATCGCGCGAAGCTGCTGCGCATCGAAGGGATGCCGATGTTCCTCTATTGAGGCGGGCTTCTATTCGAATTCGACGAGGCGGTGGATCCGGTCGGTATCGCCCGTGTCCGGGCCCGGCATCCGGCGAATTTCCACGCGGCCGGGCTGGCCGACGGAGCGATCCGCGCGATCGAAATCGACGGACCCGGCGGCGACGATGCGGACGGTGGCGCGGGCCTGCGCGATCGCGCCGGATTCGGGCAGCGCGGCGAGCAACAGGAGGGCGGACGCGAAAACCATGCGATCGGGCTAGGCGGTTCGCCGCGGGTCCGGAAGGTAAAGAAATGGTTAAACCGGCCGGAAAAGAGCGTTAATGCAGGGATTTGGGCGATAAATCGCTTGTGCGCCCGGATTCGCATGCGTTCGCCCATTGCGCCCGCCCGCGCCCTTTGCTAGAGGCTCGCGCCTGCCAGAGGCCGGTCCATGACCGGCGATCAGGAAAATGTGCGGTCGTGGCGGAACTGGTAGACGCGCAACGTTGAGGTCGTTGTGGGCTAACGCCCGTGGAAGTTCGAGTCTTCTCGACCGCACCATTTTCCGGTTTTCCAGATAGTCGAGAGAGCGAGAAAGTCGCGCGGCGCGACTTTTGCCTGTCAGACTTTCTTGTCGGTCAGACCTTCGCTTCGCTCACGCGCGGCACCGGGATTCAATTTTGTCAGAAACTTCCTGACGGAAGTTCGCCGCACCGGCCCGCTCCCCCTCCCGGCCTCCCACAGGGTACATTCGATGGGAGGCCGGGAGGGGGAGCGGGCCGGTGCGGCGCTCAACCGACAGGTTGAGTCTGACAAATCAAACCCGGTACCGCGCTCGACCGCAAGGCCGAGTCTGACAGATGAATCCCGCTACGGGGTTTCCGAGGACGATACCGCATTCGCGCCGATCGCGACCGTCCCCAGCCGGACGCTGTCGTTATCGTCGGTGACGAAGGCCCGGCGGCCGAGCGCGGCGCTTGCGCCGACCGCCTGGGCGGAGAGTTCGGCCATCCGCACGCTGTATTCGCCATAGGGCACGCCCTCGAAGACGAAAAATCCGTCGAAATCGGTCCGCACGGTCTTCACGACGCGGCCCTCGACGTCGACCAGCTCGAGATCCACGCCTTCGAGCGCCCCGCCGCCCGCGCGGACCAGCACGCCGTCGATCTCGCCGGCGCTGACCAGCGGCAGCTCGACGGTCGCGGCGATTCCGGGCCGCGGGGTGACGACGACGCCAGGTCCGCGCGGCTGGACGAAGGGATCGGCGAGCGAGGAGGTGTCGATGCCGACGAGGATCGGCCGGTACGGCGTGAGCCCGGTCACCACGGCGAGCCCGTTCTCGTCGGTCGGGTCGTTGGCGGGCGCGCGGCCGGTCGTGATCTGCACCCCTTCTTCGAAGGGTTCGCCAGGCTGGCGCACACCGTCATTGTTGAGATCGCGATAGACGCGCGCGACGGTCTGGCCGTTGCTCGCGAGCTTGTCGGCCGTCATATGGACGCCGCCGCGCGGATCGGGGCCGATGCTGAAGGCGAGGTTGAGCCCGGCCGCGACCGAACCGTCGGTCGCCGCCTCGGCCGAGGCGGTCAGCGCGAACCGGTCGAAGCGCCGGACATAGCCGATGCTCGCCCGGGCGCGGTCGAGCGTCGCCTGATAGCCGAGCTCCGCGCGCCATGCGCTGTTTTCGCCGCTTCCCCAATCGGCGGTGAGCGACGCGCTTTCGAACCGGCTGCCGGGAGAAAGCCGCCAGCGCGCCTCGCCGCGCAGGCGGACGCGCCCGATCCGGCCATTGGCGAGGACGGCCGCATTGGTCTGGTCGGGCGGACCCGACCCGCCGCCCGCGGCCGCGCCCTGCCGCCGGTAGCCGATCTCCCCGGTCAGCGCGAAACGGCGCATATTGGCGGAAATCCGGGCCGCAACGTCGAGCTGGTCGGCGCCATTCTCGCGCGTCTGGTAAGTCGTCTGCACGCGGACCGGCATGACGACGCGGCCGAGATTGAGACTGTGGTCGACGGCCAGGCTGTGCCGGCTCGTCGTGTCGATACTGTAGCGTTCGGTGCGGAAATCGCGGGCGATCAGCGATTCCGCACTGATATAGGCGCGCCCGAACCGCCCGAGCAGCTGCGCGCGCGCCGCATAGCCGCCATCGTCGGCCCAGGCCGCCGTCACTTCGACCAGCGCCGGGCCGATCGCCCGGCGGACCGAACCCTCGACCACCGTCACCCGTTCGTCGGCGATGACCAGGTTGTTGAGCTGGAAGGCCAGCGACGTCCGGGCGTTGAGCCCTCTTTCGAGCCCGAAACCCGCGCGCCAGTTGGCGCCGCGCGCCAGATCGCGATCGTCGAGATTGACGAGATCGCGATTGTCCTGGCTCGCGCCGGCCCAATACCAGGTCTGGCGCGGCGGAATGCTGGCCGCGCCGACATTGATGATCTCGGTTTCCCGCCGAATCTGGCCCTGGGGACCGTAGAGCACGACCTCGAACCGGTTGATGCCGTAGCGCAGCTCGACATCGACGAACTCGTAGCGGCCGTCGCCGCGATCGAGCGAAAAGGCCAGCAACTGGCCGTTCCGGTATAGTTCGGCTTCCCAGCCGTCGGGCAGTTCGCCGCGAAAGGTGCGCCGGTCAAAGCTGTCGGGCTGGTCGAGCGGCCGGTTGGTGACGATCGCGCCGCGGCCGGGCGTCGGCTGAACCGCGATCGGCGAGGACTGGCTCGAAACGTCGCCGATCGCGAAATGGGTCGCGCCCAGCGGGCCCAGCAGATTCGGCTCGTTGGAGCTGCGAAACGCGCGGACCCGCAGCGATTGCGGCACTCCGCGATCGTCCGAGGCGAGCCGCGCGTCGACCGAAGCGGTGAGGATCTCGCCGGCCGCGTAAATCTCGTAGCGTCCCTCGAATCCGCTGTCGCGCCGCTGGCGATCGCGTAATCCGCCCAGCGAAACCACGACGTCGACCGCGGGCGTCCGCCACATCCGATACGGGGTATCGGCCTGGGGCAGCGCCGACAGGTCGAAATCGGGACGCGGGCGCAGCGACGCCGCCCGGGCACGCCGCTCGAGCGCGCGCTCGACAGGCAAGGGCTGTTCGGAGCTCAGCAGCAGCACCGCGTTGCGCAGATCGGCCTCCATCGTAACGCCGAACCAGGCGGCCAGCGCCTGGGTCGCCACGCACCAGCCCTCCGGCGTGTCGAAAACGATGCCGTCCGGCAGGTTCTCGGCCGATTCGCCGAACCGGACGCGGTTCCGGTTGCGGTCGATAACTATCTGGTTTTCTTCGGTAAATGCCCATCCTTCGGCGCGATTGGCCGCTTCGTCGATGGCGATCGGCAGGTCGAGCGCCGCGATCGTATCGGCAAGATCGATACAGACGCTGCCCGGGGTCTGGTAGCCGCGCACCCCGTCGCCCAGCCGATATTCACCGAGCCGCACGTCGAGCAGCAGGGAATCGTCGGGATGGGCCTCCCATTCGGCCTGCGCCGATGCACCGGCCGCCCCGAACAGGGCGGCCAGACCGGCCAGGAAGAGTGTCGAACGGCGTTTCCAGCGAAGCATGGCGCCTCGCCTCTCCCCGGTGCCGCGCTAGCGCAGCACCGCCTCGGTTTCGGTGATCAGCGCTCCGCCGCTGCTGTCAGGCTCGCGATACTGGATGCGGACCGGACCGGCGAGATTCCCCTGAAATTCCTCGGAAACCGGAATCACGACCGATCGACTGCCGATTTCGGCATAGACTGCGACGCCCCGCGCCCGCGCCAGCGGCACGTCGACACCCGGCCGGGTAACGGTAACCTCGCCATAGACCGAACGATCGCCGACGCGGCTCAGGTCGAAACCGACCGCCTGGACGCCGTTTTCCTCGACTATCCGTGGATTTGCGATGGCCGCGGTCGCGGTCAGATTGCCGTGACGGACGATGATGGGGATCGTGACGCCATAGACCGGGATCAACCGGATCTGGAAACCCTCGCCGGCGCTCTCGGCCTCGGCCGCGGCCGGACGCGGACGCGGAATGGCGCGGAACAGCATGTGGACGCGATACTCGCCGTCGGGAATGTCCTCGGGCGCGCGGACACCGATGCGGATCGCCTGGGGCTGGTTCGGCGGAAGGACGACCCGGCGCGGGGCGTAGCGGATCATGCCGAGCGCCGCCTCCTCGCTTTCGTCGGGAATTTCAACCTCTTCCAGCCCGCCATCCGCGGTCATCCGCCGCAGCTCGAGCGAAATCCGGTAGGTCGCTTCCTCGTCGCCGATATTGTTGAGGATCACTTCGGTGCCGCGCGAGCCGTTGAGCACGACCCGGGTCGGCGCGACGAGGAGGTCGTTGGCCTGGACGGGCGCCGGCGCGCCGAGGGTTGCGGCAGCAAGGGCGATAGCGGCGCAGCCCGATCGGGCGCGTTTGGGCAGATATTTGAGGATCATGCGAGGTCTCCGTCTGGACAGCCGGGACACAACGCATCGACACAACGCATCACCCCCCGGAAATACCTCCGAAATCTTGCAAAAACTGGTTACTTTTCCGTCAAGAACGCGCCGTTTCGGCAAGAAAACCCGGCAGCGCGCCTGCGCTGCCGGGCAAAGTCGGGATCGCGTGCCGGCCCGGAGCCGGCATCGGACTGTTATTGGTAGTCGACGCTGACCGTGAAGCTGCCGGAATAGACGTTGGCCGGCTGGTTGGCCGCGACCGTCAGCGTACCGCCGACATAGAGCGGAACCGCCGAACCCGTCATCGCCAGAACGCTGGAAGACGGCGCGAGCGAGATCGGCATCGTGTTCGTGCCGTCGCTGAGCTGGGTCAGCGTGCCGAGACCGGTCACGTCGACGTTCAGGCCGTTGGCGCCCGTGACGTTGAACGACGCCGACGAAACGCTCGCCGCACCGGCACAGGTCAGGTTGGCGGCGCAGGTGCGCGTGCCGGCCGCATTGGCGGCCACGACGACCGTGCCCGAAGCGGCCGTATCCGGCACGATCGTACCGAAATTGAGGTCGCTGACCTGGGCGATCTGGACCTGCTGCAGGATTTCAGCGGTCGCATCGGCAGTCGCCGTAGCGGCGTTCGCAGCCGAACCCATAGCGGCCATCGCCGCGCCAGCGGCGATCACAGTGATAAGCTTGTTCATTGAATTGTCCCTTTTCCACTTTCCGATTGTAGACTTGAACGGAACGTGTCCCCCGCGCCATTCAGCGACCCTATTGCCGGTTTATGTTTCAGATTTTCCGAACGACTATGGTTAAAGCCGGCTTAAGATTCGGCCGGCGCGCCGATCACTCATATTCCGCGCTGATCCGCATTCTTCCGCGGAAACTGCCGACATCGTCGCCATCGACATCGATCCGGCCGCCAAAGGAGAAGCGCAACACGCCATCGCTTCCGATCCGCGGCTGGGCGGGCAGGTCGCTGCGCATGTCGCGCAGTTCGACGCGCCGCCCGCCGGGCGCGCGCATCACAACTTCGTCGGGCAGGTCGATCCGCACCGCGCGGCCCGGTTCGCCGCGAATGGTAACGGTCCCGCGCATTGCGAGGCCGCCGAGATCGAGCAGACGGGTCAGCCGGCGCTGGCCGGTCAGCGGATCGATCTCCGCCGCGCCGCCCTGATAGTCGATCAACGCCATGCGATCGAAATCGATGCCGGTGTCGATATCGATATGCAGCGGCCGGGCGGGCCGGGCCTGGGCCACGATCGGCGCCGAATCGTCGCACAGACGGCACGCCCCCTGCGCCGCGACCGCCGAGGGCGCGGCAAGGAGCAACGTTCCGGCGAGCAGAACGGGCGAAAAGAGGGCCAGACGGGCCATGCCCCTTTTTCGCGCGCGACCAATCAATATATCGTTAACGATCAAACCCTGTCATGAGGGGTTCCTCATGTCCGTTGCGTCGATTACGAAAGCGTCCTGCCGTGCCGATTCCCACGCCCCATATTAACGGCATCGGCGCAGCGACGCCCGACCACGATATTCACCACGCCTTTATCGGCTGGGCGGTCGAGCAGCTGTCCGATCCGCGCGAACGCAGCGTTTTCGCCCGCATGGCCGAACGCGCCGGGATCGACCATCGCTGGTCGGTGCTGCCGCGCGGCGCGGACGGCGGATCGCCGGTCAATCCGGGCGGCTTCTACGCCGCAGGCATGCCGCCGACCTCGGCGCGGATGCAGCTCTATGCGGACGCGGCGCCGCGGCTCGCGATCGAAGCCGTCGCCAATCTCCCCGAACCGCCAGATCCCGCCGGCATCACCCATCTCGTCGTCGCGAGCTGCACGGGCTTTACCGCGCCTGGCCTTGATCAGCTTATCGCGCGCGGACTCGGCCTCGACGGATCGATCGAACGCACGCTGGTCGGTTTCATGGGCTGTTACGGCGCGGTGACGGCGCTGCGCAACGCCTATCACATCGTCCGCTCCGAGCCCGGAGCGCGCGTCCTCGTCATCACCGCCGAACTGTCGACCCTCCACCTGCAGCCCGACGACGCCCTCGAGCCGCTGCTTGCGATGCTGCTGTTCGGCGACGGCGCGGCCGCGGCGATCGTCAGCGCCGAACCCCGCGGCCTCGCCATGGATCGCCAGTTCGCCGCGACGCTGCCGGAATCCGAAGAACTGATCCAGTGGCATGTCGGCGATACCGGCTTCGCCATGCATCTGTCGGGCGAAGTGCCCGGACGGATCGGCGACGCGCTGGGCGATGCCGAATTCCAGGCGGCCATCTGCAACGACGCCGGCCCCGGCGCGGTCGACAGCTGGGCCGTGCATGGCGGCGGACGCTCGATCCTCGATGCGGTCGAAAAGGGCCTCGGGATCGCGCCGGACGCGCTGGCGGTCTCGCGCACCATCCTGCGCGAAAAGGGCAATATGTCGTCGGCGACGCTGATGTTCGCACTGGAACGGGTTCTGCAGGGGCCGCCCGTCGAGCGGGGAATCGCGATCGCCTTCGGGCCGGGCCTCGCCGCCGAGGGTTTCGGATACCGGAGCGCCTGATGACCGGGCTCGCCCAGCGCACCATCGCCGAGGAGCAGATGGATGCGCCTGGGCTCGCGCCGGAAACCTATGCGGCGGTGCTCGCCGATCTCGAAAAGGCGAACCGCTGGACATTCTCGGCCCGGCCGACGCTCGGCTTTCTCGGGCGCGCGGCCGAGGGGCTGGACGGTTTCAGCCTGCTCGATGTCGGCTATGGCGGGGGCGGAATGCTGCGCGCGATCGCGCGCTGGGCGGCGACGCGCGGGGTCGCGGCGCGGCTGATCGGCATCGACCTCAACCCGAAGAGCCAGGCGGCGGCCGAGGCGCAGACGCCTGACGGCATGCATATCGAATATCGCACCGGCGACTATGCCGATTGCGAGCCGGTCGATTTCGTCGTCTCCAACCTCGTCGCCCACCATATGACGCACGGCCAGCTGATCGCCTTCCTGCGGCATATGGAGGCGAATGCGCGGCGTGGCTGGCTGATCAACGATCTCCACCGCCATAGGCTGTCCCATTTCGGCTATCCGCTGCTGGCGCGGCTTATGGGCTGGCACCGGATCGTGCGCGAGGACGGGCAGCTGTCGATCGCGCGCAGCTACCGGCCGGACGAATGGCCGCCCATTCTCGAAGAGGCGGGAATCGCGCCCGGTGCGGCCGCGGTCGTCCGGCGTTTCCCGTTCCGGCTGTGCGTCGAACGGCGGCGCTGATCGCGGGCGGCGGGCCGGCGGGCCTGGCCGCAGCCATCGCCCTGGCGCGCGGCGGCGCGGAGCCGCTGGTAATCGAGCGCCATGCCGAGACGCCGGACCTTCTGTGCGGCGGGTTCGTCAGTTGGCGGACGCTCGAAACGCTCGACCGGATCGGGCTCGCGCCCGGCCGGATCGGCGGGCATCGGATCGACCGGGTCGGGCTCTATGTCGGGAATCGCTCGCGCGTGGCCCGGCTGCCGCGGCCCGGCGTGGGGCTCTCGCGGCGGCGGCTGGACGATCTGCTGCGCGGAGAGGCCGCCGCGGCGGGCGCCGAACTCCGGTGCGGGGTCGCGCTGAGCGGCGCGGAGGGCCCGGGCCATATCCGGATCGGCGACGGCGAAGCGATTTCGGCCGACGCGCTGTTTCTCGCGACGGGCAAATATGAACTGCGCGGACTCAAGCGGCCGGTCGGGCGCGACGCGCCGGATCCCTGGATGGGCCTGCGCTGGCGGATCGCCGCGTCGGCCGCGCTGCAGGACCGGATCGCCGGCGCGATCGAGCTGCACCTGTTCGGGCACGGCTATGCGGGACTGCTGCTCCAGGAGGATGGCAGCGCCAATCTGTGTATGGCGGTGCGCCGCTCGCGGCTGCGCGACGCGGGCGGCGATCCGATGGACCTGCTGGACCGGCTGGCGGCGGAAGCGCCGAACCTCGGCGCGCGGCTCGCCGGCGAGACCCTGCCCGGCAGCGCCGATGCGGTGAGCCGCGTCCCCTATGGCTGGCGGATGCGGGAGGGACGGGCCGGGCTGTTCCGGATCGGCGACCAGGGCGCGGTGATCCCCTCGCTCGCCGGCGAGGGGATCGGCATCGCGCTCGCCAGCGGCGAAGCGGCCGCCAAGGCCTATCTGCGCGGCGGCCCCGCGGCGGCCGTCGATTTCCAGCGCGGTTTCGCCCGCGCGGCGCGCCGCCCGATCGCCGTGGCGAGCGCGCTCAAGAAGCTGGCCGATCGCCCGCGCCTCGCCCGCCACGCGATCGGGCTCGCCGCCGTGCCCGGCCTCGTCGGCCTGCTCGGCGAGGCGACCCGCATCCGCGCTTGATCGCCCGCGTCCCGCCGCCCATATTCGCCGTCATGGACAAACTCGACCTCACCGAAGCCGAATGGCGCGAGCGCCTGACACCCGAACGCTATCATGTGCTGCGCGAGGCCGGGACCGAGCCCGCCTTCGCCGGCGATCTCTACGACAACCATGAGGCGGGCGACTATCTGTGCGCGGGTTGCGGCCTCGCCTTGTTCGAGAGCAGCGCCAAATATGACAGCGGATCGGGCTGGCCGAGCTTCACCAAGCCGGCCAGCGCGGACGCGGTGACCGACCATCAGGACATGAGCCACGGCATGGTCCGCACCGAATCGCGCTGCGCGCGCTGCGACGGCCATCTCGGCCATGTCTTCCCCGACGGCCCGCCACCGACCGGGCTGCGCTATTGCATCAACAGCCTCGCGCTCGAATTCCGGCCGCGCGACACGGCCTGACACGGCCCGTCGCAGCATCGGTCCATACTGCAGAATTGCGTTGATTCAGCCCACATTCAGTCGCACTACACGCTTGTGACCGGCTGGGTAGGCGCATAGGGCAGACAATCGGTATGGCGGCATCTCGAGCATCGACGCGCGGGCCGGTCTGGCGCATCTCGATCGGACTGATCAAGTTCGGTCTCTATGCCGCGTTGCTCGGCTTCGTCGCGCTGGCCGTCGCGGTCGGCATCGCGATGTCCTCGCTCCCCGATTTCGAGACGCTGCAATCCTCGCCCAACGGCCAGACGGTGCGCGTGCGCGCCGCCGACGGCACGGTCATCTTCGCGATGGGGCCGAGCTACGGCCAGTGGCTGCGGCACGACGAGATTCCCGAGATCATGCGCGACGCGATGATCTCGGTCGAGGATCGCCGGTTCGAAAGCCATCTCGGCGTCGATCCGATCGGCATCGCCCGGTCCGTGGTCGTGCGCATCGAACGCGGCAGCTGGGTGCAGGGCGGTTCGACGATCACCCAGCAGCTCGCGCGGAATCTCTTCCTCACCAATACCCGCACCTTCGGCCGCAAGATCCGCGAGATCATCCTTGCGCTCGCGATGGAGCGGACCTTCACCAAGGACCAGATCCTCGAACTCTATCTGAACCGCGTCTATTTCGGCGGCGGCGCCTATGGCATCGACGCGGCCTCGCGCCGCTTCTTCGGCCATTCGGCGCGCGAGCTCGACCTGTCCGAAGCGGCGGTCGTCGCCGGGCTGGTCAAGGCGCCGTCGCGCTATTCGCCGACCGCCGACGCCGAGGCCGCGATCGGCCGGGCCGGCGTCGTCCTCGACCTGATGGTCGAGACCGGCCAGATCAGCGCCAGCGAAGCGGCGGCGGCCACGCCCGACGATGTCGCGCTCGCCCCCCAGCCGCGCCGCAACTCGGTCCGCTATTTCACCGACTGGGCGCTGAACCAGCTCGACCTGCTGATCGACGAGACCCGGGCGCCGATCGACGTCTGGACGACGCTCGATCTCGAAATGCAGGCCCAGGCGGTCAATTCGGTCCGCGCCCATACGCCGGCCGGGGCGCAGGCGGCGCTGGTGGCGCTCGACCGCGACGGCGCCGTGCGGGCGATGGTCGGCGGCACCGATTATGTGACCTCCAACTATAACCGCGCGGTCACCGCGGTGCGTCAGCCCGGCTCGTCCTGGAAGCTCTTCGTCTATCTGGCCGCGCTCGAGAACGGCTATACGCCCGGCGACCGCGTCGTCGACGAGCCCGTCGAATGGAACGGCTGGCGGCCGCGCAACAGCTCGGGCCGCTTTTCGGGCGAAATGGATGTGCGCAGTG
Source organism: Parasphingopyxis sp. (assembly GCF_052168275.1). GTDB lineage: Bacteria > Pseudomonadota > Alphaproteobacteria > Sphingomonadales > Sphingomonadaceae > Parasphingopyxis. The sequence continues at coordinate 1,086 of NZ_JBQLZM010000083.1, read as the reverse complement.
CCTTCGCCTATTCGGTGAACACGGTCGCCGCTCAGCTCGGCGCCGAGGTCGGGCTGCACACGGTCGCCAACATGGCCCAGCGGTTCGGGATCACGACGCCGGTCAACACCCATCCCTCCATGGTGCTCGGCACGTCCGAAGTCCGGGTGATAGACATGGCGCGCGCCTTCGCCTCGGTGTCGGCGCGCGGCGTCGCGGTGGAGCCCTACGGCATCGTCCGGGTGACGATGGAAGATCCCGACACGCGCGAGGAGATCGAACTCTACCGCGCCGAGATCGACCAGTCCCGGGTGCTCGTCGCGCCCTATGTCGCGGCCGAGATGACCGACCTGCTGCAGACCGCGGTGGCCACCGGCACCGGCCGCGCGGCGCAGATCGGCCGCCCCGTCGCCGGCAAGACCGGCACCACGAGTTCGAACAAGGATGGCTGGTTCATCGGCTTTTCCTCCGGCCTGACCACCGCGGTGTGGATGGGCCGCGACGATGCCCGCGCCGTCGCGGGTCTGCAGGGCGGGCGCGCGCCGGCGCGCGCCTTTGCCGATTTCATGCGCTATGCGGTGTCCAGCCGGCCGATCGAGGAATTCGAAACCGCGGTGACGCTGCCCGAATGGCAGCTCGAGGACGAGGACGACGCCTATTTCGGCGATCCGCTCCAGGACGAAATCTTCGTCGACGAGAACGGCATGCCGATCGGCGATCCCGGCATATATGGCGAAGACCGGCGCTACGAGGATGTGGTGGCCCCCGACGATATGAACGAGGAATGGCTCGACGAGGTGCTGCGGCGCAGCGAGGGCGAGCGACGAGCGGAACGGCGGCGCGAGAATCCGGCGCCGCAAAATGATCGGGACGTTCCGGCGGCGCCGGCCATCCGCGCTCAGGAAGAAGAGCCGACCCAGTAGAGCGCCGCGCCATGTTCGCGCAGCCAGGCGCGCTCGGCCGAAGGGTCGCGGCCGAAAATCTCCGCCACCAGCGCGTGAAATTCGGGGCCGTGATGCATATGGACCCGGTGCGCGACCTCGTGCGCGGCGGTCGCGCCCAGCACATCGGGCGGCGCCATGACGAGCCGCCAGCTGTAGCGGATAT